>NZ_JAMYTD010000054.1:0-36886 GCF_040322255.1 Mesorhizobium sp. M0166 | reverse complement strand
GCCATGGAAGAGAAGCTGCGCTTCGCCATCCGTGAAGGCGGCCGCACCGTCGGTGCCGGCATCGTCGTCACCATCAAAGAGTAATTTGGACTTAAACCGATCTGTCGCGGGCGCCGCCCGCGCCGCGCCAGAACAAGGAAGTGACGCATGAACGGACAGAATATCCGCATCCGCCTGAAGGCGTTTGATCACCGGGTGCTCGACGCCTCGACACGGGAAATCGTGTCGACCGCCAAGCGCACCGGCGCCAACGTCCGCGGCCCCATTCCGCTGCCGACGCGGATCGAAAAGTTCACGGTCAACCGGTCGCCTCACGTCGACAAGAAGAGCCGCGAGCAGTTCGAGATGCGCACGCACAAGCGTCTGCTCGACATCGTCGACCCGACCCCGCAGACGGTCGATGCTTTGATGAAGCTCGACCTGGCCGCCGGTGTCGACGTCGAGATCAAGCTCTAAGGAACCAGAGGTCAGCGGGGCGACCCGGAACTCTGAAGGAACAAGAGGCGTGGAGGGGCGACAGCCCCGACAGGGAACTCTAAAGGAATTGAACCGATGCGTTCAGGTGTGATTGCAAAGAAGGTGGGAATGACCCGCATCTACAACGATGCCGGGGAACATGTTCCCGTCACTGTTCTCCAGATGGAGAACTGCCAGGTCGTGGCGCAGCGCACGCAGGAGAAGAACGGCTATACCGCCGTCCAGCTCGGCGTTGGCCTTGCCAAGGTGAAGAACACGTCGAAGGCGATGCGCGGCCATTTCGCGACCGCTTCCGTCGAGCCGAAGGCCAAGGTTGCCGAGTTCCGCGTCTCCGCCGACAACATGATCGATGTCGGCGCCGAGATCACCGTCGAGCATTTCGTCGTCGGCCAGAAGGTCGATGTGACGGGAACCACGATCGGCAAGGGCTTCCAGGGCGTCATCAAGCGGCACCACATGGGTGGCGGCCGCGCGACGCACGGCAACTCGGTGTCGCACCGTACACACGGCTCGACCGGCCAGCGCCAGGATCCGGGCAAGGTGTTCAAGGGCAAGCATATGGCCGGCCACATGGGTGACACCCGCGTCACCACGCAGAATGTCGAGGTCGTCTCGACCGACGCCGATCGCGGCCTGATCCTGATCCGCGGTGCGGTCCCGGGTTCGAAGGGTGCATGGATCCTGGTCCGCGACGCGGCCAAGGTAGCGCTTCCGGCCAATGCGCCGAAGCCCGCCGCGATCCGCGCCGTTGCGACCGATGGTGCCGCCAAGAACGAGGCCCAGGCCACAGAGGGAGCGGAATAATGGACCTCAAGATTACAACGCTTGGCGGCAAGGACGCCGGCAAGCTGAAGCTCTCCGAAGAGATTTTCGGCCTTGATCCGCGCGAGGACATCCTGCAGCGCGTCGTGCGCTGGCAGCTTGCCAAGAAGCAGCAGGGCACCCACAAGGCCAAGGGTCGCGCGGAAATCGCCCGCACCGGCGCCAAGATGTACAAGCAGAAGGGTACCGGCCGCGCCCGTCACCATTCGGCTCGCGCTCCGCAGTTCCGCGGCGGCGGCAAGGCCCACGGCCCGGTCGTGCGCAGCCACGAGCACGATCTGCCGAAGAAGGTGCGCGCGCTCGGTCTCAAGCATGCGCTTTCGGCCAAGGCCAAGAGCGCGTCGATCATCATCATCGACGAGCTGAAGCTGACCGAGGCCAAGACCAAGGCACTGATCGCGAATTTCGCGACGCTGGGCCTGAGCAACGCCCTGGTGATCGGCGGCGCCGAGCTTGACAAGAATTTCAAGCTGGCGGCGACCAACATCCCGAACATCGACGTGCTGCCCATCCAGGGCATCAACGTCTACGACATTCTGCGCCGCGGCACGCTGGTCCTTTCGAAGGCCGCCGTCGAGGCTCTCGAGGAGCGCTTCAAATGACCGACCTTCGTCACTACGACGTGATCGTCTCGCCGGCGATCACCGAAAAGTCGACCATGGCTTCCGAGCAGAACCAGGTCGTCTTCAATGTCGCCAAGAAGGCGTCGAAGCCGGAAATCAAGGCCGCCGTCGAAGCGCTGTTCGGCGTCAAGGTGATGGCCGTGAACACGCTTGTCCGCAAGGGCAAGATCAAGCGCTTCCGCGGCACGATCGGCCGCCAGAGCGACGTCAAGAAGGCGGTTGTGACGCTGGCCGACGGCCAGTCGATCGACGTCGCGACGGGTCTCTGAGCAAGGTCGCGAGGACAGAACAATGGCACTGAAAAAATTCAACCCGGTAACGCCGAGCACCCGTCAGCTGGTCATCGTCGACCGCTCGGGCCTCTACAAGGGCAAGCCCGTCAAGGGCCTGACCGAAGGCCTGACCAAGTCGGGCGGCCGCAACAATTACGGCCGCATCACGGCCCGCTTCATCGGCGGCGGTCACAAGCGCACCTACCGTATCATCGACTTCAAGCGCCGCAAGTTCGACGTCGTCGGCACGGTCGAGCGTATCGAGTACGATCCGAACCGCACCGCCTTCATCGCGCTGATCAAGTATGACGATGGCGAGCTGTCCTACATCATCGCCCCGCAGCGTCTGGCTCCCGGCGACAAGATCGTGGCCGGTGAATCGGTCGACGTGAAGCCGGGCAACGCGATGCCGCTGGCCTCGATGCCGGTCGGCACGATCGTCCACAATATCGAGCTGAAGCCCGGCAAGGGCGCTCAGGTCGCCCGTTCGGCCGGTGGTTATGGCCAGCTCGTCGGTCGCGACCAGGGCATGGCGATCCTGCGCCTCAACTCGGGCGAGCAGCGTGTCGTCCACGGCTCCTGCATGGCCACTGTCGGTGCCGTGTCCAACCCGGACCACGGCAACATCAATGACGGCAAGGCAGGCCGCACCGTGTGGCGTGGCAAACGTCCGCACAATCGCGGCGTGACCATGAACCCGGTCGACCATCCACATGGCGGCGGCGAAGGCCGCACCTCGGGTGGCCGCCATCCGGTTTCGCCCTGGGGTAAGCCGACCAAGGGCAAGAAGACGCGGTCCAACAAGGCGACCGACAAGTTCATCCTGCGCTCGCGCCATCAGCGCAAGAGCTAAGAAGAGGTAACGCCAAGTGACTCGTTCGATTTGGAAAGGCCCCTTCATCGACGGCTACCTTCTGAAGAAGGTGGACAAGGTTCGTGAAGGTGGTCGCAATGAGGTGATCAAGATGTGGAGCCGCCGCTCCACCATCCTGCCGCAGTTCGTCGGCTTCACCTTCGGTGTTTACAACGGCCAGAAGCACGTTCCCGTCTCGGTGAACGAGGACATGGTCGGTCACAAGTTCGGTGAATTCGCTCCGACCCGGACCTATTACGGTCACGGCGCGGATAAGAAGGCGAAGAGGAAATAATCATGGGCAAGGCCAAAGCTCCGCGCAGGCTTGCTGACAACGAAGCGCGCGCCGTGTTGCGCACGATCCGTATCAGCCCGCAGAAGCTGAACCTGGTTGCCGCGCTGATCCGCGGCAAGAAGGTCGCGACAGCGCTTTCCGACCTCGAATTCTCGGCCAAGCGGATTTCCGGCACGGTCAAGAAGACGCTGGAATCGGCGATCGCCAACGCGGAAAACAACCACGACCTCGACGTCGATGCGCTGATTGTGGCGGAAGCCTATGTCGGCAAGTCGATCGTCATGAAGCGGTTCCATGCCCGTGGCCGTGGTCGCGCCAGCCGTATCGAGAAGCCGTTCTCGCACCTCACGATCGTCGTTCGTGAAGTCGAAGAAAAAGGGGAGGCCGCATAATGGGCCAGAAAGTCAATCCGATCGGTCTGCGTCTCGGCATCAACCGCACCTGGGATTCGCGCTGGTTCGCGAACACCGGCGAGTACGGCAAGCTGCTGCACGAGGATATCAAGATCCGCAAATATCTTGAGAAGGAACTCAAGCAGGCTGCGATCTCGAAGGTCGTGATCGAGCGTCCGCACAAGAAGTGCCGCGTCACCATCCATGCGGCGCGTCCGGGCCTGATCATCGGCAAGAAGGGCGCCGACATCGAGAAGCTTCGCAAGAAGCTGATGGAGATGACCAAGTCCGAGACGCATCTGAACATCGTCGAGGTGCGCAAGCCGGAGATCGACGCGACCCTGGTCGCCCAGTCGATCGCCCAGCAGCTCGAGCGCCGCATCGCGTTCCGCCGCGCCATGAAGCGCGCCGTGCAGTCGGCGATGCGCCTCGGCGCCGAAGGCATCCGCATCAACTGCGCCGGCCGTCTCGGCGGCGCCGAGATCGCGCGCATGGAATGGTATCGTGAAGGCCGCGTGCCGCTGCATACGCTGCGTGCCGACGTCGACTACGGCACGGCCGAGGCGAATACGGCCTACGGCATCTGCGGCGTCAAAGTCTGGGTGTTCAAGGGCGAGATCCTCGAGCACGACCCGATGGCTTCGGAGCGCCGCGCCACCGAGGGCGATCATGCGCATGGCGGTGGTGGTGAGCGCGAACGCGGTCGCCGTCGCGAAAACGCGTAAGACATTTAGGAATTTGGAGTTAGAACGATGCTGCAGCCAAAGCGCACAAAGTTCCGCAAGCAGTTCAAGGGCCGCATCCACGGTACCGCCAAGGGCGGCACCAACCTGGATTTCGGTGGTTTCGGGCTGAAGGCGCTTGAGCCGAACCGCGTCACCGCGCGTGAGATCGAGGCGGCCCGCCGCGCGATCACCCGCGAGATGAAGCGTGCCGGCCGCGTGTGGATCCGTATCTTCCCGGACGTGCCGGTGACGTCGAAGCCGACCGAAGTCCGCATGGGTAAGGGCAAGGGCGCGGTCGACTACTGGGCGGCACGCGTCAAGCCGGGCCGCATCATGTTCGAGATCGACGGCGTCAACGAGGAAACCGCCCGTGAGGCGCTGCGTCTCGGCGCGGCCAAGCTCTCGGTCAGGACGCGCTTCGTACAGCGCATCGCAGAATAAGGACGGGCTGATCATGAAAGCCGAAGACATCCGGACCAAGACCCAGGACCAGCTGACCGACGACCTGGCCAGCCTGAAGAAGGAGCAGTTCAACCTGCGCTTCCAGAAGGCCACCGGCCAGCTTGAGAAGACCGCGCGCGTGAGGCAGGTCCGCAAGGACATTGCGCGTATCAAGACCATCGCTGCGGAAAAGTCCGCGGCCAAGAAGGCTTAAGGACGAAAACCATGCCAAAGCGCATTCTGCAGGGCACCGTCGTCAGCGACAAGAACGAGAAGACGGTTGTCGTCAAGGTCGAACGGCGCTTCACGCATCCCGTGATGAAGAAGACCGTGCGCATGACCAAGAAGTACAAGGCGCACGACGAGAACAACGCCCACAAGGTCGGCGATCAGGTGTTCATCCAGGAATCGAAGCCGATTTCCAAGGACAAGCGCTGGGTCGTGGTGTCTTCGGACCAGGCCTGATCAGGGCCAACGAAACGAATTTTGGACAGACCGGGGAGGGGTGAGAAACCCGTCCCGTTAGAAAAGAAGAAGGCGGCCAGTCATGATTCAGATGCAAACAAACCTCGACGTCGCGGATAATTCCGGCGCCCGTCGTGTCATGTGCATCAAGGTGCTGGGCGGCTCGAAGCGGAAATACGCTTCCGTGGGCGACATCATCGTGGTGTCGATCAAGGAAGCCATCCCGCGCGGCCGCGTCAAGAAGGGCGATGTGATGAAGGCGGTCGTGGTTCGCACGGCCAAGGACATCCGCCGCCCGGACGGCAGCGTGATCCGTTTCGACAAGAACGCAGCCGTTCTCGTCGACAACAAGAAAGAGCCGATCGGCACGCGTATCTTCGGACCGGTTCCGCGCGAACTCCGCGCCAAGAACCACATGAAGATCATCTCGCTCGCGCCTGAAGTGCTGTAAGGAGCCGGACCAATGCAAAAGATTAGAAAAGGCGACAAGGTCGTCGTGCTGGCCGGCAAGGACAAGGGCCGTTCGGGCGAAGTCCTTTCGGTGCAGCCGAAGGATGACACCGCGCTGGTGCGCGGCGTCAACCTGATCCGTCGTCACCAGAAGCAGTCCCAGTCCCAAGAGGGCGGGATCATCACCAAGGAAGCGCCGATCCAGCTGTCGAACATCGCGCTGGCCGACCCCAAGGATGGCAAGCCGACCCGCGTCGGCTTCATCTTCCAGAAGGACGGCAAGAAGGTGCGCGTCGCCAAGCGCTCGGGAGAAGTCATCAATGGCTAAGGCTCAAACCAAGCAGGCAACTGCCCAGAACACGCCGCGCCTCAAGCAGGTCTACAACGAGACCATTCGCAAGGCGCTGCAGGAGCAGTTCGGCTACGAGAACGAGATGCAGGTTCCGCGCATCGACAAGATCGTTCTGAACATGGGCGTCGGCGAGGCGACCGGCGATTCGAAGAAGCCTTCGATCGCGGCGGAAGACCTTGCAATGATCGCCGGCCAGAAGGCCGTCGTCACCCGCGCCCGCAACTCGATCGCCGGCTTCAAGGTCCGCGAGAAGATGCCGATCGGCGCCAAGGTTACGCTGCGCAAGGAACGCATGTACGAGTTCCTCGATCGTCTCGTGAACATCGCACTGCCGCGCGTCCGCGACTTCCGCGGACTTAATCCGAAAAGCTTCGATGGCCGTGGCAACTATGCCATGGGCATCAAGGAACACATCGTGTTTCCGGAGATCAACTACGACAAGGTTGATCAGATCTGGGGCATGGACGTCATCGTTTGTACGACTGCGAAGACGGACGACGAAGCCAGGGCATTGCTCAAGGCCTTCAACTTCCCCTTCCGCCAGTAACGGCAGCGAGAAAAGGAAAAATCTGAAATGGCAAAGACCAGCTCAGTCGAGAAGAACAACAGGCGCCGCAAGCTTGCGGACCAGTTCGCTGCCAAGCGCAAGGTGCTCAAGGCGATCATCATGGATCAGTCCAAGCCGATGGAAGAGCGCTTCCGCGCTCAGCTGAAGCTTTCGGCGCTGCCGCGCAACTCGGCCAAGACCCGTATCCGCAACCGCTGCGAAGTCACCGGACGTCCGCGTGCCTATTATCGCAAGCTCAAAGTATCGCGTATCGCGCTTCGTGATCTCGGCAATAACGGCCAGATCCCGGGCCTGGTCAAGTCGAGCTGGTAAGGAGGACATAACATGTCATTGAGCGATCCTCTCGGCGATATGCTGACCCGCATCCGCAACGCGTATGGCCGTAAGAAGTCGAGCGTTTCGACGCCGGCCTCGCGCCTGCGCACCCGCGTCCTCGACGTGCTGAAGGCCGAAGGCTATATCCGCGACTACAGCCAGACCGACTTCGACAACGGCAAGTCCGAAATCGAGATCGAGCTGAAGTATTTCGACGGTGCGCCGGTGGTGCGCGAAATCGCCCGGGTCTCGAAGCCCGGCCGCCGCGTCTACGTTTCGGCCAAGTCGATACCCCACGTCGCCAACGGCCTCGGCATCGCCATCCTTTCGACGCCGAAGGGCGTGATGGCCGACCACGAAGCGCGTGAACAGAATGTCGGCGGGGAAATCCTCTGCCAGATCTTCTGATCTGGTATTTGACCCGCTTGGAAACAGGTTTTCGGGATCAAATCCCGAAAGCCGAGACCTGAAACAAGAGAAGTGACGAGGACAACAAAATGTCTCGTATTGGAAAGAAACCCGTTTCGCTGCCGCAGGGCGTGACCGCGACCGTCAACGGCCAGACCGTGACGGCGAAGGGTCCGAAGGGCGAGCTGAAGTTCGTGGTGAACGACGAAGTGCTGGTCAAGATGGAAGGCAGCGAGATCGCTGTCCAGCCGCGCGACCAGACCAAGACCGCCCGCTCCAAATGGGGCATGTCGCGCACGCAGATCGTCAACATCCTGCAGGGCGTCAAGGACGGCTTCGAAAAGAAGCTCGAGATCACCGGCGTCGGCTATCGCGCCGCCATGCAGGGCAAGAACCTGCAGCTGGCGCTCGGCTTCAGCCACGACGTCGTCTACGAGACGCCGCAGGGCGTGACGATTTCGGTGCCGAAGCCGACGGAAATCACCGTGACCGGCATCGACAAGCAGCAGGTCGGCCAGGTTGCCGCCGAGATCCGCGAGTATCGCAGCCCCGAGCCCTACAAGGGCAAGGGCGTTCGCTATGCTGGCGAGAAGATCGTCCGCAAGGAAGGCAAGAAGAAGTAATCTTAACGCCGCGGGGAGCGGCCGCGGGAGGCTCGTCCTACCGCATATGGTTGCCCCCGTTTTTTGAAGGCAAGGAACTGATATCATGGGCTCGAAAGAATCCACCCAACGCCGCGCCCAGCGCGTCCGCCGCCAGATCAAGAAGGTTGCCGGCGATCGTCCGCGCTTGTCGGTCCATCGCACGTCGAAGAACATCTATGTCCAGGTGATCGACGACGCCAAGGGCCACACCATCGCGGCTGCTTCGACGCTCGAGAAGGAGCTCAAGGGCTCGCTCAAGACCGGCGCCGACACCGCGGCTGCAGCCGCCATCGGCAAGCTGATCGCCGAGCGTGCCTCGAAGGCCGGCGTCAAGGAAGTCGTCTTCGACCGCGGCGCCTACATCTACCACGGCCGCGTCAAGGCGCTGGCCGAGGCTGCCCGTGAAGGTGGTCTGAGCTTCTAAAAACGAAATTCGCCCCCGGCGACCCACAGAGGCGCCGGATATCATCATCAACCGTGCTTCCGGAAAAAAACAAGGAACAGGATATGGCACAGGAACGTAGGGATGGCGGCCGCGGCCGTGATCGCGAAGAGCGCGACGACGGCATGGTCGACAAGCTCGTCCACATCAACCGTGTAGCCAAGGTCGTCAAGGGCGGCCGGCGCTTCGGCTTTGCGGCACTCGTCGTCGTCGGCGACCAGAAGGGCCGCGTCGGCTTCGGTCACGGCAAGGCTCGCGAAGTGCCGGAGGCGATCCGCAAGGCGACCGAATCGGCCAAGCGCGACATGATCTTCGTGCCGCTGCGCTCGGGCCGCACGCTGCACCATGATGTCGAGGGACGCTGGGGCGCGGGACGTGTTCTGCTGCGCGCTGCCAAGCAAGGTACCGGCATCATCGCCGGCGGCCCGATGCGCGCCGTTTTCGAGACGCTCGGCATGCATGACGTGGTCGCCAAGTCGATGGGTTCTTCGAACCCCTACAACATGGTTCGCGCCACTTTCGACGCGCTGAAGAGCCAGATGCATCCGAAGGATGTGGCTGCCGCGCGCGGCATCAAGTATTCGACCCTTCAGGCCCGCCGCGGCACCGCCGTTGCGGCTGAAGAATAGTCGACGCTGACCAGGGGATCTGACCATGGCCAAGAAAGCAACCAAGACCATCACCGTCGAGCAGATCGGTTCGCCGATCCGCCGGCCGAAGGAGCAGCGCGCAACGCTGGTCGGCCTCGGCCTCAACAAGATGCACAAGCAGCGCACGCTGGAGGATACGCCCTCGGTGCGCGGCATGATCGCTGCCGTCCAGCATCTCGTCCGCGTCGTGGACGAGGGCTGAGCCAAAGCGCAGGAGAACCCAGATGAAACTCAACGATCTGCGTGACAAGGACGGCGCGACGCATTCCAAGAAGCGTCTCGGCCGTGGCATCGGTTCCGGTTCGGGCAAGACCGCCGGTCGCGGCGTCAAGGGCCAGAAGGCGCGCTCTGGCGTCGCCGTCAACGGCTTCGAGGGTGGCCAGATGCCGCTCTACCGCCGCCTGCCGAAGCGCGGCTTCAACAATATCTTCGCCAAGAGCTTCACCGTCGTGTCGCTGGCCCGCATCCAGGCGGCGCTTGATGCCAAGAAGCTCGACGCTAAGACTGTTGTGACGGCCGAGGCGCTGGTTGCGGCCGGCGTCATCCGTCGGGTCAAGGACGGCGTGCGCATCCTTTCGGACGGCGACATCAAGGCCAAGCTTGCCTTCGACGTGGCCGGAGCCTCCAAGGCCGCGATCGAGAAGATCGAAAAGGCCGGCGGTTCGGTGAAGCTGCCTGAGAAGGCAGCCGCCGAGTAACGGCAATTTGAAGCACGTTCGGCAAAGGTGGAATTCGGTTTTGCCTTCGGTCGTGCTTTGATCCGACAGATGTGGCGGCCGCATCAACGCGGCCGCTTGCATGTTTGCAGTCCGGAGCTTATCTCGTGAGCTTCGGTGACACGCGCCGCCTGAGCTGCGGGCATCGAGCGTGACCAAGCGGAGAATCAGGCATGGCTTCGGCTGCTGAACAACTAGCCTCGAATCTGAATTTTTCGGCCTTCGCCAAAGCCGAGGATCTGAAGAAGCGCATCTGGTTCACCATCGGCGCGCTGCTCGTCTACCGCCTTGGCACCTACATCCCGCTGCCCGGCATCAATCCCGACGCTTTCGCCCAGGCCTTCTCGTCGCAAAGCAAGGGCGTGCTCGGCATGTTCAACATGTTCGCCGGCGGCGCCGTGCAGCGCATGGCGATCTTTGCCCTCGGCATCATGCCCTATATCTCGGCCTCCATCATCATGCAGCTGATGACCTCAGTCATTCCGTCGCTGGAAGCGCTGAAGAAGGAAGGCGAGCAGGGTCGCAAGATCATCAACCAGTACACGCGCTACGGCACCGTGCTTCTGGCGCTGGTTCAGGCCTACGGCATTTCGGTCGGGCTTGAGGGCGGCAACGGCATCGTCAACGATCCCGGCATGTTCTTCCGCATCTCTACCGTCGTCACGCTGGTCGGCGGCACCATGTTCCTGATGTGGCTTGGCGAGCAGATCACCGCTCGCGGCATCGGCAACGGCATTTCGCTGATCATCTTCTCCGGCATTGTCGCCGGCCTGCCGCGCGCCATCTCTGGCACGCTGGAGCTTGGCCGCACCGGCGCCCTGTCGACCGGCCTGATCCTGGCAATCATCGTGCTGGCCATCATCGTCATTGCGCTGATCGTCTTCTTCGAGCGCGCCCAGCGCCGCCTGCTGATCCAGTATCCCAAGCGCCAGGTCGGCAATCGCATGTTCCAGGGCGATACCTCGCATCTGCCGCTTAAGCTCAACACCTCCGGCGTCATTCCGCCGATCTTCGCCTCGTCGCTGCTGCTGCTGCCTGCGACCGTTGCCGGGTTCTCGCAGACCACCAATATGCCTGCATGGGCCAGCACTATCCTGGCGGCGCTCGGCCACGGCCAGCCGCTCTATATGGCCTTCTACGCGGCGATGATTGTGTTCTTCGCCTTCTTCTATACAGCGATCGTCTTCAATCCGAAGGACACCGCCGACCAGCTCAAGAAGCATTCGGGCTTCATCCCGGGCTACCGTCCGGGCGAGCGCACTGCGGATTATATCGACTATGTGCTCACCCGCATCACCGTCGTCGGCGCCATCTATCTGGTGCTGGTGTGTCTGCTGCCTGAGTTCCTGATTTCAGCGACTGGCGTACCGTTCTACCTTGGTGGCACTTCGCTCCTGATCGTGGTCAGTGTAACGCTCGATACGGTGGCGCAGATTCAGGGTCACCTGATCGCGCACCAGTATGAGGGCCTGATCAAGAAGTCGAAGCTGCGCGGGGGGAAAAAGGCCAGATGAGGTTGATATTGCTTGGACCGCCGGGGGCGGGCAAGGGGACACAAGCACTAAGACTGGTAGAACGACACGGCATCCCACAGCTTTCCACGGGTGACATGCTGCGCGCTGCTGTCCAGGCCGGCACCGAAGTCGGCAAGCGCGCCAAGGCGGTGATGGACGCTGGCGAACTGGTGTCCGACGCTATCGTCAACGCCATCGTTGCCGAGCGTATCGATCAAGCTGATTGTGCAAACGGCTTCATCCTTGACGGGTATCCCCGAACACTGGTGCAAGCGGACGCCGTTGAGGAAATGCTGTCGGATCGCGGACTGGAGCTAGACGCGGTCATCGAATTTGTCGTCGACGACAAGGCGCTGGTTGGCCGAATCGTCAAGCGCGCCGAAGAAGCCAAGGCCGCAGGCATGCCGGTGCGCAAGGACGACAGTCCAGCGGTGTTCGAAGAACGCTTGAGGGAATATTACAAGAAAACCTCGCCGCTGATCGGCTACTACTACGCCAAGGGCAAGCTCAGGGGCGTCGATGGCATGGCCGACATCGATGCGGTGACGCAGCAGATCGAGGCGGTGCTCAGGGCGACGACCCGGAAAGTTGGCCAGGCGGCCGGCTAGAGACTCGAACGATTGCGCTTGACTGGAGCGGTCCGCTGGGGTATGGCGGCCCGTCTTCCTATCAGGCATGAGGCTTGCTTGTCCGCAAGGGCAAGGCAGGCCGCTTTGAACTGGAAACTCCCGCAAGGGCCGGCCTCCACCGGACGCGGGGCAACTTGAAGCGCCGGCTCGCCCGGCCTATATGGAGAAGAGAAGAACATGGCTCGTATAGCCGGCGTCAATATTCCGACCAACAAGCGCGTCGTCATTGCGCTTCAATACATTCACGGCATTGGCAAGAAGTTCGCCCAGGAGATCGTCGACAAGGTCGGCATCCCGGCCGAGCGTCGCGTCAACCAGCTGACCGACGCGGAAGTGCTGCAGATCCGCGAGACCATCGACCGCGACTATCAGGTCGAGGGCGATCTGCGCCGCGAAGTGTCGATGAACATCAAGCGGCTCATGGACCTCGGCTGCTACCGCGGCCTGCGTCACCGCCGCTCGTTGCCGGTTCGTGGTCAGCGCACGCATACCAATGCGCGCACCCGCAAGGGCCCGGCTAAGTCGATTGCCGGAAAGAAGAAGTAATTTAGGGCAGTAAGGCAGTAGGGCAGTAAGGCAATAGGAACGGCAGACATATTCCCCTACTGCCATATTCCCCTGCTGCCTTCTCCCTGGTGGAGCCGCTGGCATTACGGCGGTGTAGAGATCAACTGAAAGGACTATCATGGCCAAGGAAGCCGCTCGTGTTCGCCGTCGCGAACGCAAGAACATTTCGTCGGGCGTTGCCCACGTCAATTCGACCTTCAACAACACGATGATCACCATCACCGACGCGCAGGGCAATTCCATTGCCTGGTCGTCGGCCGGAGCCCAGGGCTTCAAGGGATCGCGCAAGTCGACCCCGTTCGCTGCCCAGATGGCGGCCGAGGATGTTGCCAAGAAGGCCCAGGAACACGGCATGCGCATGCTCGAGGTCGAGGTCTGTGGACCCGGCTCTGGTCGTGAATCGGCGCTTCGCGCGCTGCAGGCAGCCGGCTTCACCATCACCTCGATCCGTGATGTGACGCCGATCCCGCACAATGGCTGCCGCCCGCGCAAGAAGCGCCGCGTCTAAAGAATTTACCGAACGCCGCGTGAGCGCCTCAAGGGCGCTCCTCCACGGCATTCCAGGTCGCCCGCCACGATTGGATGGTGGCGGGACAACGGAAGGAAAGCACTATGATCCAGAAAAATTGGCAAGAACTGATCAAGCCGAACAAGATCGAGTTCTCGTCGAAGAAGAAGACGCTGACCACGCTGGTCGCCGAGCCGCTCGAGCGCGGCTTCGGCCTCACCCTCGGCAACGCGCTGCGCCGCGTGCTTCTGTCTTCGCTGCGTGGCGCGGCTGTGACCGCCGTGCAGATCGATGGCGTTCTGCATGAATTCTCGTCCATCGCCGGCGTCCGCGAGGATGTGACCGACATCGTCTTGAACATCAAGGAAATCGCCATCCGTATGGAAGGCGACGGCCCCAAGCGCATGGTCGTACGCAAGCAGGGACCGGGTGCGGTTCTCGCCGGCGACATCCAGACGGTTGGCGACGTCGAGATCCTCAATCCCGACCACGTCATCTGCACGCTGGACGAAGGCGCTGAAATCCGTATGGAATTCACCGTCGACACCGGCAAGGGCTATGTGCCGGCCGACCGCAACCGCGCCGAGGACGCGCCGATCGGGCTGATCCCCGTCGATAGCCTGTATTCGCCGGTCAAGAAGGTCTCCTACAAGGTCGAGAACACCCGCGAGGGCCAGGTTCTCGACTATGACAAGCTGACCATGACCATCGAGACCGACGGTTCGATCTCGGGCGAGGACGCGGTGGCCTTCGCCGCTCGCATCCTGCAGGACCAGCTCGGCCTGTTCGTCAATTTCGACGAGCCGCAGAAGGAAGTCGCCGCCGAACAGGTTACCGAGCTTGCCTTCAACCCGGCGCTGCTCAAGAAGGTCGACGAGCTCGAGCTTTCGGTGCGTTCGGCCAACTGCCTGAAGAACGACAACATCGTCTATATCGGCGACCTGATCCAGAAGACCGAAGCCGAGATGCTGCGCACCCCGAACTTCGGCCGCAAGTCGCTGAACGAGATCAAGGAAGTCCTGGCGGCAATGGGCCTGCATCTCGGCATGGAAGTGCCGGACTGGCCGCCGGAAAACATCGAAGACCTCGCCAAGCGTTACGAAGATCAATATTGAGGCTCAGGCCTCTTGAACCCGCAATGAAGGAGAAGAGCCATGCGCCACGGATTTAAAGGCCGCCGGTTCGCCCGCAGCATCAGCCATCGCAAGTCGATGTTTGCCAACCTTGCCGTGTCGCTTATCGAGCACGAGCAGATCCTCACCACGCTGCCGAAGGCGAAGGATCTGCGGCCGATCGTCGAGAAGCTGGTGACGCTCGGCAAGCGCGGCGACCTGCATGCCCGCCGGCAGGTGATTGCCCAGATCGGCAATGAAGGCGTCGTCAAGCGTCTGTTCGATACCATCGCGCCACGTTATGCCACCCGCAACGGCGGCTATCTGCGCATCATGAAGGCCGGCTTCCGCCATGGTGACAATGCCGCAATGGCCGTCATCGAATTCGTCGACCGCGACACCTCGGCCAAGGGCGCCGGCGACCGCGCCCGCATCGAGGCCGAAGGCACCGAAGAGGAAGCCGCAGCTGCATAAGCTTCGGTTTTTCTGTGAAGTTCAAAGGGGCCTGCGGGCCCCTTTTCTGTTTCCGAAGGTGCCGGGCAGGGCTGGTAGGGGTTTTGTCACCGGTTTTTGCGGCGACTACCCAAAATAATCGGATTTCAGCGGCTTAGCCTTTCATTTTGCACAATCGTCAGGACAATGGCGCCCGACTTGGAGGATTCGGAATGCGCGTTAAACGGCTGTCCCTTGTTCTGATCTGCGCCTTGATGGCGTTGGCCATCGTCCCGGCGGCCAGGCACGCGCTGGCGGAGGAGACCAAGCCAGATCCTGGTCTGTCCGACGTACTGACCGATCTGCTGCATGGCGTCGAAGGCGAAAACGCCACTTCTGGCCCCGACAAGCGCGTGCCGTTCGGCCGCGAGGAGGTACAGCTGTCCTTCGCGCCGCTGGTCAAGCAGACGGCCCCGGCCGTGGTCAATGTCTACGCCTCGCAGACCGCCAAGGTGACGTCGCCCTTCGACGGCGATCCGTTCTTCGAGGAGTTCTTCGGGCGCTCGCAGCCGCGCGCGCAGTCTTCGCTCGGTTCGGGGGTGCTGGTCGATCCCACCGGCGTCGTGGTCACCAATTTCCATGTCGTCAAGGACGCTGACCAGGTCAAGGTCGCGACCGCCGACGGGCGCGAATTCGACAGCAAGGTGCTGCTCAAGGATGAGACGCTCGACCTCGCCGTGCTCAAGATTTCTTCTGACAAGCCGTTCCCGGTGATCGCCATCGGCGATTCCGACGCGCTCGAGGTCGGCGACCTGGTGCTGGCGATCGGCAATCCGTTCGGGGTCGGCCAGACCACCACCAGCGGCATCATTTCGGCGGTGGCGCGCAGCCATATCGGCGTCTCCGATTCCAGCTTCTTCATCCAGACCGACGCCGCCATCAACCCCGGCAATTCCGGGGGCGCGCTGGTCAACATGGGAGGGCAGCTGATCGGCATCAACACGGCGATCTATAGCCGTAGCGGCGGCTCGATCGGCATCGGCTTTGCTATCCCTTCGAACATGGTCCGCGCTTTCGCCGATGCTGCTAAGGCCGGGCTCGACTTCTTCGAGCGGCCGTATGCCGGCGCTGAGTTCGAGGCGGTGACGCCGCAGATTGCCGAATCGCTCGGCATGGACAAACCGACCGGTGCGCTGGTTTCTTCGGTCGAAGAGGCGGGACCCGCCGCCAAGGCAGGGCTCAAGCCTGGCGACGTGGTGCTGTCGCTCAATGGCAAGCCGGTCGAGAGCGTCGGGGCGCTGGACTACCGGATGGCGACGCTGTCGATTGGTACGAATGCCAGCTTCGGCGTTCTGAGCAAGGGTCAGCAAGCGACGATGGACATCGCTCTGGAACGGCCGCCCGAGGGCGCCAAGGCTGCGGAACTCACATTGCGCGGCCGCAGCCCGTTTTCCGGTGCCAAGGTTGCTGAACTGTCGCCACGGCTTGCGCAACGGCTCGGTCTGCGCACCGATGTCAAGGGCGTCACCGTGGTCGACATCAACCGCGATTCGCCCGCTGCCGATTTTGGATTCCAGCCGGGCGACATCGTGCGTGAGGTCAATGGCCTGACGATCGACAAGGCGGCGACCCTGGAACAGGTAGCCCAGCAGGATACGCGCTGGTGGCGCTTTACCGTCGAGCGCGGCGGGCAGATACTGCGCCAGGTATTGCGTTACTGAGCCCGACCGTCAGCATGATCGGGCTCCAGGCAGAAGAAGTTGCATGGCCGATCTGTTCAGTGTCGATGAACCGGAAAAGACGCCGCCCGGAAGGCCGCTGGCCGACCGTCTGCGCCCGAAGAACCTCGGCGAGGTCGTCGGCCAGGAGCATCTGACCGGACCCGACGGCGCGCTGACGCGGCTGATCGGCTCCGGCTCGCTCGGCTCGATGATCTTCTGGGGGCCGCCCGGTACCGGCAAGACCACCGTCGCACGGCTGCTTGCCGGCGAGACAAGCCTCGCCTTCGAACAGATCTCGGCGGTGTTTTCCGGCGTTGCCGACCTGAAGAAAGTGTTCGAGGCAGCGAAGCTGCGCCGCTCCAACGGCCGCCAGACACTGCTGTTCGTCGACGAGATCCATCGCTTCAACCGCGCCCAGCAGGACAGTTTTCTGCCCGTGATGGAAGACGGCACCGTCGTCCTGGTCGGCGCCACTACCGAGAACCCGTCCTTCGAGCTTAACGCCGCGCTGTTGTCTCGTGCGCGTGTGCTGGTCTTTCACTCGCTCGGCGAGGACAGCATCGCCAAGCTGCTGGCGCGGGCCGAGGAGGCAGAGGGTAGGGCGCTGCCGCTCGATGATGAGGCGCGGGCGATGCTCATCCGGATGAGCGACGGCGACGGCCGAGCGGCACTGACGCTCGCCGAAGAGGTCTGGCGCGCAGCGAAATCAAAGGAGGTGTTCGGCGCCGAGGCTTTGCAGCGCATCGTCCAGCGCCGCGCGCCGATCTACGACAAGGGCCAGGACGGCCATTACAATTTGATCTCCGCCTTGCACAAATCGGTGCGCGGCTCCGACCCCGACGCGGCACTCTACTATCTCGCCCGCATGTTCGACGCAGGCGAAGATCCGCTTTATCTCGGGCGCCGGCTGGTGCGCATGGCGATGGAGGATATCGGGCTGGCCGACCCGCAGGCGCTCGTCGTCGCAAACGCCGCCAAGGACGCCTATGACTATCTGGGCTCGCCCGAGGGCGAACTGGCCTTCGCCGAGGCGACCGTCTATCTCGCCACCGCGCCGAAATCCAATGCGGTCTACACCGCGTTCAAGGCCGCCACACAGGCAGCGAAGGAATTCGGTTCGCTGCTGCCGCCCAAGCACATTCTCAATGCGCCGACCAAGCTGATGAAACAGGAAGATTACGGCGCCGGCTATCGCTACGACCACGACGAGCCCGACGCTTTTTCCGGCCAGGACTATTTTCCGGAGAAGATGGGAAGGCAGACATTCTACGACCCGCCAGAGCGCGGCTTCGAGCGCGATATCCGGAAGCGGCTGGATTATTGGGCGAAGCTGCGTAGCGAGCGGGAAAAGTAGCTGCCGACCGCACAGTGGTGTGATCGCCGTTGTCTGGCGGGATAAAAAACCCTATCAAGATGCGCCTTCGGCCGGCGGACAGGCCAGAAACGTACCGACGATATTCAGAACGGAATCGCGCCTGGCGCGTGGAAAAATGACAAAAAAATCTCGCAAGACCCTTCGGAAGTTCGCCATAGCGATCCCGCTGCTGGCGCTCGGCTTCTATTTCATTCCCATCCTGACGACAATTTTCATTGTCCTCGGCCTGGTCGACGTGTTGCGCAACGACAACAAGAACTGGGCCCTGTTCACTGGTTATTTCCTCGGCAACGGCATCTTCACCTGGCTGCTTTCGCCCTTCAATCTGCTGGTCGATCTGCTGTGCTACAGAAACCGCGGTGTCTGGAAACTGGACCAGTTTCCTCCGGACTATGAGCGTGAGGTCAACGAGGTTCTGGACGTCTTCAAAGCGCGCAAGGACGAGATCATCGCCGATATCGACGCCAATTTCGGCAGCGGCCGGCGCGGCATGTATGTCTATCAGTGGTACGGCAAGCACAAGATCGACAACGTCGCCGAATTCAACAAGGATTTCAAATATATCAAGACCATCGCCGTGTCGGTGTTCAGGGGCAAGGAATCGACCTCCTGGCATTTCGGACCGCTGCGGCTCAGCCTGCGCATTCTCTACAATCTTCTCCCGGTGAAGGGCGAGGTTTTCGTCGAGTGCAACAACGCCAGGAACTACTGGCACGACAATCCGCTCTATATTTTCGACGACACGCTGCTGCACCGCTCGGTCAACGAATATGATGGGCGCCGCTACTGCGTGTTCATGGACATCATCCGGCCATCGCCATTCCCCGGCCTGATCGCCGCTCTTCTCGCCATCGTTTCGGTCAGCGTCGAGCGCATCAATACCATGTTCTACAAGAACTGGAAGATGATCGGCTCCAGCAAGCCGAAGAAGGCCGGAGCCGCCTGACACCGTGGTGTGACCGGCGCGAGGAAGCACGATGTATCATCTGTTGCTTGTCTGCCTTGGTGGCGCGATCGGTGCAATGGCCCGCTTCTTCCTGTCCGGCTTCGTCGCCCGCCGGGTCGGCGAGACCTTTCCCTGGGGCACGATGGCCGTCAACGTCTCGGGAGCGTTTGCAATCGGTGTCGTTGCGCATGCGGTGGCGCGCGACGGCATGCCCGCCATCTGGGCCTTTACCGTCACCGGCGGCCTCGGCTGCTACACCACGGTCTCCTCCTTCAGCCTGCAGACGCTGGCGCTGGCGCGCGACGGCGAATGGCTGCGCGCCGGCGGAAATGTGCTGCTTTCGGTTTTCCTGAGCCTCGGCGGCGTGACGCTGGGCTTTGCCGCGGGAAGTCTTCTGACTGGCAGCGGCGCGCCGTGAGCGGCCCGCGGAAGCTCCGCCCCGACGGGATGGCGAGGCATGCGGCGCACCTCATTGGCTGGCGCAGAAGGAACCAGACGGTTCGGCTCTATGCGACCGTGGCCGCAGGCAGCATGATCGGCGGCGTGCTGCGGGCGCTTGCCTCATTGGCGAGCACCGCCTTGTGGGGCACTGGATTTCCCTTCGGCACGCTCCTCGTGAACATCGTCGGCTCATTCCTCATCGGCTTCTACGCGACATTGACGGGACCGGATGGTCGCGTCTTCGCCGATCCGCTGCAGCGTCAATTCTTCATGGCCGGCTTCTGTGGCGGCCTGACGACCTTCTCCGCTTTCAGCCTTGAAACACTCACCCTCGCGCAAGGCGGGAGGCTTGTGGCGGCGGGACTCAATATCGCGATCTCCGTGGTGGCCTGGCTTGCCGCCGTCTGGCTTGGCCACATCTTTGCAGTTCGCCTCAACCGGCTGAGAGGGTCCAGGCAATGAAGATACCGACACAGGCACAATTGCTGCGCATATTTATCGGCGAAAACGACAAGGCAGATGGCCGTCCGCTGTATGAGGTCATCGTGCTGAGGGCCCGCGAAATGCAGATCGCCGGCGCGACCGTCCTGCGCGGCGCGATGGGGTTCGGCCATTCCAGCCGGCTTCACACCACGAAGATCCTCCGGCTGTCGGAGGATCTGCCACTCGTCATCGAGATCGTCGATGACGAGGAAAAATTGGCCGCTTTCCTGCCCGTGCTTGAAACAATCATGACAAGTGGTTTGATTACGCTGGAGAAAGTTCAGGTTCTGCAATATGGAACCGACAACGAATAACCGAGTGAGATTGCGGGTGCCGGCGAATGCCGTTGCATGCCTGCGAAACGGCGATTGGAATCATGGCAGGCGTTGAACAGATCACAGTGGACGCCGGCGAGGCGGGCATGCGTCTCGACCGCTGGTTCAAGAGCCATTTCCCCGGTCTCGGTTTCGGTCATCTGCAGAAGCTGCTGCGCTCCGGCCAGATCCGCGTCGACGGCGGCAGGGTGAAGGCCGATACCCGCGTCGAAGCCGGCCAGACCGTCCGAGTGCCGCCGCTCGAAGTCGACAAGAAAGGCGAAAGCCCGCTCACCGGTCATTCGATCCGCAACCAGGGCGACGCCGACGTTTTGGCCAAGATGCTGATCCATGAGGACCCGAAGGTCTTCGTCTTCAACAAGCCGGCCGGCCTGGCGGTCCAGGGCGGCTCTGGGGTCACCCGCAACGTCGACGACATGCTCGAAGCCTGGCGCAACCAGAAGGGCGAGAAGCCGCGTCTGGTGCACCGGCTCGACCGCGACACGTCGGGTGTGCTGGTTGTCGCTCGTACAAGGCTCGCCGCCATGAAGCTCGCCGAAGCGTTCCGGGCGCGTGAGACGAAGAAAACCTACTGGGCGCTGGTCAAGGGTGTGCCGCCGAAGCGCGAGGACAAGATCTCGACCTGGCTGATCAAGGAACCGACGCCCGACGGCGATCGCGTGCGCATCGCCAAGCATGGCGAAAAGGGCGCCGACCACGCCGTGTCCTATTACCGCATCGTCGAGCAGGCGGCGCAGACCCTGTCCTGGCTGGAGATGGAACCCTATACCGGACGCACCCATCAGCTCCGCGTCCATGCCGCCCATATCGGTTGCCCGATCATCGGCGACCCCAAATATTTCGAGGCCGACACCAATTGGGATTTTCCAGGCGGCATGCAGAACCGCCTGCATCTGCACGCGCGCCGCATTATCATCCCGCATCCCGATAAGGGCTTTGTCGACGTCACCGCACCGATGCCGCCGCACATGCGTCAGAGCTGGAACCTGCTCGGCTTTGACGAGCAGAGTGCCGAGGACTAGCGCTGATGGGCGTCGCCACAGAAACCCTCGACCGCCGTGACGCGGTCGATCTGGCGGCAGCCGCCATCATGGTCGGGCTGACGTTTTCCTGGGGGCTCAACTACGTCGCTGCCAAGATCTCGTATGCGGGCTACGACCCTGTTTTCCTGTCCATCGCCCGCTCGATGATCGGCGGCCTGTGTGTTTTCGGCTGGTGCCGCTGGCGCGGCATTGCGCTGTTCACGCCCGACAAGACCCTCGTCGCCGGCATTCTGGCGGGCGCGCTTTTCGGTCTCGAGTTCCTGTTTCTCTATGTCGGGCTCGAGCACACTACCGTTGTGCGCAACACCTTGCTGGTCAACACCATGCCCTTCTGGATGCTGGTGGGCGGCCATTTCCTGCTGGGCGAAAGCATCACGGCACGCAAGCTCGTTGGTCTTCTGCTCGCTTTCGCCGGACTGGTCGCGGTGTTTTCCGACAAACTGAGCGCCAATGGCGGCGCAACATTGAGCGGCGATTTGCTCAGTCTCGGCGCCGGCATTCTGTGGGCCGTGACCAATATCGTCATCAAGCGGTCGAAGCTGGTGACGGCCAGCGCCGAAAAGCTGCTGCTCTATCAACTGGCCGGGGCCGCCGTCGTCGGCATTTTGGTGATGCCTTTTGCCGGACCGCCCGTCCGCAGCTTTGCCCTTCTGCCAACCTTGGCTCTGCTGTTCCAGGCCGTCTACGTTGTCGCGTTCACCTATGTGCTATGGTTCTGGCTGCTGCGGCGCTACCCGGCATCTGGACTGTCGAGCTTCACCTTCCTGTCGCCGGTGTTTGGTGTGCTGTGCGGCGCCGTGTTCTTGAACGAGCCGCTGACCGTTCGTATCTTCCTGGCACTCGCCCTGATCGCCGCCGGACTCATCATCGTCAACCGGCCGGCCCGAAAACAAAGCCCCGGATGAGCATGCGCGATATATTGAACGACCTCGAAGCTGGAAAACAGCTCTCTGATCCGGACCCGGTGCGTCGCGCCCAGATCCAGATGAAGACGCCGCTGCCGAAGCGCTTCTACAAGATCGTCGCGGTAGCACCGGTCGAAGACGGTTTTGCCGTCCATCTCGATGGCAAGCCGGTCCGCACGCCGGCCAAGGCGCTGCTGGCGCTGCCGACCGAAAAAGCGGCTGCTCTCGTTGCCGAGGAATTCGCCGCACAGGAGGAGACCATCGACCCGGTGACGATGCCGGTGATGCGTCTGGTCAATACGGCAATCGATGGCGTCGCCAGTGATCCCCAGGCGGTGCTGGAGGACATCCTGCGCTTCGCCTCATCCGATCTGCTCTGCTACCGCGCCGATACGCCCCAAGGGCTGGTCGACCGGCAGAACGAACATTGGGATCCGGTCATCGACTGGGTGCGCAGCGCGCTCGGCGCCCGGTTCCATCTTGCCGAAGGCGTGATCCATGTCGAACAGCCGCGCGAGAGTATCGCGCTGCTTGGCCAGCATCTTGCCCAACGTGCCGATCCGCTGCGCCTTGCCGCCATCCACGTCATGACGTCGCTGACCGGATCGGCGCTGCTGGCGCTGGCCGTCGACTTCGGCGAGCTCGGCGGCGAGGCGGCCTGGGCTGCCGGTCATGTCGACGAGGACTGGCAGGCCGAGCAATGGGGCCATGATGCCGAGGCCGTCGCGCGCCGAGCGGCCCGCAACCGCGACATGATGGCGGCGGTCAAGCTGCTCGAAGCTCTCAAAGGCTGACGGCACCGTCGTTTCTATTTCGCACTGCACATTAGACCAAAGTCATAATCCCAAAGACGGTCTGCCTCTGGACGGCGCTTTCTGTCATTTTTTGCACCGGTGGCTGCACTGAGTCTGCGTTGCGAGGAAACGCGGACGATGACCCGCAGCATCGAGGGCTGACGGAATCACACGGGAGGATACGCTCATGGCAATGGCATCGACCGCCGGCAAAACAAGCCGCGGCATGACGCGCGAGGAGAAGAAGGTCATCTTCGCTTCCTCGCTCGGCACCGTTTTTGAATGGTACGATTTTTATCTCTACGGCTCGCTGGCAGTGTTCATTGGTTCGACTTTTTTCAGCCCAACCATCCCGGAAGCGACGCGCAATATCTTCGCGCTGCTGGCTTTCGCTGCTGGCTTCCTCGTGCGTCCGTTCGGCGCATTGCTGTTCGGCCGCATCGGCGACCTTGTCGGCCGTAAATACACCTTCCTTGTCACCATGACGATCATGGGCCTGTCGACCTTCCTGGTCGGCTTGCTGCCTGGCTATGCGACTTTGGGCATCGCCGCTCCCGTGATCCTGATCATCTTGCGCATGTTGCAAGGCCTGGCGCTCGGTGGCGAGTATGGCGGTGCCGCCACCTATGTCGCCGAACATGCACCCGACGATCGCCGCGGCTACTACACGTCGTGGATACAGACGACGGCAACGCTCGGCCTGTTCCTGTCGCTGATCGTCATCCTAATCGTCCAGGGGTCGATGACCAAGGAAACCTATGCCGCCTGGGGCTGGCGCATTCCGTTCATCGTTTCCTTCCTCCTCCTCGGCATTTCGATCTGGATCCGGCTGTCGCTTTCTGAATCGCCGACCTTCCAGCGCATGAAGGACGAAGGCAAAGGCTCCAAGGCGCCGCTGTCAGAAGCCTTCGGTCAGTGGAAGAACGCCAAGATCGCGCTGCTGGCGCTGCTCGGCCTCACAGCCGGTCAGGCCGTCGTTTGGTACAATGGCCAGTTCTACGCGCTGTTCTTCTTGCAGAACGTGCTCAAGGTCGATCCGCAATCGGTCAACATCATGATCGCGATTGCTCTGGCTGTTGGCTCGATCTTCTTCGTCGTGTTCGGCTGGCTCTCCGACAAGATCGGCCGCAAGCCGATTATCATGGCTGGCCTTGCACTGGCGATCGTCTGCACATTCCCGTTGTTCAAGGCGCTGACCTGGGCAGCCAACCCGGCGCTCGCCACCGCGCAGCAGAACACCCGTGCGACGGTGACCGCGGCACCGGGAGACTGCAAGTTCCAGTTCAACCCGGTGGGCACGGCGAAGTTCACCACGTCCTGCGATATCGCCACCTCGTTTCTGACCAAGAACTCGGTACCTTATGACGTTGTGGCCACGGCAGCGCCCGGCAGTGCTGCGTCGGTCAAAATCGGCAATGAGACGGTTGAATCGTATGACGCGACTGCAGCCGGCGATCAAGCCAAGGCCAAGGACGCTGTTTTCGCCAAGGCGGTAAACACGGCGCTTCAGGACGGCGGCTATCCGCTGAAGCGGGCAGCGGCCAAGGTGCCGGACCAGAAGCTCGAGGCGTTCATTGCGGCAAATCCCGAGCTGAAGCTCGATGCGACGGCCATTCGCGCCGGAGACAAGGCGACGGTTCCGACCGAGCAGGCGATCAAAGACAAGCTGCTGACTGCCGATGAGGCTGCGGGAGCTCCCGAAGTCACCGTCTACACCATACCGGGCGGCGGGCCTTTCGCCATGTTTGCCGACCCGGCGGCGGTCAACTGGCCGATGACGATTGCCATCCTGTTCATCCTCGTCGTCTTCGTGACGATGGTCTACGGGCCGATTGCCGCGATCTTGGTCGAGATGTTCCCGACCCGCATCCGCTACACCGGCATGTCGCTGCCCTATCACATCGGCAATGGCTGGTTCGGCGGGCTGCTGCCGGCGACGGTGTTCGCGCTCAGCGCCTACAAGGGCGATATCTACTACGGTCTCTGGTACCCAGTGGTGATCGCGGCGATGTCGCTGATCATCGGCATGATCTTTGTCAGGGATACGCTCGGAACGGACCTGCACACCAAGCAGTAGCCGGCCTGTCCCGGTTCAAAGCAAAGCCCGGCGCGAGTGATCGCGCCGGGCTTTTTCAAATTATCGAGTGCATGGAAGGCAAGGGCTTAGCTCTTCCGATCCTGGTTCGCTTCCTCGATCGCTGCTTCATGATACCAGGCACTTCCGAAATCCGTGCGGTTGCGCAACGAAGCAAGTTCTGCCGCGAACTTAGCCTTTCCGCTTAAATTTGAGGCAGACGCGCGCGCTGCCACCGGGAACATCAGGATTTTGGCCGACTGACGAGTGGAAGTGATTTCCATTGTCGGTTTCCTTTCTTCGGCACAACCTTGCCGATTCAACCTTCCCTCAAGATAGGTTCCGCAATCGAATTAGGCAACATGATTATAAAAAGATCAGTAGATGCACATTATTTATGCAAACTATGCTTGTGAGCGATCCGGGCGCACCATTGCAGCTGCCCAGCAATTTTGCGCCGATGCGACCTCACTTTTGCCGCACCGTTCGCCAGCCAGAATGGCACACGAATTGCATTTTATTAATTCGGCAGGTCGGCTGCTGGATAGGCCGGCTCGCCCCGGCGCCATCCAGGGTTCGGTGATCAAGCAACGAGAGGCTAGAATGACGAAATACAAGCTCGAGTACATTTGGCTCGATGGATACACCCCGGTTCCCAATCTTCGCGGAAAGACGCAGGTCAAGGACTATGCCGAGTTTCCGACACTCGACCAGCTTCCGCTGTGGGGCTTCGACGGTTCTTCGACCATGCAGGCCGAGGGCCACAGCTCCGACTGCGTTTTGAAGCCGGTCGCCGTCTATCCGGATCCCGCCCGCACCAATGGCGCGCTCGTCATGTGTGAGGTCATGATGCCGGACGGCGTGACGCCGCATGCGTCCAACAAGCGCGCCACCATTCTCGACGACGAGGGCGCCTGGTTCGGCTTCGAGCAGGAATATTTCTTCTACAAGGACGGCCGTCCGCTCGGCTTCCCCGAGAGTGGCTATCCGGCGCCGCAAGGCCCGTACTACACCGGCGTCGGCTACAGCAATGTCGGCTCCGTCGCCAGGCAGATCGTCGAGGAGCATCTCGACCTTTGCCTTGCCGCCGGCATCAACCATGAAGGCATCAACGCCGAGGTGGCCAAAGGCCAGTGGGAATTCCAGATCTTCGGCAAGGGCTCCAAGAAAGCCGCCGACCAGATGTGGATGGCGCGCTATCTGTTGCAGCGCCTGACCGAGAAGTACGGCATCGACATCGAATATCACTGCAAGCCGCTCGGCGACACCGATTGGAACGGCTCCGGCATGCATGCCAACTTCTCGACCGCCTATATGCGCGAAGTCGGCGGCAAGGGCTATTTCGAGGCGCTGATGGCAGCCTTCGACAAAAACCTGATGGATCACATCGCCGTCTATGGGCCGGACAACGACAAGCGTTTGACCGGCAAGCACGAGACCGCGCCGTGGAACAGGTTCAGCTACGGCATCGCCGACCGCGGCGCTTCGATCCGCGTGCCGCATTCCTTCATCAACAACGGCTACAAGGGCTATCTCGAGGATCGCCGTCCGAACTCGCAGGGCGACCCCTACCAGATCGCCTCGCAGATATTGAAGACGATCGCCTCCGTCCCGACCAGCGCCGAGGTTTCGGCCGCGGCTTGAGAATGCGTTCACGGCGCGGACCTCGGGTGTCTGCGCCGTGAGCTTCTTTCCCATCGCCATCGCATAGAAAAAACCCCGGCGTCTCCGCCGGGGTTTTTCTATGTGACTATAAGGTTCCGGATCACACCGAGTAATACATATCGTACTCGACCGGATGTGGGGTCATTTCGAAGCGCATCACCTCGGCCATCTTGAGCTCGATATAGCTGTCGATCTGGTCGTCGTCGAAAACGCCGCCGGCCTTAAGGAAGCCGCGGTCCTTATCGAGGCTCTGCAGGGCTTCGCGCAGCGAGCCGCAGACGGTCGGGATCTTCTTCAATTCCTTCGGCGGCAGGTCGTAGAGATCCTTGTCCATCGGCTGTCCCGGGTGGATCTTGTTCTTGATGCCGTCGAGGCCGGCCATCAGCATGGCGGCGAAGGCAAGATAGGGGTTCGCGCCGGGATCGGGGAAGCGGACCTCGACGCGCTTGGATTTCGGCGACGAGCCGAACGGAATGCGGCACGATGCCGAGCGGTTGCGTGCCGAATAGGCGAGCAGCACCGGCGCTTCATAGCCCGGCACCAGGCGCTTGTAGGAATTGGTCAGCGGGTTGGTGAAGGCGTTGATCGCCTTGGCATGTTTGATGATACCACCGATGTAGAACAGGCAGCTCTCGGACAGCCCGGCATATTCGTTGCCCGCGAAAGTCGGCTTGCCTTCCTTCCAGATCGACTGGTGGACGTGCATGCCCGAGCCGTTGTCGCCGAACACCGGCTTCGGCATGAAAGTGGCCGTCTTGCCGTACGCGTTGGCGACCTGGTGCACGACATATTTGTAGATCAGCATCTTGTCGGCGTTGCGGACCAGCGTGTCGAACTTGATGCCGAGCTCGTGCTGGGCGGCGGCCACTTCGTGGTGGTGCTTTTCAACGCGCACGCCCATTTCTGCGAGCACGGTGAGCATTTCCGAGCGCATGTCCTGTGCCGAATCGATCGGCGGCACCGGGAAATAGCCGCCCTTGATGCGCGGCCGGTGACCGAGATTGCCGGTCTCGTAGTCGGTGTCGTCATTGGACGGCAGTTCGGTGGAATCCAGCCTGAAGCCGGTGTTGTAGGGATCGGCCTTGTACTTGACGTCGTCGAACACAAAGAACTCGGCTTCAGGACCGACGAAGATCTGGTCGCCGATGCCTTCGGCCTTCATGTAGGCCTCGGCCTTCTTGGCGGTGCCGCGCGGGTCGCGGTTGTAGGATTCTCCCGAGATCGGATCGAGAATGTCGCACAGGATGACCATGGTCGACTGGGCGAAGAACGGGTCCATATGCACCGTATCCGCATCTGGCATCAGCACCATGTCGGACTCGTTGATTGCCTTCCAGCCGGCGATCGAGGAACCGTCGAACATGACGCCATCGGCAAACATGTCTTCCTCGACCTCGACGACATCCATCGTAACGTGCTGCAGTTTGCCCTTCGGATCGGTGAAGCGCAGATCAACGAACTTCACGTCGTTGTCTTTGATCTGCTTCATGATGTCTTTGGCTGTCGTCATGTCCCTGCTTCCCTATGTGATGACGTTTGAACGTGGCCTTTTAACGGGAAAATTCAGACGGCGTCCATGCCGGTTTCGCCGGTGCGGATGCGCACCACTTCCTCGATGTTCGAGACGAAGATCTTGCCGTCGCCGATACGGCCGGTCTGGGCCGCCTTGCGGATGGCTTCGATCGCGGCTTCGACCGCATCGTCGCCGAGCACGACTTCGATTTTTACCTTCGGCAGGAAGTCGACGACATATTCGGCGCCGCGATAAAGCTCGGTATGGCCCTTCTGGCGGCCAAACCCTTTGGCCTCGGTAACGGTGATGCCTTGCAGTCCGGCCTCCTGAAGCGCTTCCTTCACTTCGTCTAGCTTGAACGGCTTGATGATCGCTTCGATCTTTTTCATGTAAAAGTGGCCTCCACTGCCAAAAAAGACGGGTTGTGAGCCCCGCTTGCGCCTCAATCAAGCACGAACTGTGCCAATTGATGGGGTGCCGGGTGGGCTCACATGATTTGGATACCATGCTGCGCGGGAATGTGCATTCGCGTCATTCCCTGCGTCGGATGCGCCATGAACGCCGCGAGCCTACACACCGCTGGCCCCGTCGTCCGCACAAAAAATGGGCAGATCGGATATTTCATGGGCAGCTGTGGACCTGCGACTCGCCGCTCCGGGCATTGCCAATGTGTTTCACAACCTTCGTAGTTTGCGTCGGATCAAAAACTGGACAATGCTTCGGCAGATGATGTGCATGTCGCCTGATATTCCATGAGCAACGAACTTTTGTCTCCGGCGGAGATGGCCGAGGCCGATCGGCTGGCGATCGCGGCCGGGCCACTCGATGGCTTCGGCCTCATGCGGCGCGCCGGCGAAGCGGTTGCTGCCGTGGTCCTGGCCCGCTATCCCCAAGCGAGGCGCGTCCATGTCCTGTGCGGCCCCGGCAACAATGGCGGCGATGGTTATGTCGTGGCGCAGCTGCTGGCCGAGGCGGGCCTCAATGTAGCGGTTTGGGCGGAAGGCAAGCAAAAACCCGGAAGCGACGCGGCGCTGGCTTCCGAGGCCTGCAACCTGCCGGTGAACCATCTGAATGATTTTCATCCTACGGCAGGCGAGGTTGTCGTCGACGCGCTTTATGGGGCCGGACTCTCGAAGAACCTTTCTCCTTACGCTCAGGCTGCTTCTGGGATTAGCGGAGCGGAGCAAGTGCCAGTCGTGTCGATCGATTTGCCCTCGGGCGTATCGGGCGAGACTGGGCAGATGAGTGGGTATTTCGCCGCCGCTGTGACGGTGACTTTCGTGCGAAAAAAGCCCGGCCATCTTCTAATGCCGGGGCGCAGCGTGTGCGGCGAGATCATCGTCGCCGATATCGGCATTCCGGATGGGATCATCGATCAGCTCAAGGTCACGGCGTTCGAGAACACACCGGAACTTTGGCTGCGATGGTACTTCCCGAGAACGGCTGTCGATTCGCATAAATACAAGCGTGGCCATGTTGCTGTCTTTTCTGGCGGGCCGAGGTCCACTGGGGCCGCGCGGCTGTCAGCTCTGGCTGCAACTCGGATTGGGGCGGGGGCAGCGACCGTCCTTTCGCCAGGGAGTGCCATGCAGGTGAACGCCGCGCATTTGACGTCGATCATGTTGCGCAAGACCGACACAATTGCAGATATCGACGAGTTCGTAAGCGAGCGCCGGCCATCGGCATATGTGCTCGGCCCCGGATTTGGCATTGGCGACAAGGCCCGCGACTTTACCTTGCGGTTGCTAGCACAAGACAGTCTTTATGACAGGCAACGCAGAATCGATTTGGGTGGCATTGTGCTCGACGCCGATGGTATCACCGCGTTTCGCGACGAGCCTGCAATGTTATTCGAGGCGGCAGGCCGTGTCGGAGCGCCACCATTAATTATGACGCCGCACGAAGGAGAGTTTGGCCGATTGTTTCCGGACATCGCCAGCGACAAGAAAAGCTCCAAACTGACCAAAGCGCGAGTGGCTTCCAAGCTTGCGAATGCAGTCATCGTCTACAAGGGTGCCGACACCGTGATCGCGGCACCCGACGGCAGGGCCGCGATCAATGCCAACGGTGCGCCGTGGCTAGCCACGGCTGGCTCAGGTGATGTTCTGTCGGGGATCGCGGCCGGATTGCTGGCGCAAGGCATGGCGGCCTTCCAGGCGGCCTGCGCGGCGGTCTGGATCCACGCCGAGGCCGGCCGTCGTTTCGGGCCCGGCTTGATCGCCGAGGATCTACCGTCGGCTCTGGTGCCAGTGCTGCGGGAATTGATCGAAAGCCAGCCGGACCTTCGATGAGACGCATTGCACTCCTTTTCACCACGCTCGTCATGGCCGCTTTGGCGACACTGTCGGCGAATGCAGCTGAGCAGCCGGTGACCATCGTCGATGATCCAGCGATCCTTGCTGCTCTCGATGCCAAGGGCTTTGGCTTCGCCGGCATTTTCGGCGCCGATGGCAAGGGCGATTTGAAGACGCTTTATGAGAAGGCTCCGGCCTACCACGCGATCGTCGAAACGGTTGCAAGCGACGTCGCGGCGTTGCGGGCCGAGATGAAGGCCGGCGGCCGGCCGCTTTACAAGGTGACCGACGGCAATGTCGGCCGCGTCATGGACATGCGCTGGCTGAGGACCGAGGCCGCACGCTTCCGCCTCGTCGGCGTGGTCAACCGGCTCGACCGGCGCGACTTCGCCGCGCTGAAAGGCGACGGGAGTTGCGGCGAAGTGCGCTTCATCTATCGCCTCGCCTACAGCTTCAAGAAGAACGGCAAGGTTTTGGCCTCGCGCCTGCCGTTCAATTTCAGTGCCGTCTACAATGCCGCGCCGGATGCCGATGGCGGTTGTGTCGGCGTCGCCGGACGCTGGGCACCACAACTCGACGAGAGCGTCGATGCCGGCTGGCTGATCGGCGGGCCGCTGGAAAGAGCGGCGCTCACCTTCAAGCAGCTCGAGCTCAATGCGCAAGTGGTGCGCTTCCCCTCCGGCCAGGAGACCGAATTCGGCGGGCAGGCTGCCTATCTCATGCGAATTTTCGGTATCAACGGAGCGGCCGTCAGCGAAAAGCCGCTGGAAAACACGCCCGACACAGCTCGTCTCACCGAAGACGCTGCCCTGAAAGGAAGACTTGCCGACTATGTCCGCACCAATGTCGCGGCGGTCGATCTCGGCGTCTACCAAATTCCCGACGAATTCCTGGCAAGGAAGGCCATCTCTTGGTCGACCTTCGGCAGTGCGAGGCAGGCCAACCACCTGTTCACGCCACTGTTCCAGTCCGCGGATTTCCCTGGTGTCGATTTCTCTGCGCTGAAGCTGGTGCGCACGCCGGAGGCGCTGGTCGAGCGACTGGACAACGGCGCCTGCCAGGGTTGCCACCAGGCGGGCTCGACCGCCGGCTTCCATTTCATCGGCCTGGATGACAAGACGACCTCGCCGCTCAACCGCATCGAGGTCGGCATCTCACCGCACCTCCACGCCGACATCCCGCGCCGCGTCGCCTGGCTGCACGCGACTGCCGACGGCAGGGAACCGAACCGTTTCCGCCCGCTGTCCTTCGCGCCGCCGGCGACATGGAACGACGCCGGCGAAATCGCCTATTCGCCGGCCGAAATGGCGATGCCGTGCTTCATGCCGGACGATGCGGCCCGCTTCGGCGCGATCTGGCAGTGCGGCGGCGGCACCGTCTGCACGCAGCTGGCGACCGCGTCCGGCGTGCGCACCAAGCTGGCGCAATGCCTGCTGCCCAAGGACAGCGAGAACATGTTTTCCGGCCACCCCTGTTTAACGGGATCCATCGCCAGCAACCCGGCACAGCCTTTCAATGACCGGTATACCATCACCGGTCAGTTCGCGGCGTTCGCGCCAAGCATTTCGCGCGCCGCCTATACCTGCCGACCGCCGAAGATCGGTGTGCCGGCGGGTATTGCCTATCGCGGCTGCGACGACCGGGATCGCAGCTTTGCCGCCTTCAAGACGGGCAAGCCGATGCCGAACGAGATTTGCGGGCTGGTTGGCGGCAAGAAATTCGACACCTGCGTGGCGACCAATAATTTCGAGCAGTGCCTCGGCGGCGCCCTCAACCGCGGCAATCGTCCTGCCTGCTCGGCCGACCATTTCTGCCGCGAGGATTACATGTGCCAGTCGCTGCCGCCCGATACACCCGGTATCGGCAAGGTGAAGGGCATCGGCTTCTGCTCGCCGACTTATTTTATCTTCCAGATGCGCATCGACAATCACGCCACGCCATGGTCGGGCGCTGTCCGCGCGACGAGTGGGGCCGGGTTCGGCGCGGCGGAAGAGGAGTAGGCCGCCGACTGGGCATTAGCCGCTGTAGTTCCAGGTCGATAGCTATCGATCGAGATAGTCGGCGATGTTCGATGCCCATTCGCCGTCGAAATGGCGGACATGTTCGGCTACCACCTCATCGCTCAGTAGGCTCGACAAGGCAGAAACCAGAACTGGTTCTATCTTTGGAGCCGAGCTAAATCCAAGAGCAGTCAAACGTTCGGACCAGGGCGGATGATCCGCGCTTTCGTTATCTGGCGCGTCCCAGGCCTTTTGCGCATATTCTTGCAGGATGGGAAGCCTCGACAGGTGACTGGCGGCCTCCAGAACTCTTTCAAGTGGTGGACGAGGCGGTACCATGGTGCCAAGCAGTTCACGTTTAAGCGGAATATACACTTGCTCATCGAAGAACGCACTGGCAGCACCGATCAGTAGCAGGGCGCGCGCCGTTTCATGTGCATCGCCGGACATCGCTGCATGACGATCAGCGTCAATTTCCGCCCGCCGCGACAACCGTACTTCTTCGCGCTCCAGCGTGCGCGACAGCGGGCCAAGCATCCAGTAGAACAGGCTGCCCGAAACGGTTTTTCCCGGTGGGGCGAAGTCGAAGATTAGATCGAAGCTCTTTTCGAGTTCGGCCAGGTTGAGCCCGCCATTTGTATCTTTATTTTTCAGATGGGCGTCCTCATGGGCCAAGATCGCCGAAAACCCCTTTTTGTCGGTCGCTGCGAGCAGCGGCAGGCCCACGGTGAGAATTGCCCTGCGACCAAGCAGGCCCAGAAACGGCCGCTCTTCACCGATGCTAGCGTTGAGATCGTCGCTCAGCACGATCGTCGTCCGGCTGGCGCGGTGTTTGCCGGCAACACTCTCCCAGACAGCCCACAATTTCGGGGCTGATTCCCGAGTAATCCCGTCCACCTTGCTGGGTCGAAAACCGGCGAACAATGTCCCGATCAACAGAACGATGGCCAGCATCGCGGCCGGGATTGCAACAACGCCAGCTGCGATCATGGCGAGCGGATGCCGGTCGAGCAACCAGAACCATAAGACTATTGGGCAGAACAGCGGCAGAGCAAAGAGCAGGATGGCAAACCTGCCGAAACGCGCTCCCACATAGAGGACCAGGCGCGACATCAACCCTCACAGCGGAATATTATCGTGCTTCTTCCAGGGGTTTTGCATATCCTTGTTGCGCAGCATCCTGAGCGCGCGGGCGATGCGGCGGCGGGTCGAATGCGGCATGATCACCTCGTCGACATAGCCGCGCTCGGCGGCAACGAAGGGTGACAGGAAGCGATCCTCGTAAGCTTTTGTGTGCGCTGCAATTTTCTCTGCGTCGCCGATATCCTTGCGATAGATGATCTCGACTGCGCCCCTGGCGCCCATCACCGCAATCTGCGCCGTCGGCCAGGCATAGTTCATGTCGCCTCGCAGATGCTTTGACGCCATGACGTCATAGGCGCCGCCATAGGCCTTTCTGGTGATGACGGTGATCTTTGGCACGGTCGCTTCGGCATAGGCGAACAGAAGCTTGGCGCCGTGCTTGATCAACCCGCCATATTCCTGCGCGGTGCCTGGCAGGAAGCCCGGCACGTCGACGAAGGTGACGATCGGGATCGAGAAGCAGTCGCAGAAGCGCACGAAACGCGCCGCCTTGCGGCTGGCATCCGAATCGAGCACGCCGGCCAGCACCATCGGCTGGTTGGCGACGAAGCCGACGGTGCGGCCCTCGATACGGCCGAAGCCGGTGACGATGTTTTTCGCAAAATTTTGCTGGATTTCGAAGAAGTCACCCTCGTCGGCAACTTTAAGGATCAACTCTTTGATGTCGTAGGGTTTGTTGGCATTGTCGGGGATCAGCCTGTCGAGCGACAGATCGTGATCGGTGACGGACTGGTAGCATTCGATCTCGGGAATTTCCGCCGTGTTGGAGGCGGGCAGCAGATCGACCAGCCGGCGCATCTGTAGCAATGCCTCGACGTCATTGTCGTAGGCTCCGTCGGCGATCGAGGACTTCGTCGTGTGGACGGAAGCGCCGCCGAGGCTTTCGGCGGTGACCGTCTCGTTGGTGACGGTCTTCACCACATCCGGCCCGGTGACGAACATGTAGGAGGTGTCGCGAACCATGAAGATGAAGTCGGTCATCGCCGGCGAATAGACGTCGCCGCCGGCACAAGGGCCCATGATCAGCGAAATCTGCGGGATGACGCCGGAGGCTAGAACATTGCGCTGGAAGATCTCGGCATAGCCGCCGAGCGCCGCCACGCCTTCCTGGATGCGGGCGCCGCCGGCGTCGTAAAGGCCGATGATCGGCGCGCGGTTGCGGAGCGCCATCTCCTGCACCTTGACCACCTTTTCGGCATGGGCCTCGGATAGCGAGCCGCCGAACACGGTAAAGTCCTTTGCAAAGAGGTACACTGGCCGGCCATTGACGGTGCCCCAGCCGGTGACGACGCCATCGCCGGCGATCTTGGTCTTCTCCATGCCGAAGTCGGTCGAGCGGTGCTCGACAAACATATCGAACTCCTCGAACGAGCCCTCGTCGAGAAAAACGTCTATGCGTTCGCGGGCGGTCAGCTTGCCCTTCTTGTGCTGGGCGTCGATGCGGGCCTGGCCGCCGCCCATGCGGGCGATCTCGCGGCGGCGCTCGAGTTCCTTCAGCACGTCCTTCATGACCGGTCCCCGAAACGGAAAGCTGGATTGTGGTAATCATGCCCGCGAGAGAGCGCAAGCGCCGCTTCCTCATGGCTTTTGCTGCGCTGCAGCATCGGGCCCCTTGCATTTCGATGGGAACTGGGCCATATGCGGCGGCATAGGCGCTTGGGCCGGGATAATCCGGCCTTCTCGACGAATGAGACTGGTTGCGTCTGTTTTCCCTCTTCCCGACAGATCGGCAAGGTGGCGAAAAAGCCCCGTGGCATGATGCCTGCGGGCACGACAGCGCAGCCGTGTGGACGATAACGTCCGCCCGCCTTGTCGTTTCATGACAATTTTCGACGGCAGGTTGCGCCCTGCCGCCATTGATGTTTGCGGCCAGGAGCCGCATGAAAGAAGAATATTTTGACCAATGAAAACACTTTGACCGGTAAGGACACTGGGACCGGTAAGGACACTGGGGAACTGAACGGTTTCGCCGCACTTGGAATTACCGGCGCACTGCTCAAGGCCACCAATGCCGCCGGCTTTACCGATCCGAAGCCGATCCAGGCCCAGGCGATCCCGCCGCAGCTCGAAGGCCGCGACATTTTCGGCATCGCGCAGACCGGCTCAGGCAAGACCGCGGCGTTCGCGCTGCCGATCCTGTCGAAGATCATCGCACTTGGCACCAAGCGCCGGCCAAAGACGGCCCGCGCACTGATCCTGGCGCCGACTCGCGAACTCGCCGTGCAGATCGAGGAGATGATCAAGCTGCTTGCCAAGGGCGCGCATGTCTCGACCGCGCTCGTACTTGGCGGCGTCTCGCGCTTCAGCCAGGTGAAGAAGGTTGCGCCCGGCGTCGACATCCTGATCGCAACCCCCGGCCGGTTGACCGACCTGGTGCGTGAAGGCGACCTCGTGCTTGCCGACACCAAATGGCTGGTGCTGGATGAAGGCGACCGCATGCTCGACATGGGCTTCATCAACGACGTCAAGCGCATAGCCAGGGCGACGGCGCCGGACCGTCAGACGGTGCTGTTCTCGGCAACCATGCCGGCCGAAATCGCCGAACTGGCGAAAGGCCTGCTGAAGAACCCGATTCGCGTCGAAGTCGCTCCTCACAGCACCGCGGCCGCCGAGATCGTGCAGGGCGTCGTCTTTGCCCGTACCAAGCAGAAGCGCCAGGTGCTGGCCAACATGCTTGCCGACGAGGCGATGAAGTCCGTCATCATCTTTTCGCGCACCAAGCATGGCGCCGACAGGGTGACCAAGGATCTCGAGCGCGACGGCTTCAAGGCCGCCGTCATCCACGGTAACAAATCGCAGAACGCCCGCCAGAAGGCGCTCAACGATTTCCGCGAAGGTTCGGTGCGCATTCTCGTGGCGACCGACATTGCGGCGCGCGGCATCGACGTGCCCGGCATCAGCCATGTGGTGAATTTCGACCTGCCGGACGAGGCGGAGAGCTATGTCCACCGCATCGGCCGCACCGGCCGCAACGGCATGGACGGCATCGCCGTCACACTCTGCGACCCGTCTGAAAACAGCAAGCTGCGTCAGGTCGAGCGCATCATCCGCACCAAGCTGCCGATCGTTGCCGACCATCTCGGCAGCCCCGATCCGCAGCGCAATCCCGCCGAGAAGAACGAGCGCAGCTTCGAACCGGCCAATGATCGCAACGACCACAATGGCCGCCGCGACGGCAGGCGGCCCGGCGGCGCAAACAACGGATTCGGCAAGAAGCGGTTCGGCGACAAGCCGGCCTTTGCAGGCGAGCGCAAGCCGGAAGGCGCCAAGCCCTTCAAGGGCAATAACAAGCGCCGCTTCGGCGGCAAGCGGCCGGCAGCGCGGGCCGCATAATTTGACCGCGTTGCAGTCGGCCAAGCCTGGCTTGGTCATTCACGATTGAAAAGGGGGGCCCCCGGGCGGGGGCCCGGGGCCGGGGTGGGGGTGGTTTTAAAAAAAAAGAGCCCCCCCCGCCAAAGCGGAGGGGGGGGGTGGGGGGGTGG
>NZ_JAMYTD010000053.1:0-37328 GCF_040322255.1 Mesorhizobium sp. M0166 | reverse complement strand
GGAACGCTACTACGCCATGTTGGATGAACCAGCCATAGCCGCGTGACTCAAACGAAACGGCCTCCGGAAAACCCGGGGCGGTTCAACTTAGCTTTGCATCGCCCTGCCGGGAACCCACTAGAGAGGACCGACGAGCAAGAAGACCATCGCTCGGCAATCGCAAGCTCCGCTTCCGTCCTTGCATCTCTTTCTGGGTCATATTGACGGCGGCGATGAGCCGTCGCGGGGATTCCATGATTTCGCCTCGCGTCCATCCGACCTCAAGTATGCAACCTACGATGGCTTGGAATCTCGGCCCCACGGCCTCCTGGCAGTCTATCTCGCGATCGGCATATTCGCCCTGTCGTCTTGGCGGCGTGATCATCCTCGCTCCCTAGAGATACGCTTCGCCGAAACGCTACTCGATGATCTTCACAACCACGTTTTCACGGCTTGCTTCTGCGCGCGCGCAGTCGACGCTAGCGTTATAGTCCGCTTCCGGGCTGACGATGAAATCGTAGATGAAGTGGGCCTCGTCCGGCGACAGGTCTTTCGGATCGACTGGTATCTCAGACCGAGCTAGGCGAACAGACCGCGGGATAGGCACGCGTCGAACGCGCTCGCTTCCTGGGGAAGCTGGCCGGTGGCGCTCCTCAACCTGCCGATTAAATGAAGCCTTTATCGATAAGGACGGTTACCGTCGCCGCATTCCCCCGACCGTTACAGCGACAGTGGATTGCATTATACCGCCCTTGTCTTGAGGGGTTTGGGAAGTGATCACGAACATCATCGACAAGCGTGCGCGGCCATATCGATGGAAGTCGATTACGGTAATCGCTGAAGCGACCTGGCACGACAACACTGTCCCGGACAGCGATCTGGCGCCCAAAACAGACGGGGAAATCGCTTATGATCAGCGCGAATGCATCAGCCTGGCTGACGCCGTCCAATGGGCCAACAGCTTGCCCGGATCCGTGACCCTCTTCATCTACGATGAGGGGGCTATCCCAATGTGAAAGAAGGCCACGGGGCTTCGGCTGTTCAGGTCCTTGCGGACCGTTCGAGCAATTCCGGTCCGAGCACGACGACCTACGGATACAGCGTCGGTGAATTGCATGATACCTTTGCGCTCGCAACCAGGGAGTGGGGGAATGGACGACGAGTCTTTCAGGGCCCTCTGCTGGACCGCCGATGATATGATATGGGGAGGCGCTCGCAAATCGCGCCCTACGCGCGGGTTGATCGGTTGATCAACATCGAAGCTTGATATGAGAAACGCGCTAAATGTGACGGCGGTGGTCACCGTGGCTCGAGTGTCAGCAGATGTGGTAAGGTTGAGTGTCGGCGAGTGGCAGAGGTCCAGCAAATGACTTTCAGGCGAACCAGAGCTTACGGCGCATCCGGCCTGGTTCTAGCGGTTTGCACCGTGTTTGCTTGGCAGAACGCCACTGCCGCTCAAAATTGCGACGCAGCCGCGACGCCTGGCGTCAATTGGCAAGAGTGTGACAAGAAGCTTCTCATCCTAGATGGACAGGACCTGAGCGGGGCGAACCTGTTCGGTGTTGATTTCACTTCGACCGACCTCAGGAACACCAATCTCCGTGCGGCAAATCTTGAGAAGGCAACTCTTGTGCGTGCTTCCCTGGCCGACTCGACCGCCAAAGGCGCTCGGTTCGACAGAATCGAGGGCTACAGGACCGACTTCAGCCGTATGGACGCGCAGGGCGCTGTGTTTGCGAGCGCGGAAATGCAGCGCTCGAATTTCCAGGACGCCAATCTGACCAATGTTGATTTCACAAAGGCGGAACTGGGGCGTGCGCAGTTTCCATGCCGCCGATATCAGTGGCAGCCGCTTTTCGTTTGCCAATCTCGCACGCGCGGACTTCCGAGGAGCGACGTTCACCGCGCCGATAGACTTTGACCGCGCCTTCTTGTTTCTGACCCGTATCGAGGGCGTCGACCTTTCCAATTCGGTGGGTCTGTCCCAGTGGCAGCTCAACATGGCTTGCGGAGACGCCCGGACCGAGTTGCCTTCTGGCTTGACGAGGCCTGAAGATTGGCCCTGTCAATTCCAGCAGGAATAGTTGTCGGCTAGCGAACTGCGGCAATGCTGCACCCGACAGGATGCGAACCTGTAACTTGTGCCTTCGGAGGGGCGCAGATCCTCCGCCAAAGTGGCACGGATGCTCGCTGACTCATTTCACAACGCACCGGCCATGATCGCGTCTGGCGCCAGTCCTCAGGATACCTGGGCAAGTGTACTTGGAACCGCTCGCCGGCTTGATATGGAACGATATGTCGTCTGGCTATTAAGACACGTTCAGGCGAGACAGGTTTCAAACTAACCCACTACCAAAACCGCCAGTTGGTGGACGCGTTACAGCTCATGCGCCTAAAATCGAGCTGATCGCGCGCACCAGAGCAACCCCGAAGTCCCTAAGCTTGGTGCAAGTCGCTTGATCGGGTCCCGCCGTCCTGGCAGTGCGGCGGGACTTTTTCCTGCCGTAACATCCGGCCGACGCGTTGACGCAGTGAGCGAGCCGCTGGTTAAAATCGTACATTAGGAATCTGGAACATAGGTGAGGCACAAAGCATTATTGGCGCCATGGACAAGGGCGACGGCGACAATCTTCCAGAATGGCTTCCGGGCGACCTGCCCGAGGATGGAGTGATCCGGGCCGATATCGCGACACGGGTTTCGAGAGAGACCTACGGCAAGAATGGGCCTGACCATACGGTGGTCATGGAGGCCGGTCTGGATCACAATCTTTTGGGGAACAGGAAGAAGCTGACGCCTCCGTCGCCCACCAATCATCCGTGGTTCCGTTGCTGCTGGTTCTCTATGTGCTCTCGATGTTGGTATTGGCCGGGTACGCGCTCGCTCGTGCGTATTTTCTATAGCGCCCGCTCCGTCTGTGTCTTTCACGATGGTCGCCAGGAGCCGCGCGGAATCACGTTCCGTTCACTCTAGCTAATGTAAGCTTTGTACCTAGTATTGACTGGGTGCGTAAAATTGTAAGTACCGGCGGCGGCAGTCTCGAGTGTCCTGCACCCGCTTCCACAGCCGTTCCTTCAGTCGCGACCCAAGCTGATGAAGGCCCCCATGCCGGCCCGCCTCCGCATGGCATCAAGAAGCGACCGGCGACGCAGTGGGTAAAGCCGGAGGAGGTCAAGCGACGCCTCAAGCACCTCCGCGGCGAACACAATTGTATACGCAGCGCTTCGCTGTAAGGTTTCGGCGATGAACCACACGGCTAATCCAGCACGACAAGGACTGCATCCCATGGACCCTACCGACCCTAAACCTGACCGCCGCCTTCACCAGAGAACGCCTGTTCTGAAGGACGCGACTATAACCACTGGGCGTCGGGACATGGACATAAGCTGCTCGGTCTGCAACCAGCATGAGAGAGGCGCGGAACTGCGGGTCGCTGCTGATGCCTTGGTCCCGGATCGTTTTGTGCTGTTCATCCCTGAGGACGGGGCCACCTATCAGGCGGTGGTCCGGTGGCGGAAGAACGATCGGCTTGGAGTGCAACTGTACGGCTCGGGAGTGCTAATTCGGCCTTGATCAAGGCGCCCCGTCAATTCGCCCGCGGGTTAATCTCGCGACCGTTTCGATGATCGCCTTTGCAAGCGCCTCGCCCTCATTCACCGGCAACGGTCCATTAGAGCAAGTTGACCACCCGTCATCGCCATGCATGTCATTCGGCCGGCAATCTTTAGGGGCTGATCCTGCGACAACCGTCCCCATCATTCAGCCATCGCTCCGTCCCTGTGGCGTTCGTTATGTCGGCCCATTGGCCGGATCGCCGGAACTCAGCTTTCACCTCTCTGCCCCTTGTGCGAATCGGAGTGAATTATCGCCGCTCAATCGAAGCCGGTGCTGGGATCTCGTAGATTTTCGAGTGTGCTCCATCGCAACAGGTATGGAGTGCACGAAGCTGCCGAGTATCACAAGCGAGTCTGACTCGCCTCGTTCTCGCATCCCTATGGCAATGGTCGCATGGACGGAGGGCTACATTACTGCAGCGAACACGGGACTGAAGCACTTAGGTCAGCCTCGATACGATCTCGGTAGCATGACCATCAATGAGATTTGGGCGTCTCTCTACGGCTTTTGTAAGAGAAATCCCGACAAACGGGTTATGGAAGGGATGGTAGAGATCATGGACAGGAGGAAGCGAGAAGCGCCGTGAGGGAGCGGTTCTTACCGGATTCCCAAATCAATCGGCACATCCGTTCAATTCGATGCTCAGAACAGCGTCGCAACAGCACGATACTCGTCAGAGTGGGTGAGCGCCTGCGCCCCCCATTCTTCATTAGCAATCGGGCAAGGTGGTGAGCGACGGTGCATGCCGGCACCTGAGGGCGTCACGAAGCGACCGGCGACGCAGTGCCGGCCTGCTTCGTGAAGTCATGGCGGCGCGCGCGAACATGTGCCAGCAAATTCACTTCATTGACGACCCCGCATTGAAAGAGAGACAGCGTGGTCGAGGCCAGAATCTGTCTGTTTATCGAGGTGCTGTGCGATTTGGCGTCGGCGGCTACCTGGTCGACAACCCGCTGGCAGATTGCTCGATCCTTAGGTCTAAGGAACTGAGGTTTCGGTGCTCGTGGCATCTCGACGCCTTTAAAGGGGAAGTTGCTGTGTCCCTACGCGCGGATGCGTGGGTCTCCGCGGAGGGACCCTAGACGCATTCAAACAGATAATTGCCATTCGTTTGAGTGATGTCGCCAATGGCTTGAGCCAACTTTAATTACGGATTTCTGGTTAACCGCTGCAACTGAAAACAGTCGGGAAACAGTTAGCATTCTCGCTGAAAACAGCGGCGGGACAGCGTCGGCCGACCGCTCTCCACTGAGAACAGTCGAGGAACAGTGAGCCGCGCCAACAGGGGCTCACGCCTGGAGACAGAAAGGAAACCAGAGAGGGGGAAAACTATTCCTCGAAAGCAGGCAACCCGCCAAAGCAGTTCACGGCCATTCTGGCCGTTCCGATCGGTACGCAATGACCAACAAGTGGGGACAAAAGTGGGGATCGATGGCGGGTGCCGAAAAATACCATGATGTTTCGGCCGCTTACGACATACCCCTGGTGGAGCTGCGGCCGAAGCGCTCACGGCGAGTGCCGGCGTCATCTTCTCTGTCGTTCTGCGCGATTGCCAGTGACGTTCCTGGCTCGCCCTCCCGCAGGATAAGGGTTGCCCCGCCGACCAGGCCGGCTTGGTCACCGAGCTGCGCCTGTACGATCGGCACGTCGCGGTAGGTGGCATCACCCGCACTCGCCAGGAGATCGAAGCCGTTGGCGAGGCCGCCGCCCGTCACGATCAGATCAGGCGAGTAGAGGTGCAACAGGTTGGTGAAGCCGATGCTCGCCAGGATTTGGAAGTCTTCGATGCGCCACCTGCCGACCTCAGCACCTCTAAGCGCGAACGTCTGGTGTAATGCCCAATGCGCCCGTTCGTAGGGCATCTCGCTGTTACATCGCGGTGACAAAAGCACCGCCACGGTGGCGTCAACCGGTTACACAGGCCAGGAAATATCTCCGGCCTTCTGGGAGTGAAGTGTCAGTGTCCCCAGAGGCTGCGTGGGCGTGTCGTCGGCTGTTAGCCCGGCGACTGGAACGCTCCACGCCTCGCAAGCGGTATTGCGAAATCTCGTGAACGCAAGGTCGAGCTGCATTCTCGTTCTTTATCGGCGACGAGCGGCGACCGGGAGAGATGGATACCATGCACATGGGGCGTCTGGAAGTTGGCAGGACATGGACAGGGGGCGGCCCGCGTGCAGGCTCATGGCTTAGCGGTGCGATGACCACGCAGCGCCACTTGGCAGCGATCCTGGCTTGCGACGTGGTCGGCTATTCGCGCCTGACGGAGCGGGACGAGCGCGGCACGCTCGAGCGGCTGAAGATCTACCGCAAGGACCTCCTCGAACCGCTGGTCTCCGAGCACGGGGGTCGGATCGTCAAGCTCAGCGGCGACGGGATGCTGTGCGAGTTCGCGAGTGTCGTTAACGCGGTGACCTCGGCGATGGCGATCCAGCAGGCCCTGGCGGAACACGAGGCGGAGACGCCCGAGGAAGAGCGGATTCGCTTGCGCATCGGCGTCAATCTCGGCGACGTGGTCTGCGAGGAGGACGGCGACCTCTACGGCGACGGGGTCAACATCGCCGCCCGCCTCGAAAGCATCGCCGATCCCGGCACCGTGGTCGTCTCGGGCACCGCGTACGACCACCTTCAGGGCAAGCTCGACTGCGGCTTCACGCCGCTCGGCAACCTGCGCCTCAAGAACATCGAGCGGCCTGTGCGCGCCTACCGCGTCGAGACCGACGCCAGCGCCTCGGTGGCTGCACCGCCTCCCTTGCCCGAGAAACCCTCGATCGCGGTTCTGCCTTTCACCAACATGAGCGGCGATCCCGACCAGGAATACTTCGCCGACGGGCTGGTGGAGGACATCATCACGGGATTGAGCCGGGTGAACTCCTTCTTCGTGATCGCCCGCAACTCGTCCTTCACCTACAAGGGCCGGGCGGTGGACCTGCGCCAGGTCGGGCGCGAGCTGGGCGTCCGCTACGTGCTCGAAGGCAGCATCCGCAGAGCAGGATCGCGGGTGCGCATCAGCGGGCAGTTGGTGGACGCGATCAGCGGACACCATGTCTGGACCAACCGCTTCGAGGGCGACGTGAGCGACATCTTCGACCTGCAGGACAAGGTGACCGAGAGCGTCGTCGGCGCTGTCGAACCGAGCATCCGGCTGCAGGAGATCAAGCAGGCGCGGATGAAGCCGACCGACTACATCAGCGCCTACGACCTCTACCTTCGCGCGCTGCCGCGCTTCTACAGCATGACGCGCGAAGGCTTTGCCGACGTGCGCCGGCTCACCAACGAGGCGCTCAGCATCGACCCTGGCTTCACCTTGGCGAAGGCACTCGGCGCCTATATCCGCAGCCTATCCGTGAGCCAGTGCTGGCACCAGCCGGACGATATCCGAGTCGCCGCGCGCATGGCGCGCGAGGTACTGGCGGAAGCGCGCGACGACCCCACAAGCCTACGTTTCGCCGCGCAGGTGCTCGCCTACAGCGCGAAGGACTACGAGATGGCGCTGCGCACGATCGAACGATCCCTGCTGCTCAACCCCAATTCGGCGCAGGGCCATACAGGCAGCGGCTGGGTGAACGCACATTCCGGCCGCCCGCTCGTCGCCATCGAGCACTTTCACAGGGCAATGCGGCTGAGCCCGGTCGACCCCGAAAACGGTATCGCGCTCTCCGGCATCGGGATGAGCTACCTAATGCTCGAGCGCTACGAGGAAGCGCTTGCATGGGGAGAACGCGCGCTGCATGAGATGCCGAACTACGGCTCCTCGCACCGGGTTGTGATCATGGCACTGGTCAAACTCAATCGCCTGGACGAGGCGCAGGCGGCGGCGCGGCGGCTGATGGAGGCGTTCCCGACCTACACGCTCACCCTGCAGAGACAGATCAACCCGTGGCTGGACGAGGTGTTCGCCGAGCGGTATGTCGAGGCGCTGGGCATCTCCGGCGTGCCGGAATGATCGTCGCGGTTGCAAAGATGCCCGGCGAGGCGACGTCCCTTGACCCGCGTCGCTTCTGGAAGGCCTTCTCTGGCGGCTTGTCTGAGGACTGAGCGCGTAGAGCAGCCGTGAACAGCCGGCCAGGGTTGCCCAAGAAGCATGGTTCAGTCGAAAAAGCCCGCATCCTCTTCGCTGAGATATTTCCTGGCTGCTTCGGCGTCGATATCGAGGCCCAGCCCCGGCGCTTCCAGCAGGTCCACCATGCTGTCCTTCACGATCTGCGACGGCAGGCCGATTACGAGGTCCTCCCACCAGGGGTCTGAGGCGCTCGGGTATTCGAACGCGATGTAGTTGGCGGGCAGGGTGGCGCAGACATTGATCAGCGCGCCGAGGCCTAGAAGGCCGTTCGCGGTGCCGTGCGGTGCCATCAGGATCGAGTGCATATAGGCGTGCTCGGCGACCCATTTGAGCTCGGCAATGCCGCCAATATCGGCCGGATCGGGGCCGATGACGCGCACCGCCTGCGTTTCGATCAGCTCCTTGAAATTGTGCCGCAGGTAGATCTGCTCGCCGGTATGAATTGGCGTCGAGGTGGAGGTGGTCAGCTCCCGATAGGCTTGCGGATTGACCCACGGCACATAGTCGCCGGTCAGCATGTCCTCAAGCCACATCAAATTGTGCTTCTCGACCGCGCGAGCGAACTTGATCGCGTCCGGCAGCATCCAGCCCGGGCCGCAGTCGAGCGCGAGGCTGACCTTGTCGCCCAGCACTTCCTTCATCGCGATCACGCAGTCGAGCATGTGGTTGAAACCGCGCTCGCTGATGACGCCCTGATCCATGGCACCGTGATAGCCAGCCTTCTTCTGCGTCACGCCGTAATGGAAGTCCTCGACGGTGTCCTTCATGTTGGAGTGGAACGAGATCCCTTGCTTGATCATGAAGAAGTTCTGCGGCTGCTCCATCATCCATTTCACGTCAGCGGCGTAATCCTCCGGCCGGTCCCCCGTTCGCTTCTGGCGGATCGAGCCGTTGTAGACGCGCACCTTGTCGCGCACCTTGCCGCCGAGCAGTTTGTAGGCCGGCACGCCTGCGGCCTTGCCGGCAATGTCCCACAGCGCATGCTCGATAGCGCTTACCGCCGCGCCATAGGGCTTGAAAGAGCCGCGTTGGCGGATCTTCAGCATCACCCGCTCGACGTCGGTAGGGTCCTCGCCGATCAGCGCCTCGCGGAAATGCAGCACCCAAGGCTTGAGGTAGGTCTTTGTGAACTCGACTTCGCCCAAGCCATAGAGGCCCTCGTCGGTAACGATGCGGACGATGGGATGTTTGCCGATGACGGCGCAGCGGAGGTCGGTAATCTTCATCTTCGGTTCTTTTCGCCTCAGCTCCAGGTACGGTCCCAGGAATATTCGTTGTCCCAGTGATCCGTGGGTTGCCAGATGCCGGTGACGCCCGGCTGCAGATGCTGCGAGATCACCTCGTCGACGACGTCGTCGATCCCCAGGCCAGGTTTGTCCGGAACAGTGATAAAGCCGTCCTTCACGAGCGGCTTGGGAACGCCGGTGACAATATCGTCCCACCAGTCGACATCGGCAGAATGGTATTCGAGCGCCATGAAGTTTTCGGTCGCGGTCGCGACATGTGCCGCGGCCATTGCGGCGATTGGACTTTCGGCCATATGGATGGCCATTGCGACGCCGTGGTCCTGGGCCATGTCGCCGATCTTCTTGGTCTCGAGGATGCCCCCGCTGGTGAGCAGGTCCGGGTGGATAATGGAGAGGCCGCCGCTCTTGAGCAGGGGCTCGAAGCCCTCCTTAAGGTAGATGTCCTCGCCGGTGCAGATCGGCACCGTGGTGGCTGCCTGCAGTTGCCGGTACTGCTCGGTGTACTGCCATGGGATCACATCCTCGAGCCAGGCCGGCACGTATTTTTCAATCCGCCTGGCGAGCCGAATACCGTTCTGCAGCGAGATGTGGCCGACATGGTCAATGGCGAGCGGAATATCCATGCCGATAATTTCGCGAACTTCGGCAATATACTGTTCAAGCAGGTCGAGGCCCTTGTCGGAAAAGTGGAGGCCGGTAAACGGGTGGGCAATGTTGTGCAAATCGTACGCGGCGTTGCGGGCGCGTCGGTCTTCAAGGGTCTTGACCGGACCGCGGCCGGGATGGACGCGGTACCCTTCAAGTGAGCCGGCAGGAGATACGACCGCACCGGGGACATCCGCGATCTGCATCAGCCCCAGATCCATCTTGAGGAAGGTGAAGCCGAGCTCCATGCGCTGCTTGAGACGCTTGCCGGTCTCGGTGCCGCTTGGCACGGTCGCGTCCGTATCGCAATAGACGCGCACCTTCTCCCGAAACCGGCCGCCGAGCATCTGGTAGATGGGCACGCCATAGGCCTTGCCGGCGAGATCCCACAACGCAATTTCGACCGCCGAGACGCCGCCGCCTTGCCGGCCGTGCCCACCGAACTGCTTGATCCGGCGAAACAGGCGGTCGATGTCGCAGGGGTTTTCGCCAAGCAGCCGGCTCTTCAGCATCAGCGCGTAGGTGGCACTAGCGCCGTCGCGCACCTCGCCAAGCCCGACGATACCCTGGTTGGTGTAAATCTTGAGCAGGGTCGATGTGAATGGCGCGCCAACGATTTCGGCTACCCGCATGTCGGTGATGCGAAGCTGGGATGGCTTGGAGTTCGCGTTCACTCGATTGAGCGCTTCGTCGGCGCCACCTGTCTTTGCCATGACTTATCCTCGTTTCGGATTGTCGCCCCGCACCCTGGGCGGGCACAGCGTGTTGCTAGCCCAGCTCAATCTCGTGGGCCTGCAGGTAGTCGCGGTTCATCTCAATACCGAGACCAGGCTTCGACGTCACCTTCAGGCTGCCGTTCGAAATGTCGAGCGGTCTGTCGATCAGGTGATCGTATTTGCCCAGGTTCCACTCCGATGTTTCGAGTTTGTAGAAGTTGGGAACGGTCATCATCACCTGCGCTCCCGCAACCACGTTGATCGGTCCCGCGGCGTCATGTGGCGAGACCGGGACGTAGTAGGCTTCGCACAGCGCAGAAATCTTCTTGAGTTCGGTAATGCCGCCGGTCCAGGTAACGTCGGGCATGATGTAGTCGGCGAGCCTGTTCTCGAGTACCGGCACGAAATCCCACTTCGTGTGGCCGCGCTCGCCCCATGAGATGGCGGTATTGACCTTCTCACGCACTTGCTTGAGGGCGTTAAGGCTCTCGGGCGGGCAGGGCTCCTCAAACCAGTCGATCTGGCCGGCCTCCTCGAGGCTCCGACAGAGGCGAATGGCGGTGGGGACGTCGAAGCGGCCATGCGCATCGATGAGAATGTCAACATCGGGTCCTGCCGTTTCGCGGATCAGAGCAGTGAGTTCGGCGGCTTCGCGCTCGTCCTTGCGGGTCATACTGCCATCGAGGTAGCCGTCCCGCTGTTCGCGGGGCAGGCCATCGGCGCTGCGGCCCTGGTGGGGATAAGGATCGAACTTGAGCGCAGTGTGTCCGGACTCGACAATGTCTAGAATTTCGCGGACCACAGCCTCCTTGCTGGTGAATTTGGACTGGTTGGGATGGGTGTAGAGCGCGATTTCATCGCGTACTGGTCCGCCCAGCAGCTCGTAAATCGGCTTGCCGAGGACTTTGCCCTGGATGTCCCAGAGGGCAATATCGATGGCGCTCACACATTCGACGGCGGCGCCGCGGCTTCCCATGTAGGTGAAGCTGCGGAAGATCTTGTGCCAGAGATGCTCGATACGCGCCGGATTCTCACCTGTCACGGCGACGCCGATCTGCCGCAGGATCGTGCAGAGAGCGCGGTTGGCGAGCCTTGTCGTGGTGGTGATCTCTCCCCAGCCACTCACTCCCTCGTCGGTCGTCACTTCGACGAACAGGAACTCTCCCCAGTAAGAAGCATCGGATTTGATCAGCCACGGCCGAATGCTCGTGATTTTCATCTCAACTACCTTTGCCTGAAAATGGTCAGCTAACGATGTTCTGGACTGGACGTTCTATCCGGCCCGAGCGGCGTTGCGCGCTCGCATCTGTTCGAGAATATGCCGGCCCGAACCCTCGACATGGCGGGCAACGAGTTCGGCCGCCTTGTCAGCCTCACCCGCCTTCACAAGTGCGATGAGTTCGCGGTGCTCGCGCATGATCGCGGCACGTCGCGCCAGCGTGAAATTGAAACGACGGCTCACGGCTCGCAGCACTTCGCGATGTTTCCACCAAAGCTCGGCGGCGTGGCGGTTGTAGTGCCGCTGGTACATCACGGTGTGGAAAGCGGTATCCAGCTCACTGTGCCTGAATGTGTCGGCGAAGTTGTTCTCTTCGATCAGGCCCTGGAGACGTTCGAGTTCGGCGATGTCCTCGCCGGTAGCCATATTCACAAACCATCGTGTCAGGGCTGGCTCGATCAGAACACCGATCTCATAGATATCCCGGACAAAATCCTGATCAATGGGTCGGACGCGCGCCCCGCGGTTGGGGACAAAGGTGACAAAACCTTCGCCACGCAACAGCTGCAGGGCCTCGCGCACAGGATTGGTCGAGGTGCCGTGACGCCGGGCGAGATCGGTGACCACAAGCCGTTCGTTGGCGGCAAGCCGTCCTTCGATGATGTCTTCCCTGATCAGTTCATAGAGCGAGGCGCCCTCGCTCGAGGCCCCGATGGGATCAGTCCCGACCGGTGGCATCGCTTTAAAATCGCTTATTTCGGCCAAGGCCGGCTCCCCAATTTAATACATACCTTGCCCGATATCACACACGGCTTTCGCAAACAATGTACGATTCTGCGCGTTGACAGGCAATCCATGATCTGAAAACGTACCAAGCGATCGAGAGGATACACTGAGCTGAAAGAAGCATCCTCGCGATCGAAACGAGTAAGAACCGCTTTGCTTCCGCGCATTGCGGCATGGAAGAACCAGGGAGGATACCTATGACGAGAATTGCGCTCGGCAGTGCCGTCCTGTGCGGCACTGTCGCCACTGCTTTGATGGCAGCCCTGACGTCTACATCGGCGCTGGGTGCACCGCCGGTTGATCTGAGCAAGTGGTCGCCGGAATATGTACGCTCGATTGCGGGCACACAGGATTTCGACACGGCGGCCGATTGCGCCAAGGTCACCCCGCTCGACTACAAGGGGCGACTGACTTTCTGGTATCAGGGCGTGTTCGAAGGCGACCCCGACCTCCTGCGCCAGTACTACAAGGACTTCTTCGAGACCTTCCGCAAGACATATCCGAACATCCAGCTCGAGGAACAAGCCCTCACCTATAACGACCTTCTCGACAAGTTCCGCACAGCGCTCCTGGGCAATGCCGCGCCGATGGCGGTCCGCCTGCAAATCCTGGGTGGCACCGAGTTCGCCTCAAAGGGCTATCTGCAGCCGCTCAAGCCAGAGGACGTGGGGTATTCGACCGAGGATTTCTGGCCCGGCGCCATGAAGGCGGTGACCTGGGAGGGCGTGACCTACGGTATTCCGACCAACAACGAGACGATGGCGTTCATCTGGAACGCCGATATCTTCAAGCGTGCAGGCCTTGATCCGGACAAGCCTCCGGCAACCTGGGACGACGTCGTCAAATATTCCAAGCAGATCCATGACAAACTCGGCATTGCCGGCTACGGCCTCGTGGCTCGCAAGAATGCCGGCAATACGCCGTACCGCTTCATGCCACAGCTGTGGGCCTATGGCGGCGGCGTCTTCGACGAAGCGACGGCAAACCCGACCTATGAGCAGGTCCAGCTCGATAGTCCGCAGAGCAAGGCAGCGCTGCAAGCCTCGTACGACATGTATGTTCGCGACAAGTCGGTTCCGGTTTCGGCACTCACCAACCAGCAGGCCGATAACCAGCCCCTGTTCGTCGCCGGCCAGCTCGGCATGATGATCTCGCATCCGTCCGATTACAACGTCATGCTCGACCTGCAGAAAAAGGCGACGGGCACCGACAAGGACAAGGCGCAGACGGTCATCGACAACATGCGCTACGGCCTGATCCCGACTGGTCCCGACGGCAAGCGCGCCGTCGTGTTCGGCGGCTCGAACATTCACATCCTGAAGCCCGAATATGTCGAGGGCGGCAAGGTAGACGAGCCGGCTGCGAAAGCTATCATCTGTATGTGGACGAGCCCTGAATGGTCGCTGAAGATGGCCTATGCCGGATCAAACCCGGGCAATCTCAACGGCTTCAAGACCAAGTGGATGAAGGAACGTCTGGACAACATCAAGTTCCTCGACGTCACCACCTCGATGCTGCCATACGGCATCCCGTTCCCAGCTCTGCCGCAGGCCCCCGAGATCATGAACATCATCATCCCGGACATGCTGCAGAATGCCCTGACCGGAGCGATGACCGTCGACGAGGCAGCGGACGACGCGGCCAAGAAGGTAAAAGACCTGATGGGCGGACTCTAGTCCAGGCCAGACTTACGACCTGACCGGCTGCGCCGCTGGCGCAGCCGCCTCGTTCCGAAGAAAAAGGGCACGCCACAAGTGACGATCGTGACCGGCAAGGCCGAGGCTCGCCGAAGATTACAACCCGGTACATCCGGCACGCTGCGGAAGATCTGGGCGCATCGCGCGGACTACGCGTACGTGCTCCCAGCGATCGCCGTGATGCTCATCGTCATCGCCTATCCGATCTACTACACGGTCGAGCTGTCGTTCTTTAAGACACCGCCTGGCCTGCAGCTCCGTGACAAGACGTTCATTGGCTTCGACAATTACACGACCATCCTGACCAGTCAGGTGTTCTGGAAAGTCACCTGGAACACACTGATCTGGACACTGGGGTCAACTCTCATCTCCTTTGTCCTGGGGTTTGCCACAGCGCTGGCGCTCCACCGCGACTTCATCGGCCGTGGTGTCTTGCGCGCTATCCTGATTATCCCTTGGGTCATCAGCGCCGTCGCCGCCTCCTATATCTGGAAGTGGATCTACCATTCGGACTTCGGGATCATCGGCGCGGTGCTGGTCGGTCTCGGATTGGCCGACCAGCCGCCGAATTTCATCGACAATGTCAACACGGTGCTGCCCTCCCTGATCGTCGTCAATATCTGGCGCGAGTTTCCGTTTGCCATGATCATGATGATGGCCGGCCTGCAGACAGTCCCCGACCAATTGCTGCGTGCCGCAAAAGTCGACGGTGCCAATGCATGGCAGCGCTTTTGGCACGTCACCTTCCCGCACTTGCGCAACGTCTCGGTGGTGACGATGCTGCTGCTCGCGGTGGCCAACTTCAATTCCTTCATCATCCCCTGGATCATGACCGGCGGCGGGCCGTCGAACGCATCGCACATCTGGATAACCCACATTTATGAGCTCGCCTTCGGACGGCAGCGCTGGGGCGTGGCATCGGCTTATTCGGTGCTCCTGTTCCTCGCACTGATGACGCTGGGCTACTTCTACGTCCGTGCGTTAAGCGGCAACGAACGGAAAGAGGGGAGCGCATGAGCACGATTGCCGAGACAGCCCCTCGAGCTCAGACCCGTCGCCGCATGCGCGTCGACGGATGGCGGTGGGCGGGGCGCATATTCCTCGTGTTCATGCTGCTTTATACCGCGTTGCCGATGATCTGGATGCTGATCACCTCGATCAAGTCCGGATTCGCGGCGACGCAATTCCCGCCGCAATGGTGGCCGGACGAACCTACCCTCGCCAGCTACCAGAAACTGCTCGATCCGCAGAACAGCGTCGGCCAGGACTTCCTCCGCTTCTTCTGGAACAGCCTTTTCGTGTCGACCGTCACGACAATCCTTTCGGTGATCGTGGCTGTCCCTGCGGCCTACGCGTTTTCGCGCTTCCGTTTCCCCGGCCGGAATTTCCTGTTCTTTGCCGTGCTGCTGCGCAATATGTTCCCGGCGGTGATCTTTCTCGTGCCACTCTTCATCCTGATGCGCGCGATCGGTCTGATAAACACCCATGGCTCGCTGATCCTCACCTATCTCACCTTCGGCCTACCGCTGGCGATCTGGCTGCTCAAGGGTTTTTACGACAACATCCCGGTGCAGCTTGAGCAGGCGGCGCGCATCGATGGCGCAACACGGTTCCAGGCCTTCATCATGATCGTGATGCCGCTCTCGACGCCGGGGATTATCGCCACCGCAATCTATTCCTTCATCGGCGCGTGGAACGAGTACATCTACGCCTACACCTTCCTCTCCAAGAACGAGCAGTTGACCCTGCCGGTTGGCATCCAGCGCTTCTTCTCGGAAAATACGACGGACTTTCCGGGCCTGATGGCGGCCAGCTTCATGATGAGCGTGCCCGTCGTCGTGCTGTTCCTGGTCCTGCAACGATACTTTGTACGCGCCCTTACAGAAGGCGCGGTCAAGCACTAGGGAGTTGCCGATGGCCCACGTGGTCCTCCAAGATCTCGTCAAGAGCTATGGCAGCTTCAAAGCTGTCAACCACGTGTCGCTGACGGTCAATGACGGCGAGTTCGTTGCGCTCGTCGGCCCTTCGGGCTGCGGCAAGACAACCACGCTCAATCTCGTCGCCGGGCTGACCCCGATCACATCGGGCGACATCATCATCGGCGAGCGGGTGGTCAACGACCTCGACCCCAAGGACCGGGACATCGCAATGGTGTTCCAGAACTACGCGCTCTACCCGCAGAAATCGGTCTACAAGAACCTGGCGTTCCCGCTTCAGATGCGCAAACTCCCCAGGGACGAGATCGAAAAGAAGGTCAAGGAAGCGGCACGAGTGCTCGACATGACGCACCTGCTCGAGCGCAAGCCGCGCGAACTTTCAGGCGGGCAGCAGCAGCGTGTGGCCCTTGGCCGTGCCCTCGTTCGCGACCCCGCCGTGTTCCTCATGGACGAACCACTGTCCAACCTCGATGCCAAACTGCGCGTGCAGATGCGGTCGGAAATCAAGCGTTTCCACCAGGACCTAAAGGCGACGATCATCTATGTGACGCACGACCAACTCGAAGCCGTGACCATGGCTGACAAGATGGCGGTGATGAATGGCGGCTACCTGCAGCAATACGATTCACCGGCGCAGGTCTTTGCCCATCCGGTGAACATGTTCGTGGCCAGCTTCATCGGCAGCCCGGCGATGAGCCTTATTCCGCTGCAGGCCTCAACGGCAAACGGCAACACGGTATTGACCGGCGCCGAGGGCTGGCGCCTTGAGCTCTCAGCGCGCAATGCCCAGAAGGTGGCGAAAGCGACGACCAGGAAAGTCGTGCTCGGCGCACGTCACTCGACGATCAAACTCCACAAGAGTGCGCTGCCAGGCAGCGTCCCGGCCAAAGCCTACACGGTGGAGCCGACAGGAGACGTCACCTTCGTGCAGGCGTTCCTGTCCGGCGCCATCGTCAACGTCAGCGTGCCGCCGAACATTGCCGTCGCGCCCGACGAGCAGATTTGGCTCGAGTTCGACCAGGAGCGGATGCATCTGTTCGATGGCGAAACTGAAATGGCCCTCAAGGCCAACTGAGATAGGGCGAATGCGCGTGAAACGTGGGCGGGGATGACTGAGAAGCTTAAGATCACCGCGATCAAGCCTTATCCGGTGTGGGTAGGAACGCGCAACCAGATGCTCGTCAAGGTCGAGACCGACCAAGGCATCTTCGGCTGGGGCGAGAGCGGCTTGAGCGGTCGCGAGAGGGCCGTGGCCGGCGCGGTCGAGCACTATCGCGAGTTTCTCATCGGCCGCGACCCGATGCAGATCGGGCGGATCTGGCAGGAGGTTTACCGCAGCCAGTACTTCGAAGGCGGGCAAGTCCTTCAGGCGGCGATTTCCGCCATCGACATCGCCCTTCACGACATCAAGGGCAAGGTGCTGGGCGTGCCGGTCTACGAGCTGCTGGGCGGCAAGCAGCGCGACCGCATTCCCACCTTTGCCTCGACCGGCGACGAGGCCGAGGGCGATTTTGCCATCGAACGGGCCCGCGAACTCCGCGCGCAGGGATGGCAGGCGATCCGCTTCTTCCCATTCGGGCAAAACAGCAAGGACATCTTCGAGCCGCGCGAGTCCATCGGCGCTACCGCAAGTATGCTGAACAAGGCGCGCGAGGCTCTGGGCGACGACGTGGTCCTCGGCCTTGACTATCATCATCGGCTGTCGGTGGCAGAGGCCGCGAGCTTCTGCAACAAGCTCGGCCGCGGCGTGCTTGATTTCCTCGAGGAGCCGATACGGGCCGAGACGCCGGAGGCGTATCAATCGCTGCGCACGATGACCGAAATCCCCTTTGCCATCGGCGAGGAATTTGCCAGCAAGTGGCAGTTCCTGCCCTACATCGAGCGCGGCATCCATCAGTTCAACCGGATCGATGTTTGCAATGTCGGCGGGCTCACCGAGGCGATGAAAATCGCTGGCTGGAGCGAGGCGCATTATGTGGACCTGATGCCGCATAATCCGCTTGGTCCAGTGTGCACCGCCGCGACCGTGCATCTCGCCGCCGCGGTACCCAACTTCGCGTGGCTCGAGACCAGGGCGCCCGAAACAAAGCTGGGCTTCGATAATTCCGACTTCTTCCCCGTGCAACCACGGCTCGACGGGACCGACTACCCGGTTGGCGATCTGCCGGGGCTCGGCGTCGAGGTCAACGAAGTCGCGGTCCAGGCGCAGAGTTTGCGTTTCTGGGAAGCGCCTCACCTTAAGCGCCGCGACGGTTCTGTTACGAACTGGTAGTTCCATTCAATCGGAGTCCACAATGACGCATACTTCCGACATCGCGCGGCCGCCTAAAGACCTGATCGACGCACTGAGGGAGATCGGCGCCGCGACGGTTGCCGGCACGCTTGGCCACATGGGCTTCCGCAATCCGCACATGGTCGGTCCGGTGGCGCAAAACCACGGGAAGTCCATCGTCGGGCCGGCGCTGACGCTGCAGTTTCTGCCGCAGCGGCCGGACCTCTTCACCGAGGGAGAATATGCCGATCCGGAGACGCAACTGCACCGGCATGTGCTCTATCACGCGCAGGAGGGCGATGTGGTTGTGGTCGACGCGCGCGGCGACATGAGCTCGGGCGTCTTCGGCGATATGATGTCGACCTATTTCAAGGGCAGGGGCGGGGCGGGTATCGTCATCGATGGGTGCATGCGCGACCGGCCCAATGTCGAAAAGCTCGATCTGCCCCTATGGCTGCGCGGCTGGACGCCAAACTATCATGTGCAGACCAGCATCTATCCCAATGCCGTCAACGTTCCGATTGCCTGCGGCGGTGTCACTGTGATCCCCGGCGACATCATCGTCGCCGATGACGACGGGGTGGTAGTGCTTCCCGTCGTGATGGCTCCGAAGGTGATCGAAGAATCACAGAAGCATCACGATTGGGAGGAGTTCTCGCGAGTGAAGCTCATGGAGGGCGGCCCGTTGCAACGCTACTATCCGCTGCATGACGATGCCCGCGGGGAGTACGAGGAGTGGCGCAAAGCAAATCGCCTGGAGAACCCAAGTTAGCGCATGGATTACCTCGTGGCGGGCGGGGGAGTCGAGTTTCGTAGTCGGGCGCCCACTGCACTGCACTGAACGGCCGAGACGGGTCCGGCTCCCGCCATCTCGTGCGGGAACCAGGCGTTACCCCATGCGGACCTCCAATGGCGAACCGGAAGCATCATAAGCGCCTAGAAGCTGACGCAGCACCGGGTGTTCGGCAGCATCGGCGCGCTGCTTGACATCGGGCCAACCGCCGGTTTGTTTCAGCCGCAGCCGATTGCCCGAATCCCGAAATCACCCCGTAACATGCCCTGCTGAGATTCGAACCAGCGCGGTCATTTTCGCGTGCGGTCCGACTGTCACGAGGAGTGAAATAATGCCGTATGGCATGGTGTCAGCAGCCTTGCTGGTTGTGCTTCCCATTGGCAGCAGCAGATCCAGGAACCTTAACCCTTCTAAGAAGTTATCAGTCCACTCTAAGGGACAGTGTCATGATCCGCAGGACACAAACGGTCGGCGTTCTTTTGGCGATCTCTTTAGGCGCCACCGTCGTGTCACTTCTGCTTCAGAGGTACTTCGGCCGAACCGCCCCACTGATCCATCTCGGACAGGTGGCGGCAGCCACGGGCGCCGCCGGCTTTGCTCTGTGGATCGGACGCAATGGATGAGCTGACGGCTTCCAAGAAAAATCAACCGACTTCTTCTGTCTCTCCCGTGAAGAAGACGATCCTCGGCAGATTGGGGCCGGGCCTCATCACTGGCGCGTCGGACGATGATCCATCCGGGATCGGCACCTATAGCCAGGCGGGGGCCCAGCTCGGGTTCGGGATTGGATGGACGATGCTGCTGACCTATCCTCTGATGGTCGCGATTCAGGAAATCAGTGCGCGTATCGGAAGGACTACCGGCCACGGCATCGCAGGCAATCTGTGCCGCCACTATCCGAATTGGCTTCTACAGTCGATCGTAACTCTTCTGTTCATCGCAAATACCGTCAACATCGGCGCCGATCTCAGCGCCATGGCCGATGCGACGAAGCTTCTAATCGGCGGCCCGACCGTTCTGTATGTCGTCCTGTTCGCAGCCATTTGCGTAATTGGAATCGTTTTCGTGAACTACGATCGCTACGCGCTCATCTTGAAATGGATGACGTTGAGCCTGTTCTCGTATGTCGCTGTCGTGTTTGCTGTGCAAGTTCCCTGGGCCGAAGCACTGGGTGGCGTGCTGGTCCCGCGAATTGTCTGGAGCAACGAGTTCTTCACTACGCTTCTCGCTATCTTCGGCACGACGATTTCGCCCTATCTCTTCTTCTGGCAGGCGTCAGAGGAGGCCGAAGAGGTCCACGCAAATCATCGCAGAAAATCGTTGTTGAGGGCTCCACGCCAGGCGGTCGACGCGTTCTCGCGAATACGCGCCGACACTCTCATAGGCATGGCATTCTCCAACGTCATCGCGCTGGCGATCATCTTCGCGACCGCGGCGACCTTGAACAAAGCCGGCATCACCGACGTCGTGACGTCCGCTCAAGCGGCCGAGGCGCTGCGGCCGATCGTCGGCGATTTTGCCTTTGCTATCTTCGCTTTCGGCATCGTCGCGACAGGGTTGCTGGCGGTACCGATCCTGGCCGGCGCGGCGGCTTACGCCATTGGCGAGGCGAGACGATGGCCCGTGGGGTTGTCGCGCAGACCTAAGGAGGCTGTGGCGTTTTACAGCACTCTTGCCGCGGCCACGGGGCTCGGAGCAGCGATCACGTTCAGTCCAATCGATCCGATCAAGGCGCTGTATTGGACAGCCGTCGTCAACGGTGCCGTCGCCGTTCCAGTCATGACGGTCATGATGATAATGACAGCCCAGCCAAAGGTCATGGGCGACTTCACCGTCAAGGGCTGGCTGCGCTGGCTGGGATGGGCCTCCACGATCGCTATGGCGATGTGCATGGTCGGAATGCTCATGAGCTGGTTCATGTGACAGCCATCGATCACCCGCCGCAGATCTTATGGCGGTGCAAACCAGGCCGGAAGCTATCTTCGACACTCAATCAAGGTCTCGACGCCCTAGACTATCGCGCTGCCGAAACCGCAGGCTCGAGGCCGAGCCGTCCCACAACGGCTTCAAGCGGCATCGGTTGCGGGTTGTCGCCGCGGCAGACCACACGGACGAGAAACTGGGCTCGAACTCGGTCAACCAGCCGCGACCGCGGCGAGGAGCGTCCGGCGGGCTTGGCGAGGACGCCGAACGCGGCGGCAGACCAGCGGGTCGGCCCAGTATTGAGGTCGCACACGTTCAGTTCCTCCTTGAAAAACATAATTCCAGCACCGAGGAACCCGATCCCGGACCCGCGCGGCAGGACGATGCCCAGATTAATTGGCAGCCTGTTCGGTCGAAATCACGGAATGTCCCTGAGAAGACAGCCATGCGAACTCGCTCACGCCGGGTTCTCGAGGTCGAATTGCTTCGAGCGCTCGTCGTAGCCGAACAACTCCGCGTAGCACCCCCAGGAGATGATCGCGCGCGTCGCGTCCTCGGCACTTCTTCGGACATGTGGTCTTCGAGGTGGTGTGAATTGCGCCATGCACAAAGCCGGCTCGATCATTCACTCACTTGCCAGGGAGGTGTGCATTTTCTGGCGCGGTACCCAGTTCCGACCGCATAAGGCGCCTTGGTCTCATCCATTCGCTGCGCGCTCTTTCGGACAGTACCAATCCATGGCCAGGTCGATCGGGTGCATAGGCGTAGCCGTCCCGGATTTCGATGGGCTGCTCCACCAGATGATCGAAGTTCTGAAACGAATATTCCAGCCATTCGACTTCCGGAAGCGCGACAGCCATGTGCACGCCGATCTCCAGAAAGGTGTTGCCGATGCTGACCGGGATGCCGAGCTCGGCGGCCAGCCAACCGATGCGCATGACATCGGTGACTTGACCGTGGACATTCAGGATATCGGCTGCGTGGGCTTCCAGAAGAAGCCGTTTGCCTTGAAGATCCAGATACTCGCCGCTGTTGATCTGAGTCCATGTTATTGCCTGCCTGAGCATTCTCAATCCTACGTGGTCGTGACGCAGGATTGGATCCTCGACCCAGAGAAGATCGTGACCGGCATCGCGGATCGCCACCAATTTCACCAGCGCTTCCTTCGAGGTCCACGCCTCATTCGGGTCGATCATGATTTTCGAACCTGCCGGCACACAGGATTTCAACAGTTCCAGGCGCCGCAGATCGCGATCGAAATCCGGGTGGCCGACCTTGATCTTGAAAGCGGAATAGCCAAGCGACGCCGCGTGGGAAAACAAGGAAACGAAAGCGTCATCGTCGAGGTGGAAATCGAGGCCACTGGCGTAGGCTTTCACACGGTTGCGACGACTGCCGAGCAGCACGTGAAGGGGTAGGCCGGCTTCCTTTGCCGCAAGGTCCCAAAGCGCCACCTGGACCGCTTCATGAAAAGGCAGGGAGTGGGCCCGCTGATTGCCGCCGCGCGGGCGGTTCACACGATGAACCAGCGCGATCGCCTTGTGTCCTTTCAGGGCCGGCCAGACCTCGTTTTCGAAAACGGTCTCAATCTCAGTCTGGTCGGGCAGGGGATTGAACAGCGTCTGGATGAAGCCCAGCCCCACCTCGCCACTTTTCGAAACGAGTTCCAGCGTGGCGACGTTTACATCGACGGCTCGAACCTGACTGTCCCCGATTACCCGGTCGCGGGCGAACTGAAATCGGGTTATACGAAAATGCGAAAGGCTCATCACAGGGGCTTTCTGATCGTTTAGTGTAACTTGATGATCTATCAGTCAAGATGTCTCAGTACCGAATCATCGGAGGAGCCGCAAGTGGCGGGCAAAGCAAAAGCCATCTCTCATACCTCGGTGGTGGCCACCCGTATGAGCGATGTTGCCTACGAACGAATTCTGGAGCGCTTGTTCGACAGGCGCGTTCCGGTCGGGGCATTCGTTTCGCAGAGCGAACTATCCGCGATCGTTGACGTGCCTGTCGCTCCGCTTCGTGACGCTCTGCGCAAGCTCGAGGCGGAAGGAATTCTCACCATCCATCCACGCTCCGGAATCCAGTTCATAAAACCTGGCATGGAACTCACACGCGCCACCTACCAATTCCGCGCCATCATCGAGCGTTCGGCAATTCGCGTCTTTGCCGAACAGGGCGATGAAGCTGTCATGAATGCCTTGGAAATGCGGCACTCCCGGCTGGTTCGGCGCATCGAACGGGATGGTGTGGGAAAGGAGCAACTGGAGGAGATGGATGCGCTGGAGGGAGAGCTGCATGGCGCAATCATCGGCGCGCTGCGCAATCCCTTGATCGATAGCACCTATCGGCGCATGCACAATTATCTGCGTCTGTTGCGGCTGGACAGCAAACTCACCTCGCCGATCATCATCCGGACGCTCAAGGAGCACCTCGACATCCTCGAGGCTTGCAGCAGCAGGAATGCCGACGCTGCCGAGGCAAAGCTGCAGTCCCATTTCCAGGCGGCCATGCAGCGGAACCTGGGTCTGGTCTGACACGTCGTCGTTTGCCATTTGCCTCTCCGGCGAGGTTGCACGGCTTGGAAAATGATGTTACCCAAAGCTCCAACTGATCGATCAGTCTGCTGATCTGATATCTTGGAGGAGGTCGCATGCAGTTGAACAAGAGGCGGTTTCTCGTGGGTTCGGCGGCCCTCGCGATGGCAGGGCGCATTGGTGGTGCCCGTGCCGCAAGTGCCATCAGTTACTGGCACCCACTTCACCAGTCAGTCGGAAATGGCCAGCTTGCTCAAGATCATCGGATTGTTTCAGGCGGCGAATGCAGACGTGGCGGTAACCCAGGAGAACATCCCGAACTCGGAATATATGGCCAAGGTGTCTTCGGCCGTGCTGGCCGGCGGGCGTCCCGATACAGCCATGGTGATCGCCGAGCGCTTCGCCGATCTTACCGCGATGGAGGGATTGATCGATCTTACCGAGCGCGTGAATGGGTGGGAAGGCAAGGCGAACTTTCCCGACAACCGCTGGACCGGGCTTTCCAGCAATGGCGCCATTTATGCGGTTCCCGCCTTCGCCTTCGTTGACTGGATGTACTACCGCGCAGACTATTTCGAGGAAGCTGGACTGGCGAGGCCACCCCGAAATTTCGACGAATTCCTGCAGGCATCCCGCAAGCTGACGAATCCTTCGAAGGGCAGGTATGCCTTCGGCATGCGCGCCGGCGCCGGCGGTTTCAAATATGTCATCGACGTCATGGAGGCGTTCGGCTCGCCGATCGTCAAGGACGGGCAGCCGGCCATCGACAGGGCCGCGGCGATCGAAGCGATAACGTTCTATTCCGATCTCTTCCTGAGGGAAAAGGTCGTGCCGCCGAGCGCGCCCCACGACAGCTACCGTCAGATCATGGAGGCGTTCCGCACCGGGCAGACTGCCATGGTGTGGCATCATACCGGTTCGCTGAACGAAATCTCGAGTGCGATGAAGCAGGGCGAACAATTCTCGACTGCGCCGATGCCGGCCGGTCCGAAGGCGCATGTCGCTCGCGTCGCGTACGCCGGCAACGGCGTCATGAAGGAAGACAATATCGAAGCTGCCTGGCGGTGGGTGAGTTTCTGGGGCCAAACGGACGCTGCCCTGGCCCTGCTCGAGGGGACCGGCTATTTTCCGGCTTCCGCCGCTGCGCTGCAGGATCAGCGGATCACCGGCAATCCGATCTATAGTGCGGCGACGGAGACGCTCAAGTTCGGACGCCTGCCGAACAATTTCGTCGGCGCAGCGGGCTGGTCCGAAAATGTCGTCAATCCCGCTTTCCAGTCGGTGCTGACGGCTCAGTCGACGCCGGAACAGGCAGTGGACCGCATGATCCAGGGCCTGGAGGCGGCGCTCCGCTGATCCCCGGACCTGCAGCTGTGCTCAGGACGATGCTTTCGCATCGCAGATTCATGAAAATAAGCTCGAGCAGATATCTGCCTTTGCGGGCGCTCGGCGAACTGTCCGAGACCCGATACTGGATGTATTTGCTGCTCCTTCCCAGCCTCGCCCTCATCCTTCTCGTGATCGCCTATCCAACACTTTACGGCATGGCCATCAGCTTTCTCGAGATGCGTCTGACGCGTCCCGGGTTGGACGGCTGGGTGGGCTTCAAACATTATGTAGCGATGTGGTCAGATCCGGTCTTCTGGATCGCACTGAAGAACACAGTCGTGTGGGTCGCGGCCGCGGTCGCGCTGGAACTGTCGCTTGGTCTTCTCGCCGCGACAGCTCTCAACAGGGATTTGCCGGGCACGAAAATCTTCGCCGTGCTCATCCTGCTTCCCTACTTCCTGCCCAACGTCGTGGCGGGCCATATGTGGGCCTTGCTGCTCGATCCGAGGCTCGGAGTCATCAACGATCTCCTTGTCCGGATAGGCATCCTGCAGTCCTACAGGGCATGGTTTGCTGATCCCAACACCGCACTTGCGGCGACCATTCTCGTCGAGGCCTGGCATGGGTTTCCATTCTTCGCGCTGCTGCTGCTCGCGGGCCTGAAGGGTATTCCCGAGGACCTCTACAGGGCAGCGGCGGTCGACGGCGCAGGCGTAGCGGCGCAGCTCCGGCTGATCACCTTGCCCATGCTCAAGACCGTCATCGCGGCGGCAGTGATCCTGCGCGTCATCGGTCTGGTCAATTCGCCCGATCTGCTCCTCATTCTCACTGGCGGCGGACCCGGAGATGCCACGCAGGTGCTGTCGTTGTATGCCTTTCAGACCGCCTACAAGGAATTTAATTTCGGCTACGCATCCGCCCTGTCGGTGGTGATGTTCGTGACCCTGATGATCTTCGCGGCCGGGTATATCCGCGTCTCCAGGATTTCCAAAGGACAGGGCGATGTTTGAAAGCAAGCGTCACCGGCGGATGATCGCGAACATCGCCACCTACATCGTGCTCGCAAGCCTGACGGTGTTCTGCATCGGTCCGATGATCTGGATGTTCCTGACATCCCTCAAATACGAGGCCGACATTGTCACCCAGACGATGCAGTACCTCCCGAGCCGCGTCACCTTCGACAATTATGTCGCCATCTGGACGCAGTCAGGGTTCCCACGGTTTATAGGCAACAGCCTCGTCGTCACCTTCCTGACGGTGACGATTTGCGTCGTCACAGGCACGCTTGCCGCCTATGCATTTTCTCGCTTCGCGTTTCGAGGCCGGGATCAGCTCATGCTCGGCTATCTCGTCGTTCGCATGTTCCCGGCAGTCATGATGATCATTCCCCTTTATGTCGTTATGCGCGGTGTGGGGCTCGTGGACAGCCGTTTCGGCCTGGCGCTTGCCTATACGAGCTTCCTGCTGCCGCTGTTCGTATGGATGCTCAAGGGGTTCTTCGATTCCGCACCTAAGGAACTCGAGAGCGCGGCACGCATCGACGGCTCGACAAGGCTTGGCGCCATGGTCCGTATCGTCATGCCCCTTGCGCGGAACGGCCTGGTCGCAAGTTCTGTGTTCATTGCCATCGCGGCCTGGAACGAGTTCCTGTTTGCGCTGATGCTGACGACCGGGCAGGGGTCTCGCACCTGGCCCGTGGGCCTGCAACTGATGGTCGGAGAGTTCCAGCTTCCTTGGGGCGTTCTGGCGGCAGGCGGCATTCTCAGCATCATCCCGGTCATCGTGCTCTTCGCGATCGTCCAGCGAACCATGGTCCAGGGGCTGACCGCAGGCGCCATCAAAGGTTAGGAGTACTCGCATGGCGACACTTTCCATCAGGGACGTGCGCAAGTCCTATGGCTCCGTACAGGTTCTTCACGGGGTCGACATCGAGCTCGAGGACGGAGGCTTTCTGGTTCTGCTCGGGCCGTCCGGATGCGGCAAGTCGACCCTGCTCAATATGATTGCCGGTCTCGACGACACGTCCGGCGGTGACATCCTGATCGGGGGACGCTCGGTCCTCGACCTTGCGCCCAAGGACCGCAATATCGCGATGGTGTTCCAATCCTACGCGCTTTATCCCACCATGTCGGTCGCGAGGAATATCGGCTTCGGATTGGAAATGCGTGGCGTGGGCGCCGACCAACGCAAGCGCGCCGTGGAAGATGCCGCGCGAATGTTGCAAATCTCCCATCTGCTCGACCGACGCCCCGCCAATCTTTCGGGTGGACAGCGGCAGCGCGTTGCGATGGGCCGCGCGATCGTGCGCGACCCGGAGCTGTTCCTCTTCGATGAGCCGCTGTCCAATCTCGATGCCAAGCTCCGCGTGGAAATGCGTACGGAGATCAAGCGCCTGCACGAGCGTCTCGGCACGAGTATCGTCTATGTCACGCATGATCAGATCGAGGCGATGACGCTGGGCACCAAGGTGGCCGTCATGAAAGGCGGCTACATCCAGCAATTGGGCGACCCGCGCACCATCTATGAACGGCCCGCCAATATGTTCGTGGCAAGTTTCATCGGATCTCCGGCAATGAACTTCTTTGCCGGACGACTGGTCCCGGTTTCGGAAGGTGTCCGGTTTCAAGCGAGCGGAGTATCGATCGTGTTGCCGACGCGGAACCGGCAGGTGGACTCTGAGCGACCTGTGGTGCTGGGCATACGGCCTGAAGAGCTGAGAACCGTTCCGCAAAATCGAGCTTCGATCATGGGCCAGATCGATGTGGTAGAGCCTACCGGGCCTGAAACCATGGTGACGGTGCAGGTCGGCGAGCACGCGATCATCGCGCGCCTGCCGCCGAGGTTTGCCGGCCGGCGCAAAGAGCCAATATGTCTTGCCGTGGATCCAGCGAGCGTCAACCTGTTCGATCCGGATAGCGGACAGCGCATCGACATTTAGGGCGTGGATACCAGCGGCTGGAGGTAGTTGCGCACGGTCCCGCGACGTCGAGCGAATGCGGACCGCTAGCGGTCAAGCTGCGCTGACCGGCATCCCGGCATGGTAGTCAGCAGGCCTTGGCGATCAGTTTTTCCAGGCAATCGGCAGCCTCGGTCCCCGGCACGCCGAGATCTCTGACACTGTCCATGTGGTTGCGGTTCGGGAGCACATGCGACGTTACCAGCGATCTCTGCCGCAGCAAGCTTGCTTTGAATCGATCGGCTTGCTGATGGAAGGGTGGCGTCTCGTTGGCTCCGACCAGAACCGTCGTCCTGGTTTGAGGATCATGCCGATAGGCAAGAGGTGTAAACATGGCGACTTCCTCGTCGGTTATTCCAATTTCGTTGGCGAGAAAGGAATCCTGGAGCGGCTTCAAATCGTAAAGCCCGCTCAACAGAAGTGCTGCCCTCACACTCGAAGGGGCATGCTCGCCGTTGAACAGAAACGTTGAAAGATGGGCTCCGGCCGAATGACCACTGACGGTCAGGGCCGCCGGGTTTCCGCCATGATGGGCGATGTTGGCCAGGACCCACTGCTTGGCGCGGCGCACCTGGTCAACGATCGTCGCCATTCGGACCTTGGGCATCAGCGCATAATCAAGGATGACGGCAATAGCCCCGGCCTGGGTAATCGTTGTCGCCACGTATGAATAGTCGCGCTTGGAGAACATTCTCCAGTAGCCGCCATGGACAAAGATGTGCACCGGAAGCGCCGTTCTTTTGCCCGCGGGAAAGAACAGGTCCATGGTCTCGGTCGGATCCGGTCCGTAGGCCACGTCAGCGGTCATCGCAATGGTGGCGCGGGCGGCCTCGCTGCGATCAACGAAGTCCTGCACGATTTCGTCAAAATCCGCGACGTGGTCGCGGATGCGAAAGGGATCGCCTTGCATTCTTCTGCTCACATGCTGATGGCGAGGTATTTCGCCTCCATGAATTCCGCAATGCCGTGATGCTGCCCTCCCTCGCGGCCAAGCCCGCTCTGCTTGACGCCGCCGAAGGGGGCTGCCGGATCGGACATCAGCCCGCGGTTGAGAGCGATCATCCCGGCCTCGATCCGGGAGGCCACCCGCATGCCGCGCGCCAGATCGCGCGTGTAGATGTAGGCAGCAAGCCCATATTCAGTGTCATTGGCGCGTGCGATGACCTCGGCCTCGGTTTCGAAGCTAGAGATTGGCGCCACCGGCCCGAATATCTCCTCATGCGCCATCTTTGCATCGCCCGGCACGTCGCGAAGCACTGTCGGAGGATAGAAGAAACCACGTCCGGACAGGACTGAGCCACCGCACAAGACCCTCGCGCCGCGTGCGACCGCGTCGATGACAAGTCGGTCTATCTTTTCGACAGCCTTTTTCGTGATCATAGGCCCGCATTCCGTGTCCGGGTCGGTGCCGACGCCGACCTTGAGCGACGACATCCGCTTCTGGAGGCCCTCGGAGAAGGCTTCGTAGATGCCAGATTGCACGTAGAGGCGGTTTGCGGCCGTGCAGGCCTCACCGGCGTTGCGCATCTTGGCCACCATTGCGCCATCGAGCGCCGCTTCGAGATCGGCGTCGTCGAACACAATGAAGGGTGCGTTGCCGCCGAGTTCCATGGAACACGAGACCACATGCCTGGCAGCCTCTGCCAGCAGAGCGCGACCCACACCCGTCGAACCGGTGAAGGAGAGTTTGCGCACCCGCGGATCGGCCAGCATGGCGGCTGTCAAAGGCCCGGGACTGGAGGTTGTTAGGACGTTGACCACCCCCGGTGGAACGCCTGCGTCCTGGTAGAGCGCGGCCAGCGCGTAGGCGGTAAGCGGGGTCTCACTGGCCGGCTTCAGGATCACCGTGCATCCAGCGGCAAGTGCCGGCGCGATCTTGCGCGTCGCCATCGCGGCTGGAAAATTCCAGGGCGTGATCAGGACGCATATGCCGATCGGTTCGTAGTCGACCACAATGCGGTTGGTGCCGGAAGGCGCAGTACCGAACTCACCGGTAATGCGAACGGCCTCCTCGGCATTCCAACGGAAAAATTCCGCGGCGTAAGCGATCTCGCCTCGGGCATCCCGCAGGGCCTTGCCGTTTTCCAGTGCGATGAGAGTAGCCAGAGCTTCCGATCGTTCCGTCATCAGTTCGAAGCAGCGTCGGAGGATCTCGGAGCGCTTTCGCGGCGACGTTGTCCGCCAGCCATGGGCCGCCTTGGCAGCGGCGGCAACAGCGGCGGCCGCGTCCTTCAAGGTCGCATCCGGTACGGCAGCGATGATGGCTTCCGTCGAAGGATCAATGACCGGAATTACCCTGCCATCCGCGGATTGCCTCCATTGGCCGTCAATATACAGCCCGTGCGAAATTGTGTGGAAGTCGCTGACGCCCTGATCATCCGACAGAACCTGTGAAAACGTGTTCATCTCGATATTCCCGATTGTTTTACATGACGCAGCTGGCGAGGTCGCCATCAAAGGCGGCCTGGACCAGGCTTCGCATGGACCTCAAATCGAATGGCCGCGGATTGTTCTTGATGAGGCGCTCGATGCCGATCGCTTGTTCCGCCGTCCAATCGAGCTTGTCGGCAGGCAGTCCCAGCTCGGCCAACGAGGGAGTGATCCCGATTGCCCCAAATAGCCGACTGACCTCCCCAATGCACGCGTCGGCCAACTCTTCGGGCGTCCGGCCTTTCCCATTGAGGCAGAGCGCGTTGCCGATCTCGGCCATCTCGGTCGCTGCGGCTGTTCTGTTGTACTTCATGACGTATGGCAGCATGGTGGCGACACCCAATCCGTGAGGGGTGTGGGTTATCGCGCCAACCGGGTATTGCACGGCGTGCGCTGCCGCCGTGCCGGCCGTTCCGAATGCGCAGCCGGCTGCGAGTGCACCCATCATGACGTCGGCCCGGGCGTCCTCGTCGGAGGGCCGGCGGTATGCCGTTTCGAGGCTTCGGCCAAGCAGCTTGATCGCCAGCAGGGCGAAGTGATCGGTCAAAGCGGTTTTGCCGATAAAGACATGTTGTTGCGGAAGGCCGGGATCGGTCCCGCGCCTGACGGCGGTGAAGGCCTCGATTGCATGCGTCAGCGCATCGGCGCCCGCGATCGCGGTCAATGCCGGCGGGCATGTCATCGTCAACTCAGGGTCGCAGATGGCCGCGGCCGCGATCAGATACGGGCTGGAGATGCCGACCTTCAGCGTGCGATCCGGATCGGAGATCACGGCGACCGGGGTCACTTCAGAGCCGGTGCCGGCGGTCGTCGGCACCGCGATCAGCGGCAGCGTCGGGCCGGGCACCTTGAACTCGCCGTAGTAATCCTGGAGCTGACCGCCGTGACTGATGAGCAACGCGGCGCATTTGGCCATGTCGAGACAACTGCCGCCGCCAATGCCGATCACCATGTCGGGCGCGAACTTCCGCACTTCCTCGACGCAGACGGCAACGGTATCCCGGGGGACGTCGGGCAGCACACGGTCATGCACCAGTACGTCTATCGAGGTGGCTCGCAGTGCCGCGACGATCTCTCCGAACGGGCCGGTTGCTGCAAAACGTTCATCGGTGCAGACGAGTGCGCGACGTCCGAGCCTGGCCGCGACAACCGGAATGACGTGGCGTTGGCCCTTCCCGAAGAGGATTTCGCGCGGCAGCCTTAGGGCAGCGAAAAGGCTCATGACGTGCACCCTGTGATGAGGTCTGGACTGGAATGCGAGATGGCGTTCAACTCGGCCCAAAGGCCGGTTTCGATGTAAAACCCGTCCTGCAGCGCGGTTGCGTATCGACGTGTCGAACCATTGCCCGTAACGCTGGCGGTCCGTTCAGCAGGTGAGGAAGCACGGGCTGTCAGGGCGGCACGCTGTTCGAGCAGCGCCACTGCAAGTGCCATTACTTTGTCTCGAAACAGCCTCAAATTATATCCTCTATAAAATCGTATAGGATATAGGATTGCATTAACGGGAGCATCATGTTAGCAACTCAACGTGTCAAGAGACAAAACATGCAGGCCATGAACTTACCCAGTCTAGACGAAGCGAGCCTCGCCGGCGGGCGTATTCAGCGCTCCAGCAGCCTGGTTGAGGATGTCTACGAAGCAATTTTCGCGCAACTCATGTCGCTGAAAATTGCGCCGGGCTCGCGCATTACGGTCGACAGCCTGGTCAAGGAATTCAACGTCTCCCACACGCCAATCCGCGAGGCGCTCGGCCGGCTCGAAGGCGAAGGCCTGGTGCTGAAGACGCATCTGATCGGTTACCGCGCTGCGCCGCAGATTACGAAACGACGGTTCGACGAACTCTACGAGCTTCGCCTGCTGCTCGAGCCTCCCGGTGCAGCCAAGGCAGCGGTGCTCATGGACGAGGTAAAGCTCGCACAGCTTCAGAAATCGGCCGGCGTCATGGCGCGCCGTGAGGGCAAGGACGAGCGCCTGCGGTATTCCAACTTCGCCCGCCAGGATGCCATTTTCCATGACAAGGTCATGGAATCTGCCAACAACGAACTCGTGCGCGAGACACTGGCGCACCAGCATACCCACTTCCACATATTCCGCCTGATGTTCCATTCGCGCGTCACCGAGGAGGCGCTTGACGAGCATGAGGCAATTCTGGCCGCTCTCGCTGCGGCCGATCCCGCCGCTGCCGAGCAGGCGATGCGTCGCCATATCGAGCATTCCCGCGACCGTTTGTTGTTAGCGTTCGACTGAGACTGTCCCGATGTCCCCGTACCCGCCGTCGACGGTCACCACGCAGACCAGTGCCAACGAATACTACTTCCCCGATTCACCCCTCTAGAAACTCAAACCTACCGGGCGAGTACAGGTCTCGCGCGGCCGTTGTCACAGGAAAGGGAGTACCATGCCAGGCAAAAAGATCCTGATGCTGACCGGTGAATTCACCGAGGAATACGAAATCTTCGTCTACCAGCAGGCGATGGAAGCGGTGGGCCACACTGTTCATGTCGTGTGCCCAGACAAAAGCGCCGGAGACCTGATCAAAACATCGCTGCACGATTTCGAGGGCGATCAGACCTACACCGAAAAGCTCGGCCACTATGCGCTGATCAACAAGACCTTCTCCGACGCTGAGCAGCAGCTGGATCAATACCACGCCGTTTACTGCGCGGGCGGTCGTGGCCCCGAATACATCCGCACCGACAAGCGCGTGCAGGCGATGGTGCGCCACTTCCACGAAACCAAGAAGCCGATTTTCACGATCTGCCACGGCGTGCAGATCCTGATTGCGGTCGACGGCGTCGTGCGCGGCAAGAAGGTCGGCGCGCTGGCGGCGTGCGAGCCCGAAGTGACGCTTGCGGGCGGCACCTATATCGATCTGTCTCCAACGGAGGCATATGTGGACGGGACGATGGTTTCGGCAAAAGGCTGGACAGCGCTTGCAGCGTTCATCCGCGAATGCCTAAAGGTGCTGGGAACGGAAATCCGCCACGCTTAGACCTTCTTCCGACGCATCTCAAACGGGTGCGTCGGTTCCCTTCTGGAAGGGAAACTTGTCACCGCCAGTTCGGCCCGGATCATAAAACGCCCGCACCACGCTGAGTTTGCCTCACAAGGACAGAGGTCTTTCGTTATGCATTGATGCTCGTTTCATCAAATCCCGTAAGCGAACGCATCAGTGTTTCCCTTGCTGAAGCCAGATGCGCTCGGCAGGCCACCTCAATCCGAGTGGAGTTGCGGCTCTCAAGCGCATCGATATAAGCAATGTGTTCGTGGATTGCGGCAAGGTTGCGCTGCTTTTCGTCCTGCTTGTTCCACTGATAGTGGTAGTGAAAAATGAACGTGATGATGTCGTAGAAATCATCGATGAAGCGGTTCGGCAACGCCTCGTTTATGAGCCGGTGAAACCGGTTGTCCAGGCCGGAGAAGTCGTGAAAGCGGCCTTCAATTCGCTCCAGCAGCTCGGTATGCGCCATCCTGAGCGCGGCGAGTTTCGACCATAGCGGAGAACCGTCCGGCTGCAGTGAAAACAGTTGTGCCGAACGCAGTTCGAACATCACCCGGATCTCGAAGAGCTCAAGTGCAAAGTCTTCGGTGAAACCCTTGAAAAGCCAGCCTGTATTCGGCCTTTTCTCGATCAGTCCAAACCGGCTGAAGCGGATCAGGAATTCGCGAATTCCATTGGTCGCAACGCCGAATTGGCGCGCAAGCTCGAGCTCATTGATGCTGGTTCCGGGCCTGGTGTCACCCCGCAGCATCCACTCCATGAACTGTTGTTCGACATGCTTGGCGCGAGGCGTGGTTTCGGCGTCCGGATAGTAGTCGTTGTCGCTGACCGGGCGGCCCGTCGACCTGAGGCCGTTATGCTCGCTGACAAGTTCGCGGTGAACCAGTTCCCGCAAAACCTTTCTGACGGTTGTGCGGCTGACGCACATTCGCCGTCTAAGCTCATTTTCGGAAGGAAGTTCACCGGCCAGTTGCCCGTCGCGCAGCATATTTGCAGCTCGATTGAAGGCCTTCTTGTAGACGGTGTCGGTTCTCATCGGATTTTCCCTTGGAACAATACCTTGTCCTTTTTAGCATGAATTTTATCCATAAAAAACAACTTGACCCGACCCGGCTGGTTGTTTTTTATCGATAAGAAGAGGACCTGAGCACGAATTGAAATTTTGACGACGCGGGTCGCGCGAGCCGCGGCGGGGAGGGGAAATTTGCCTGAAACGGGAAACACCGGCACGACTGTCGGCGAAGCCGCGTTGCCAGCATCCAGGAAGCCAGAAGCCGTCCCCGGCCTTGCGCTTGGCCTGATGCTGCTGAGCGCTGGTCCGGTCGTCATCCTGGTTCTGCTGATCGCCGTTCTCAGCTTTCTGTCGCCCTATTTCCTGACGGGACGCAATCTCAGCAACATCCTTGCCCAGACGGCCGTCATCTCGGTTGTCGCGATGGGCCAGCATCTGGTCATCCTGACGCGCGGCATCGATCTCTCCGTCGGCTCGAACCTTGCACTCGCTTCCGTCGTCGGCGCGCTGAGCTTTCATGCCGGCGCGCCCGCCATCCTTGTGATCGCCGTAATGGTTGGCTGCGGTGCCGCGGTCGGCGCCATCAACGGGCTTTTCTACGTCTTCGGCCGGCTGCCGCATCCTTTCATCATCACGCTGGCGACGTTGAGCATCGCCAAGGGGCTGGCGCTGCAACTGGCCGACGGGCGCGCCATTCCTGGCATGCCGGATTCGATCGATGCGCTTGGCCGCGACGCGGTCTGGGGTCTGCCTGGATCGGTGTTCGTCGTTGCCGGCGTTGCCGCGGTTCTTTTCATCATGGCTAAAACCATGGTCTGGGGGCGCTGGATCTATGCCGTCGGCGGCCGGCCCGACGCCGCATTGCGCATGGGTATTCCCGTGTCGTGGGTCCTGGTTTCGGTCTATGTCATCTCAGGGCTGTGCGCCGGCATCGGTTCCGTCATACTTGCAGGCCGTACCGACGCCGGTTCGCCGCTGTTCGGCAATCTGCTGGAACTGGATACGATCGCGGCGGTGATCATTGGCGGCGCCAGTTTTCTTGGCGGTCGCGGCCACCTCGGCCATGCCTTGATCGGCGCCATCATGATCGGCGTTATCCGCAACGCGCTCAACCTGCTCAACGTCAACGTCTTTTTCCAGCTCATCGTCATCGGCGTGGTTATCCTCATAGCGGTCGAGTCCGACGTGCTGCGCAATTACCTCGAAGGGCGAGTGCGTGTCTTGCAAGCCGGGAGGCAGTCATGAGCGCCGTTGCGGCCAATGCCGATCATGCGGTCAGCACGGACAATCCCGTGCTGGCGGTACGCGGTGCTACCAAGCGTTTCGGTTCGGTTCTGGCGCTGGACGATGTCAGCATCGAGGTGCAGCGAGGCGAGATCGTCGGCCTGCTCGGCGACAATGGCGCGGGCAAATCGACGCTAACCAAATGCATCAGCGGGGTGCACCAACTCGATGCCGGCGCGATCTTTTTGGACGGTGCGCCAACGCAGATACGCTCCCCTGCGGATGCGCGCTTCGCCGGCATCGAGACCGTCTATCAGGATCTGGCGCTGTTCGACAATCTGACACCGGGACAGAACTTCTTTGCCGGTCGCGAGTTAGCTGGCCCACATTGGCTTCCGCGCGGCCTGCAATTTCTGCAGCAGCGCCGGATGGACGCCGAGACCCGCGCTCTGCTGGCAAACCTCAAGGTTACGTTGCCGCGCCTGGATGCCGTCGTCGCCATGATGTCTGGCGGTCAAAGGCAAGCGATCGCCGTGGCCCGCTCGACGGTGTTTGCCCGCAAGGTTGTCATTCTGGATGAGCCTACCGCCGCGCTCGGCCTGCGTGAATCACGCCAGGTGCTCAATCTGGTCGCTGCGCTCCGCGACCAGGGCAATGCCGTCATCCTGATCACTCACAACATGGAACATGTCGTCGAGCTCGCCGATCGCGCGGTGGTGCTTCGCCAGGGCCGCAGGGTCGGCGAACTGGTGCCGACCAAGGGCAACAAACAGGAACTGGTTTCCATGATCGTTGGAGCCTGACCCGTTCGAAATTTGGGGACCTTTCCGGTCCGCAAATGCCTGAAGCGTCTCCCGCCGGGAGGCGTCTCAATCCAAGGGAGGAATACAATGCCAATGAACCGAAAACTGTTCGCAGGGCTGGCGATCGCCGTTGCGTTTTCCGTGCCGGCTTCGGCCGCAGACAAGATCAAGGTCGGCCTGATTACGAAATTCCCGGTGCCGTTCTACTCGACCATGGAGGACGCCGCCAAGAAATACGCGGCCGCTCATCCGGAGATCGAACTGATCACCGGCCAGGGCCAGGCGGCTACCGACATTGAAGGCCAGATCGCCCTGATCGAATCCATGATCACGCAAGGCGTCAAGGGGCTTGCAATCACGCCGGTCGACCCGACGGTCGCGCCAGCGCTCGACAAGGCGGTGGCCGCCGGCATCAAGGTGGTTCTCGTCGACAACAGCATCCCCAACTGGAAAGGCCAGACGGCGTTGGTATCGACCAACAATCTCAATGGCGGCAAGATCGCCGGAGAATACCTGAAGACGGTGCTCAAGAGCGGTGACAAGATCGGTATTCTGCAAGGCGTTCCCGGCGTGCCGGCTCTGGATGACCGGGTCACCGGCATGATGGAGGGACTGGGTGACGTCAAGGTCGAGGTCGTCGGCAAGGGTGCAACCAACTGCACGCTGGAACTTGGCACGTCAGTGACCGAAGACATCCTGACCGCCAATCCTGATCTCAAGGCAATCTACGCGGCCTGCGGACCGCCGATCCCTGGAGCTGTCAAGTCGATCAGCAATGCAGGCATTGCCAACGACAACCTCATAGTGGTCGGCTTTGACGCCTGCTGCGGTGAGATCGAAGCGATTAAGTCGGGGGCGGAGGACGCCAGCGTAGCTCAATTTCCCGCAAAAATGGGCGAGCTTGGCATCGACACTGTCGTCAAGGCCATCCGTGGGGAACCCGTCGAGGCCAATGTGGATACCGGCGCCGGGCTGGTGACGCTGCAGAACGTGAAGGATTTCGAGTGATCCACCAGCGGTGGGGCGGGGGGGGGCCGCCGCCCCCCAGCGCTGGGCGGCCGCCACCATAGGAAAGGGGGGTTTTAAGCTCTAGAGCACCCCCACCAAAAAATCGGAGGCGCCGGCGCCCCCGCCCGGGGGGTTGGT
>NZ_JAMYTD010000052.1:0-39148 GCF_040322255.1 Mesorhizobium sp. M0166 | reverse complement strand
AGGTCATGCGCATCGGCCTCGCCGAATTCCACGCCATCAAGTACGGAACCAAACTCAATCTGCAAAATGTGTGAATCCGATAGGTCTCTATACGGGGAGAAGTGCCCGGCAGGGCGATGAGGGGCAGCGCAACGTATCAGGACTGCCCTTCGCCAAGCCAAGCACGATGTCACAACAAAGGCTGGCGCCGCCCCTCATCTGGCTGCCGCCATCTTCTCCCCGTATAGTGACGGGGAGAAGGACGCCTTCGCCGAAGTTTTCGCCAATCGGCGACGTTGCTCGGCCCAATGTTGCTCAGCAAGATTGGCGAGTTGCACTCAACCTACCCACTCCAGCGGCACATGCCCCGGGTCGGCCTCGACCCTTTTCAGCCAGGCGGCGACCGCCGGATAAGCGTCGAGCTGAAAGCCGCCCGTCTCGGCCGTATGCGTATAGGCATAGAGCGCGATGTCGGCGACGCTGAGCGCATTGCCGGCGAAGAAGCTGCTCCCGGCCAGGTGCTTGTCCATGACGCCGAGCGCCTTGTTGCCGCGCTCCAGCGTCATCGCCAGCCGCTCGGGCGTCGCGTCCCTCGCTCTTTCAGGGAAGGTCAGCAGCGCTCTGCGCACGGCGATATAAGGCTCGTGGCTGTATTGCTCGAAGAACAGCCATTGATAGGCCAGCGCGCGTTCATATCTGTCCGACGGCAGGAAGCGCGTGCCTTCGGCGAGATAGAGCAGGATGGCATTGGATTCGGCCAGCCGGCGGCCGTCGTCGAGTTCGAGCAGCGGCACCATGGCGTTCGGGTTTTTCGCGACATAGTCGGGCTTGCGCGTGTCGCCGGTGTGCGAACTGACCTCGACATTGGTGAAAGCGATGCCGAGCTTGGCCATCAACAGGCGCGGCTTATAGCAATTGCCGCTGTCGATCATTCCATAGAGTATCATCGGTGCTCCCCTTGCTCGCAACCACCCGTCTCGGGGTTTGATCCAGCCTCTATCGCGGCAGCGGCGGCTTCATCCAGTGATTTGTTTTGGCGTAACCATCAGCGCCGCTGATGCATTCATCCGAACAAGGGGATGACGTTGCTATCCCTGCCGAGCAGCCTGTCGATCGACAGCGGCTCCTCGTCGAACAGTGTACCGGCCAGCGCCGGCCGGGCGAGGTAAAAGCCCTGCAGCAGGTCGACGCCGCCATCCAGTGCGACGCGCAGGTGCGTGGCGTTCTCGACGCCTTCGACCAGCACCTTGGCGCCGCGGTCGTGCAGCGTCGAAACCAGCGGCCGGAAAAACCGCTCAGCGGCGGCATGGCGGCAGAATTCGGCGAACCAGGTGCCGTCGATCTTGACGATGTCGGGCTGCACCAGCGCTACCCTTTCTTCGGTAGAATGCCCGGTGCCGAAATCGTCGATGGCGATGCGGACGCCGTCGCGCCGCATCTCACGCGCCAGGCTGACAAGCACCTTATCGCCGGCGGCCTGCTCGGTGATCTCGCAGACCAGCATGCCGGGATGCAGGCCGAAATCCGCCAGATGCCTGGTCATCAGCCTGATTTCGGCCAACGCCCGTGCGGGGTCATCGTTGATCAGCGGATTGTAGTTGAAGAACAGGTCGAGCCCGTCGAGGCCGATGTTGCGGAAGTTGCGCAAATGCAGCACCCGGCACATGGTTTCGACAAACAGCCGATCCGCTGCCGGCACACCTTCGAAGAAGACTTGCGGCGCCACCGGCCTGCCTGCACGATGCGGCTCGATCAGTCCCTCGACCGCGACGGCGGCGAGAAACCTGCCGCGCGGCGCGAAGACCGGCTGGTAGGCGCTCCTCAGCCGGAATGCGCCGTAGACGCCATATTCGATGCCGACCTCGTCGGCAAAGATCGCCTCGCCGACCTTGCGCCGCATGTCTGCCCGCCCGGTCACGATGCCACCCTGCGGCCAAAGGCTCGCATCGGCCGCCGCGATGGCGAAACGGCGGTGGCCACCTTCTCCGTATCGGCCGGCACCGCGGCCGCCTGCCCGCTCTTTTCGAAGACGCGGAAGCTGGTCGGCGCAAGCTCGGGGCGCGCCAGTACATAGCCTTGCACCATCGAAGCGCCCGACTTTTCGGCGAGCTCGAGCTGCCAGCCCGTCTCTATGCCCTCGAACACCGTGCGGATGCCTTGCTCTTCGAAGCTTGTCACCATGGCGGTCAGCAAGGCGAAGCCGGCACCGGATTCCATCAGCGTCATGATCCAGTCGGCATCGAACTTGACGATGTCAGGCCTGAGTTCCTTGATGCGATTGATGTCGGACTCGTCGGCGCCGTAATCGTCGACGGCAATGCGCAAACCATTGCCCCTGAGCGCCTCGACAAAATTGTAGAGTGTTTCCTGCGACGCCGATTTCTGCTCGGTGACCTCGCAGACGACGCGGCGCGGATCGATGTCGGCCTCGTGCAGCACCAGCCGCATGTCGCGCAGCGCCTTGTCGGCGATGCTGCGGTCGGTGAACACCGATGGATCGAAGTTGATGAAGATGGAGGCGTCTCGCGGCAGGCAGGCGCCGGCGTTCAGAAGGTGCAGCGTCCGTGTCAGCGCCTCGATATGCAGGCGGTCGACCGCCGGACAGCTGTTGAAGAAACTCATTGGCGGCTGGGGCTCGCCTTCGCGGAACGGCCGGATCAGCCCCTCGAATGCGACGACGGAAAGCTTGCCCTTGTTGAAGGCGAAGATCGGCTGGAACGCGCTTTGCAGCGTATAGACCCCCCAGACACCGCTGGCGGTGCCGTCGTCATGGCGGATGATATGGGCAAGCCCGATGCTGCGCGTCACGGTTCCTCGCTGTGCGAGACTGGCGGACCGGCTACGGTCCTGCCGTTCAAGCTTTTACCGATCGTTGATGAATTTATCGTTGCCGGTGTTGCGCGCTGGCTCATTCGACAATGCCTGCGCTGGGCTTGCGCTTGACCAGATGATGCGACATGAGAGGCGCCGCGGCGCCTTCGCCGCGCCGGTCGTTCTGGAGATATCTGTCATGGCCTTTCTTGCCGACGTCCTTTCCCGCGTAAAGCCTTCCGCGACCATCGCGGTGACGCAGAAGGCGCGCGAGCTGAAAAACGCCGGCCGCGACGTGATCGGGCTGGGCGCCGGCGAGCCGGACTTCGACACCCCCGACAACATCAAGAACGCCGCGATCGAGGCCATCCGCCGCGGCGAGACGAAATACCCGCCGGTATCCGGCATCGTGCCGCTGCGCGATGCGATCGCGAAAAAATTCAAGCGCGAGAACAACCTCGACTACCGGCCGGAGCAGACCATCGTCGGCACCGGCGGCAAGCAGATCCTATTCAACGCCTTCATGGCGACGCTGAACCCCGGCGACGAGGTGATCATCCCGCGGCCCTACTGGGTGAGCTATCCTGAAATGGTGGCGATCTGCGGCGGCACCTCGGCCTTTGCCGACACCTCGATCGAGAACGGCTTCAAGCTGACGGCGGCCGTGCTGGAAAAGGCGATCACGCCGCGCACCAAATGGCTGCTGATGAACTCGCCGTCGAACCCCTCGGGCGCCGCCTATACCGAAGCGGAGCTCAAGAGCCTGGCAGACGTACTGTTGAAGCATCCCCATGTCTGGGTGCTGACCGACGACATGTACGAGCACCTGACCTATGGCGACTTCGTCTTCAAGACCATCGCCGAGGTCGAGCCTAAACTCTATGAGCGCACGTTGACCATGAACGGCGTGTCGAAGGCCTATGCCATGACCGGCTGGCGCATCGGCTATGCGGCAGGCCCGGTGCCGCTGATCAAGGCGATGGACATGATCCAGGGCCAGCAGACCTCCGGCGCCTGCACCATCGCCCAATGGGCGGCGGTGGAGGCACTGAACGGCCCGCAGGATTTCATCCCGAAGAACAAGGCGATCTTCCAGGGCCGGCGCGATCTCGTCGTCTCGATGCTCAACCAGGCGCGCGGCATCACCTGTCCCTCGCCGGAGGGTGCGTTCTACGTCTATCCCTCCTGTGCCCAGCTGATCGGCAGGAAGACCAAGAGCGGCAAGGTGATCGACAGCGACGAAACCTTCTGCTCGGAACTGCTCGAGGCCGAGGGCGTGGCGGTTGTTTTCGGCTCGGCCTTTGGCCTCGGCCCGAACTTCCGCATCTCCTACGCCACGTCGGAGGCTCTGCTCGAAGAGGCCTGCACGCGCATCCAGCGCTTTACCGCCTCGCTGGCCTGAGACCATTCAGCCGCCATACTGCTCGTCGCTGACCTTCTCCAGCCAGTCGACGTGCACACCGTCGAGCGCCTCCTGCATGGCGATGTGGGTCATCGCTGATTTCGGCGCGGCGCCGTGCCAGTGCTTTTCGCCGGCCGCAAAGGAGACGACGTCGCCGGCCGTGATCTCCTCGATCGGCCCGCCCCAGCTCTGCACGAGACCGGCACCGGACGTGACATAGAGCGTCTGGCCGAGCGGATGCGTGTGCCAGTGGGTGCGGGCGCCGGGCTCGAAGCTGACCAGCGTGGCGCGTAGCCGCGCCGGCGCCTCTTTCTCGATGATCGGCGTCTGCAAAACCCGGCCAGTGAAGTATTTTTCCGGCGCAACAATCGTCGGCACGCTGCCGCAGGCAATAATCTTCATCGTAGCAAGTCCTCGATCCAATCCAGTGTCTTAGAGCCTACCACTTTCGTCCGATGCCGGCTGCATCTCCTGCCGGCTACGGGCAAGGCGCGGCCAGAACAGGCCGGTCCGCGTGCGGTAAGCGTCGTAGGCATCGGCCAACCTTGTCCGCGAAAATTTTCGCTCTTCGTCCAGGGCTGCGATCACGTAGATCGTAACGATGCCGGCGACCGGCACCACCGCCCAGACCGACCAGGTCGCGATACCCCATCCGATCCAGAAGATGATGTAGGACGTGTAGAACGGATGGCGGAGGTGGAAATAGGGGCCTTCGGTCACCAGGCTGTCAGGATTGTCCGGATCGAACGCGAAACGCAGGCGCGCCTTGCGGGAGACCGAGATCGCCCACCAGAACAGCGCCGTACTTGCCAGTTGGATGGCGAGCCCGCCGATCTTCGCTGCAACCGGTTGCCGCTCGATCCACAGCAGTGCAAGGAAGAACAGCGCCGTGCCGACCACGACGGCCGAAATGATCATCGCGCCTTGGGACATGCTCGGCGACTGGAAATGCCCGCGCATCGACCAGGCATATTGGCCGAGCGTCGCGATGCTGCTGATCGAGACGAGAAGGTCAAGCGTGGATTCCATCATCAGGCTCCGGGGGTTAGCTGTGGTGGATTCGGTCATCATACCCGGCAGAAACCGAGAAATCATTTCTTAACCACCGTTCTAAACAACATGGTGACCTCGGCATGCGATGTTGACCTGGAGACAATCCCAAGGTCCAACCAGATATGGCCGTTTCCCACCGCACGATCCGCACGCCGCACGCGGATTTGCGCCTCAGCCAGTCGTCGGGACCCGGCATCCCGCTTGTCCTGATCCACGGCTCGGGCAGTTCGCGCGCCGTATTCGCCCGCCAGTTCGACAGCCCGTTGGCCGCTGCCCATCGGTTGATTGCCTTCGACCTGCCCGGCCATGGCGAATCCTCGGACGCCCGCGATCCGGCGACGGACTACACCATCGCCGGCCTTGCCCAATCAGCGGCTCAGCTCCTCGACGCCTTGGGGATCGGCCGCGCCGTCGTCTTCGGCTGGTCGCTTGGCGGGCACGTGGCAATCGAACTCGCGAGTTTCCACCGCGCCGTCGGCGGGCTGATGCTGACCGGCGCGCCGCCGGTATCGAAGGGCCCTTTCGGCATGCTGCGCGGCTTCCACGCGCATTGGGACATGCTGCTGGCGTCCAAAAAGACCTATTCCGAACGCGATGCCGAGCGCTTCGAGACGCTGTGTTTCGGCGACACCGCCGATCCGTCCTTCCGCAAAACCATCCTGCGCACCGACGGCCGGCTGCGCGCCGCCGTGACGCGCGGCATGCTCACCGGCAAGGGCGCCGACCAGAGACAGGTGGTCGAGCAGGCGGCATTTCCGGTGGCCATCGTCAATGGCGAGAACGACCCGTTCGTCCGGCTCGGCTATTTTGAGACGCTCGCCTACGGCTCGTTGTGGGAGCATTGCCACATCATTCCCGGTGCCGGGCATGCGCCTTTCTGGGAGCGTGCGGACCTGTTCAATCCGTTGCTCGCGCGCTTTGCCGAGACGGTGGCGGTGCAGCGCGTCGACGCAACGCCGCTGGCGTCGCGCCTAACCGGCACCGGCTGAACCCAGCCCCTCAACTTCAAATCCCTTCAACTTCAAATCCCTTGCCCTCCCGGCCTGCCCGTGGGACGATGCCTTTTGGGTAGGTGGCAAATTGAAAAAAGCCTCGCCCGCGACGGCCGACAGGCCGGCCGCCGCTCACAGGGAAACGCCTGAGTGGAGGTCAGCCATGGGTACTCGCGCCGGAGGACGACGCACGGGACCGAAATGCATTGCCATAGTCGGTCCCTTCGCAAGCGGTAAGACGACACTTCTCGAAGCCATACTCGCCCGTACAGGCGCCATTCCCCGCCAGAATCCCGTTTCGTCGGGAAATACCGTTTCCGATCATTCGCCCGAGGCGCGCGCTCACGGCATGAGCGTCGAGGCGACCTTCGCCACCACCGATTTCATGGGCGAGCCGTTCACCTTCGTCGATTGTCCCGGCTCCATCGAATTCTCCTTCGAAGCCGAGCCGGTGCTGGCCGCCTGTGACGTCGCCGTGGTCGTTGCCGAGGCCGACGAGAAGAAGATCCCTGCCCTGCAGCTGATCATGCGCAAGCTCGACGATCTCGGCGTGCCGCGCATGCTGTTCCTGAACAAGGTCGACAAGGCGATATCAGGCGTACGCGACACGCTGAAGATGCTGCAGCCGGCAAGCTCGGTGCCTCTGCTGCTGCGCCAGATCCCGCTGCGCAAGGACGGCGTCGTCATAGGCTCGATCGACCTTGCTCTGGAGCGTGCCTACATCTACCGCGAATATGCCGAGAGCGAGGTCGCCCAGATCCCGAGCGACGACAAGGCGCGCGAGCTCGAGGCGCGCTTTTCCATGCTGGAGACGCTCGCCGACCATGACGACCGCCTGATGGAGCAATTGCTGGACGAGATCGAACCGCCGAAGGACGCGATCTTCGACGACCTCGCCGCAGATCTGCGCGACGGCACGGTGACACCGGTGCTGATCGGCACCGCCGAGAAGGGCAATGGCGTGCTGCGCCTGTTGAAGGCCATCCGTCACGACGCACCCGACATCGAAGCGACGCGCCAGCGCCTCGGCGCTCCCGATGGCAATGCCACCGTGGTCCAGGTGATGAAGACCATCCACACCGCGCATGGCGGCAAGCTGTCGGTGTCGCGCATCCTGTCCGGCCAGGTCGCCGACGCCGCCGAGCTGTTCCTTCCCACCGGCGAGACAGCAAAGGTCTCCGGCATCTACAAGATGCTCGGCAAGGACCAGGTCAAGCTGACTTCGGCCAAGGCCGGCGACACGGTGGCGCTCGGCAAGCTGGACGCCGTCAGGACCTGCCAGACGCTGAGCTCGACCAAGGGCGGCATCAAGCCGCTGGTCACGCTGGCGCCGCCGCAACCGGTCTTCGCCTTCGCGCTACGGCCGAAGGAGCGCAAGGACGAGGTCAAGATGTCGGCGGCCATCCAGCGCCTGGCCGAGGAAGATCCCTCGCTCAACTTGCATCACAACCAGGATTCCGCCGAAACCGTGCTTTCCGGTCATGGCGAGATGCATCTGCGCGTCGTGCGCGAGCGGCTGGAAGGCAAGAACCAGATCCCGGTCGAAGGCCATGTGCCGGCCGTGCCCTATCGGGAGACGATCCGTAAAGCGACGCAGCAGCGCGGCCGCCACAAGAAACAGTCGGGCGGCCACGGCCAGTTCGGCGACGTGGTGCTGGAGATCAAGCCGCTGCCGCGCGGGTCAGGCTTCCAGTTCACCGATACGATCACCGGCGGCGTCGTCCCGAAGACCTACATCCAGTCGGTCGAGACCGGCGTGCGCGATTACCTGAAATCCGGCCCGCTCGGCTTCCCGGTCGTCGATGTTGCCGTCAACCTTTCCGACGGCTCCTACCATGCGGTCGATTCCTCCGACATGGCCTTCCAGATGGCGGCGAAGCTGGCGATGAAGGAAGGCATGGCCGCCTGTTCGCCGGTGCTGCTCGAACCGGTGATGAAGGTCGAGATCGTCACGCCGTCTGATGCGACGTCGAAGATCATCGCGCTGATCCCGCAGCGGCGCGGCCAGATCCTCGGCTACGACGCGCGGCCGGATTGGCCGGGATGGGACGTCGTCGAGGCGACCATGCCGCAGGCCGAGATCGGCGACCTCATCATCGAGCTGCGCTCGGCCACGGCGGGTGTCGCCAGCTATCGGGCCGTCTTCGACCACATGGCCGAACTCACCGGCCGGTTGGCCGACGAAGCGCTGAACGCCAACGGCAAGGCCGCCTGAAACGGCAGCTTGCGGCAAGAACGCTAATGCATGTCGCGCAAAAGTGTGCAGCGGTTTTGCGATAACGACATGCTTCAAACAAGGAAACGGCGCCCGGATCATTCGGGCGCCGTTTCGTTGCGGACCGTCTTCGTGGGAGGCGAAACGGCAGGTCCGCCGCATACTTGCCGCCGGTGCCCGGCGGCGGAGGAAGGTACGGACGCGGTAGCTGCCTGAGCCCGGATCGTCCGAGTGATGCCCCCATCCCCCGGACGAGCCACACCGCGTCCTATGCTCTTCTTAATCGATTTGGCGCGCCCGCGGCATGTTACCCGAGGTTACATGTCACTGTTACGCGACCGTTCCGGCCGATTTTCTGGCGATGTGTTGGTTTCGGGCAACAAAAAAGCCGGATCAATGAAGACCCGGCTGAGTTTGATTGGAAGTGCCTGTTAAGGCTAACCTCCAGAGGGGAACACTCGAGAGCGCTAATGGGAGGAGAACGCGCTCAGGAGATGAGCTATATATGTGCTCTTCATGCCCAAGAAACAAGCATCTATTTTGCAACACACACATGCAAAAAGGCGCCGGCTGTGGTCTAATCGGTCCTGAAGCGCAATAGGACCAGTTGAATCGCTGAAATACGGCGTGCGGCAAGGCAAAAATCGATCCACAGCCGCGAATCAGCAGCGATTCCTGCTCTGAAAGTCGAAAAACGCAGGATGACGTGGAATCGTGCAGCATGCGTTTGTTTTTTCGGCAGCCAGACGCTGCTGGTGCATGCCGCCCAAAAGCCCGCCATCGAGCTTGAGCTGAGGGTGCAGCGGTTTGGGTTACATGCCGGACACGACCTGAAGCGTGTTGCGGGAGACCGTTCAAGGGCGCGCCCGTAAGGAGACCTACATGCGGGCCGCTTCGGCGATCGCCGGTAGCGTCATCTTCCTTGCTGCAGCGCCCGGCGTGGTCGCCGGACTGCTGCCTTGGCTGCTGACCGACCGTTATGGCCTGCCCTGGTCGAGACTGCCCGGTTTCGTTCCTGTGGGCTGGCTGCTGGTTATCGCCGGCACAGCCGTGCTGCTGCATGCCTTTGCCCGGTTTGCCCTGGAGGGCCTGGGTACGCCAGCCCCGGTCGCGCCGACCGAAAGGCTGGTCGTCGGCGGCATCTACCGCCATGTCCGCAACCCGATGTACGTCGCCGTGCTGTCGATCATCCTCGGCCAGGCACTGCTGTTTTCCAGCCGGACGGTCGCCGCCTATCTAGTCATCGCCGCGGCCGCTATGATCTCCTTCGTGAAACTATATGAGGAACCGACGCTTGTCCGCCGCTACGGTGACGAATACGAGGCCTACCGCCGCGCCGTACCAGGCTGGCTTCCCCGCCTGACACCTTGGCGCGGGTAATTTCTGGACGCCGACAATTGGCGAAACCGGCGATACGGCCCCCTTCTCCCGTCACTATACGGGGAGAAGGGCCCGGCAGGGCGATGAGGGGCGGCGCAACATATCAGGACTGCCCATCGCCGAGCCAAGCCAAGTACGACAAAGGCTGGTGCCGCCCCTAATCTGGCTGCCGCCATCTACAGTGACGGGGAGAAGGACGCTTTCACCGAGCTTTCGTCAATCGCCGGCGTTGCTCGGAAAAGTCGGCGCGCTCCTAGAGGCTAAAACGACCAGCTGCGCGCCTTGGCGATGATGAAATCGCGGAAGACATGCAGCTTCGCCTGGTTCTTCATCGCGTCGGGATAGGCGAAATAGGTATCGAAGGACGGCACTTCGGTTTCGGGCAGCAACTGCACCAGCCCGGAATCCTTGCTGACCACGTAATCGGGCAGCATGGCGATGCCGGCGCCGCCCTGCACCGCCCGCTTGATCGACAGGATGTCGTTGATCTGCAGCGTCGGCACCCTTTGCCCGCCTTCGAAATCGCCGACCGTCTCCAGCCAGTTCAGTTCCGACAGATGCGCCGGCACCGGCACGCCGAAGGTGACGATACGATGGGTCTTCAGCTCGGCGATCGAATTCGGCTTGCCGTATTTGTTCACATAGGATGGCGCCGCGTAGAGATGGAAATGCACTGTGAACAGGCGGCGCTGGATGAGGTCCGGCTGCTGCGGCTGGCGCAGCCTGATGGCGCAGTCGGCCTGGCGCATTGTGAGATCGAGTTCCTCATTGGCCAGGATGAGCTGCAGGCTGACCTCGGGATAGAGCTCGATGAATTCCTGCACGCGCTCGGTCAGCCAGCCGGCGCCGAGGCCGACCGTGGTCGTCACCCTGAGCACGCCGGAGGGCCGGTCCTTGGTTTCGGTCAGCCGCGACTTGATGGTTTCGAGCTTCATCAGCACGTCGTGCGCCGTGCGGAACAGCATCTCGCCCTGCTCGGTCAGCACCAGGCCGCGGGCGTGGCGATTGAACAGCGGCACGCCGACATCATGCTCGAGCGCGCTGACCTGCCGGGAGATTGCCGATTGCGACAAATGCAGTGTTTCCGCGGCATGGGTGAACGACCCCGCTTCCGCTGCGGCGTGAAACACGCGTAGCTTGTCCCAATCCAACGCCATGATTTCCCCTCGTCCTGTTTTCTGGCGTCCGCCTGTTATGGCGTCTGAATGAAAAATCAGGCTTTTGCGCGGCTCTTCTCAGCCGCTTGTCGAACAATCACTCCGCCGCTTCGCGGTGAACCTCGATCCCTGCCAGATATTTTTCCGCCTCGAGCGCGGCCATGCAACCGAGCCCCGCCGCCGTCACCGCCTGGCGGTAGATATCGTCGGTCACGTCGCCGGCGGCAAACACGCCCGGCATGTCGGTGCGGGTCGAATCCGGCGCCGTCCACAGATAGCCGTTCGGCTTCTGCTTCAGCTTGCCGGCAAACAGCTCGACCGCCGGCGCGTGGCCGATCGCCACGAACACGCCGTCGACCACCAGATGCATCTCCTGCCCGGTCACCACGTTGCGCAGCTTCAGCCCTTCGACCGAAGGCGGCAGCGGCGCCTTGCCGGGCCGGCCGGTGATCTCGTCGACCACCGTGTCCCAGATGACGCGGACATTGTCTTTCTGGAGCAGCCGCTCGCGCAGGATGCGCTCGGCGCGGAAATCGCTGCGCCTGTGGATGACGGTGACGCTCTTGGCCAGGTTGGAGAGATAGAGCGCTTCCTCCACCGCCGAATTGCCGCCGCCGATCACCGCGACATCCTTGCCGCGGTAGAAGAAGCCGTCGCAGGTGGCGCAGGCCGAAACGCCAAACCCCATGAAGGTATGTTCGCTCGGGATGCCCAGCCACTTCGCCTGGGCACCGGTGGCGATGATCAGAGCGTCGGCGGTATAGATCGTGCCAGAATCGCCCTTGGCGCGGAACGGCCGCACGTTGAGGTCGACCTCGGTGATGATGTCGTTGACGATATCGGTGCCGACATGCTCGGCCTGCCTGAGCATTTCGCTCATCAGCCATGGACCCTGGATCGGTTCGGAGAAGCCCGGATAGTTTTCGACGTCGGTGGTGATCATCAGTTGCCCGCCCTGCTGCAGGCCGGCGACCAGCATCGGCTTGAGCATGGCGCGGGCGGCATAGATCGCCGCCGTATAACCGGCGGGGCCGGAGCCGATGATGAGAACAGGCGCGTGCTTGGTGATCATGAAAAACCTCTGCGGGGAGCAGCCATGGATTGTGGCATGAACTCTCGTCGATTGTTGCGCGTAATGTAAGTGTTGCCTGCGACGCCAGCAAGGCAAGTTGCCGTTCGTCCCCGGAAAGCTTCGGCGACGGCGACGGCGACAAGCAACCCCCAGCAAGATGATGCGAAAATCCTCGATCCAGCGGATGGAATAGACAGCAAAGTCGTTTAACTACAAAGTCGCGAAAGATTCTTTCGCGTCACCACGGAAGCCACCATGCCGATCAAGGCCGATCTCGATGCCATCGACTGGAAGATCCTGCGCGAGCTTCAGCAGGACGGACGCATGACCAATGTCGAACTGTCGGGCCGCGTCGGCATTTCGGCGCCGCCGTGCCTGCGCCGCGTCCGGCGATTGGAAGAGGCCGGTATCATCCGCGGCTACCGCGCTTTGCTCAACGCACCGGCGCTCGGCCTCGACGTCGTCGCCTTCTGCCTGATCGGCCTGCATCACCAGGCCGACGCCGAGCTCAAGACCTTCGCCGAGCGCACCCGCGGCTGGCCGATCGTGCGCGATGCCTGGATGGTGTCGGGCGAATCCGATTTCCTGCTGCATTGCGTGGCGAGTGATCTCGGCACCTTCCAGACCTTCGTCATCGAGGAACTGGCCTCGGCCCCCAATGTCGACACGGTGCGAACCGCGCTGACCATCCGCCGGGTCAAGGATGAAGGTTTAGTGGCGTTCAATGCCTGATCGGGACCACAGCAACCGAAGCTTTGATATTCGACAATAGGAATTCTAAAACACCTATAATATTAATTCCAATATTAATATTCTAATAAATCTGATCGATTTAGGTAAAACTTCCAATATAATTGCCAGTTTAATTCATATTATCGTCTGCACTTACACTCCGAAATTAGACAGGCGAAGCGTTGAGCACGACAGCACTGACACGCTCAATGTCGGCAAGCGACTGGGGGCAGTTGCTGCTTCTGGGTTTTCTGTGGGGCGGCACCTTCTTCTTCGCGCGCATCGCGGTAGCCGAGATCCCGCCACTTGCCCTTGTCCTTTATCGGGTGTCGATCGCCGCCTTGGTCCTGCATTTATGGCTGAGGACGCGCGGCATTTCCTTCGCTCCCGCACTGGCGAGGCCCGGCCCCTTCCTGTGCCTGGCTTTGCTCAACAACGTGATTCCATTCTCCCTGATCTTCACAGGACAAACCGAGATTGGTGCGGGTCTTGCCTCTATCTTCTATGCAACAACACCTCTCTGGACGATCCTCGTTGCAAACCTGCTGACGGCGGATGAGAAATTGTCGGCGACCAAGCTTGCGGGAGTGGGGCTCGGAATCGCCGGAGCCGCCCTCATGATCGGCCCCGGGCTGCTGTCCAATCTTGGTGGCCCTGCCTGGGCGAAGCTCGCCGTGATCGGGGCGGCCATCTCCTACGGCTTCGGCGTCGTCTACGCCAAACGTTTCAAGAACATGAAGCCATCTGTGGTGGCGACCGGCCAACTCACTGCCTCCACCATAGTCATGTTACCGATCGTTTTCCTTCTCTACAGTCCGGAGGCGATCGTGACGTCAAGCGTCCCCATATGGGCGGCAGTGGCTGTTCTCGCGGTCTTCACGACGGCGCTGGCATTCATCCTCTATTTCAACCTGATCGCCTCGGCCGGAGCGACAAACGCTTCCCTCGTGACGCTTCTGGTGCCTGCCAGCGCGATCCTGCTTGGCACGGTGTTTCTCGGGGAAAGGCTGGAGCCGTTCGAGTTCGCGGGGATGACATTGATCATTGCGAGCCTGCTCATCATCGATGGCCGGCTTTTTCGCCGCTGGATGACGCAAAAATCCTGACTTCATCAGGCCGACGCCGAGCTCAAGACCTTCGCCGAGCGCACCCGCGGCTGGCCGATCTTACGCGAGGCGTGGATGGTGTCGGGCGAGTCCGATTTCCTGCTGCATTGCGTGGCGAGCGATCTCGGCGCCTTCCAGACCTTCGTCATTGAGGAACTGGCCTCGGTCCCAAATGTCGATACGGTGCGAACCGCGCTGACCATCCGCCGGGTTAAGGATGAACGGCTGGTGGCGTTTTCAGCTTGAGAGACCAGGCAAAGCGCCTGAGAGACAAAAACCGGAAACAAAAAAACCCGCCTCGGCGGGCGGGTCGTCGGTGGGAATCATCACCATACCCAAATTAGTAGCATAGCTGCCGGCACAAAGCAAGAACAAAATGTGGCGGCCTCGACGAATTTGCCGATCTCCCCCCTTGCGGGGGAGATGCCCGGCAGGGCAGAGGGGGGTGTGACGGATCGCCAAACGTCCGATTTCGACTCTCTACCTACCCAAATCAGCCCGTTGGCCGAGGATTGCTGTAATTGCTTGACAGGTCGGAGGGGCAGCACCCCCCTCTGGCCTGCCGGCCATCTCCCCCGCGGGGGGAGATTGCAGCTTCGCCGACGGCATCAACTCCGAATGCCCGATCACCCCACGTCGCAGAGGCGCGTTTCGACCATTTCGCAGAGATGGTGGTAGAGGCACAAATGCCCCTGCTGGATGATCGGCGTCGAGGTCGAGGGTACGCTGAGCAGGACGTCGGAGAGCGGCTTCAGCTTGCCGCCGGTCTCCCCGGTCAGGCTGATCACCGTCATGCCCATCATGCGCGCTTGTTGGGCGGCGGCGAGGATGCTTGGCGAATTGCCGCTGGTCGAGATGGCGAGCAGCACGGCGCCCGCCGCGCCATGCGCCTCGACCTGGCGTGCAAACACCGTGTCGAAGCCGTAATCATTGCCCCAGGCGGTCAGCACCGCCGCGTTGGCCGGCAGCGCGATGACGTTGTAGGCCTTGCGCTCCCTGAGGAAGCGGCCGACCAGCTCGCCGGCGATGTGGATGGCGTCGCTGGCCGAGCCGCCATTGCCGGCTATCAGCAGCGCCTTGCCCTGCGAAAGCGCGGCGACGACGGCGCTGACCGCCCGCTCCATCTCGCGGGTCAGGTCGCGCTCGACCATTGCCGAGATCGCGGCCGCCGAGCGGGCCAGGTAATCGTTCAGTTCGGACATGAAACCCTCAGTTCCCGGCGCGTAGTTTACCGATGGTGCCGGTGGTGCTCTTGCCGGCGACGAGGTCGACCAGCACGACGCGCCCGCCGGCCTTCTGCACCACATCGGCGCCAACCACCTGATCGACCGTATAGTCGGCGCCCTTGACCAGTATGTCGGGGCTCAGCGCCTCGATCAGCGAAAGCGGCGTATCCTCCTCGAAGATGACGACGGCGTCGACCGAGGCAAGTGCTGCCAGCACGCAGGCCCGGTCATGCTGGTCGTTGACCGGGCGCCCCGGCCCTTTCAGCCGGCGCACCGAGGCATCGCTGTTGAGGCCGAGCACCAGCCGGTCGCACTGGCTGCGCGCCGCATGCAACAGGCTGACATGGCCCGCATGCAGAATATCGAAACAGCCATTGGTGAAACCGACGCTCAAGCCCTCGTCTTTCCAGCCCGCCACCAGCCGCGCCGCGGCGGCGGCATCGAGGATGGCATCCTTGTGGGCAACCGGGCCGTGCGAGCGAAACAGCGCACCGGTGAGTTCCTCGATCGTCAGCCGCGCGGTGCCGCGCTTGCCGACCACAACGCCGCCGGCGGCGTTGGCGATCGATCCGGCCATGACGCGATCCGCCCCTGCCGCCAGCGCCAGCGCGAAGGTCGCGATCACCGTATCGCCCGCGCCCGAAACGTCGAACACTTCGCGCGCCTGCGTGGCGATATGGCGGGCGTCGTCCGCACCGACGACGCTCATGCCCTTTTCGCTGCGCGTCGCGACGACGAAATCGAAACCGTGCGCCGAAATCAGCCGGCGCGCCGCCGCCTCGATCTCGTCGTCGGCAAATACTGCGCGGCCGACCGCCTCGCCGAGTTCCTTGCGATTGGGCGTGATTGCCGTCGCGCCGGCATAACGCGCATAGTCGCTGCCCTTCGGATCGACCAGCACCGGCTTGCCCGCTTCCCGGCAGATCGAGATCAGTTCGCCGGCGACGCCGTCGAGCAGCACGCCCTTGCCATAGTCGGACAGGATGACGATGTCGGCGCGCGCCAGCGCTTCGCGAAAATGCCCGACCAATGTCGCGCGCTCGGCATCGCCCAGCGGCTTGATTTCCTCTTCGTCGAAACGCAGCACCTGCTGGTTGAGCGCGCTGAAGCGGCTCTTGGACGAGGTCATGCGATCGGCATCCTGCGCCAGCCCGCCGGTGTCGACGCGAAATTCGCCGAGCATGCGCATGACGTTCTTGCCGGCCTCGTCAGCGCCGATCACCGAGACCGGTATGACGGCAGCGCCGAGAGAAACGATGTTGGCGACGACATTGCCGGCACCGCCCATCGCCAGCGTTTCGCCGCGCCCGTGCAGCACGGGGATCGGCGCTTCCGGCGAAATGCGCTCGATCACGCCGTTGACGAAACGGTCGAGGATGAAATCGCCAACCACCAGCACGGTGGCGCTGCCGAAGCGCGAAATGGCGCGGTGAAGAGGTTCGGGAGAGGGCAGCTTGATCATGTCAACGCGCGGGAGGGCCGATTTTCAGTGACGGGAAATTCGATTGGCAGGGCCGGCCGTTCATGGCGATGCCGATATACCGCAATTTCAGCCGACGCAACGCCGGGGGTTTGACCGATCGCGGCGGCGAGACAGTGCGTCAGCTTTTTTGCAACGCGACATGCACGCCCAGCCCGACGAGCACCGCACCGCCGGCGCGCCGCATCAGGCGCTGCGCCCGGCTCGACTGCCGCAGCCTGGCGATCACCGCGCCGGCCAGTATCACGCAAACAATGTCGGCCGACGAGAACATCAAATTGACGATCGTTCCAAGCACGACGAACTGCAGCCAGACCGGAAAGACTGCCGAGGCATCGATGAATTGCGGCAGGAACGCCATGAAGAAAATCGCCGTTTTTGGGTTGAGCACCTCGACGGCAACGCTCTCGAAAAAGGCGCGGCGGGCGGATTTCGGCTGAATTCCCGGCAAGACAACGTCACCTTGCGCCTTGGCGCGAAACAACGAAACACCGAGCCAGATCAGATACAGCGCACCGACCAGCTTGACCGCCATGTAAAGCACCGGCACGGCATGGAAAAGCACCGACAGGCCAACGGCGGCGGCGAAGACATGAACGTAGCCGCCAAGATGGATGCCGAGCGCCGCCATCAGGCCGGACCAGCGGCCGCGCGCCATGGTTTGCGCGGCGGCATAGAGCATGGCGGGACCGGGGATATAGGCGAAGATCGCCGTCGTGGCGAAAAAGGCGACAAGCAGTTCGGTTGACGGCATTACCTTGCTCCTGTCGCCGATCGGCCGGCAGGCCGACTGAAACGTGACCTTTGCGGCGTCACTATGGCGCTCATCCGGCCGCCCCGCCACCTGCTTTGTCGACAGCCCGGCCCGCCTCCCCTATAAGGCCAGAATCCCACAAGGGCTACAACCGGCACAAAGGTACCAGAGGCTTTCATGATCATCGTCACGGGCGGCGCCGGCATGATCGGTTCCAACATCGTCGCCGCGCTCAACGCCGACGGTTTCAGCGATATCCTCGTCGTCGACGACCTCACCGACGGCCACAAGATCGCCAACCTCGCCGATCTCGAGATCGCCGACTATCTCGACAAGGGCGATTTTCTGGCGCGGATGGAGGCCGGTGACCTCGGCCGCATCGAGGCGGTCTTCCACCAGGGCGCCTGCTCGACCACCACCGAATGGGACGGCAAGTTCATGATGGAGGTCAACTACACCTATTCGAAGCGCCTGCTGCACGCCTGCCTGGCGCTGCGCGTGCCCTTCCTCTATGCCTCCTCCGCTTCCGTCTATGGCGGCGGCGCCGAGTTCCGTGAGGAGCCGCAATACGAGCGGCCACTGAACGTCTATGCCTATTCGAAAAAGCTGTTCGACGACTATGTCCGCCGTACCGTGTTCGATACCGACCATTCGCCAGTGGCGGGCCTGCGTTATTTCAACGTCTACGGACCGCGCGAGGCGCACAAGGGCGCCATGGCCTCGGTCGCCTTCCATTTGTTCAACCAGGTCGAGCAAGGCCAGAACCCGAAGCTGTTTGGCGCCTATGGCGATTTCGGGCCCGGCGAGCAGAGCCGCGATTTCATCCATGTCGGCGATGTCGCCGACGTCAATCTGTGGCTGTGGAAACGCGGCTCGAGCGGCATCTTCAACTGCGGCACAGGCAAGGCCCAGCCGTTCCGCGCTATTGCCGAAACGGTGATCGATACGCTCGGCAAGGGCCAGATCGAATTCATCGAGTTTCCTGACCACCTCAAGGGCAGCTACCAGAGCTTTACGCAAGCTGATATGTCCCGCTTGCGCGCAGCCGGTTACAATGGCCAGTTCCGCACAGTGGAAACCGGCGTCAGAGACTATGTCGAATGGCTGAAAGCCCAACGATCCTCGTGATCGGCCCACGCTGGGTGGGCGACATGGTGATGGCGCAGTGCCTGTTCTCGGCGCTGAGGGAGCTTCATCCGAACGCCGCGATCGACGTGCTGGCGCCGGCCTGGGCAGCGCCGCTGGTCAAGCGCATGCCTGAAATCCGCCAGCAGATCGACCTGCCGCTGAATTCCGGCGCATTCGAATTCCGCACCCGAAGGCGCTTCGGCCGCCTGCTGCGCGGCCGCTACGACATGGCCTTTGTCCTGCCGGGAAGCTGGAAATCGGCGCTGATCCCGTTTTTTGCCGGCATTCCGCGCCGTGTCGGCCATCTCAAGGAAATGCGCTACGGGCTTCTGACCGACATCGTGCCGTTGCCCGACCGCCTGAAACGGCGCACCGCGCAGGCCTATTTCAGCCTTGCTCGGGGTGGCGCCTTCCAGGCCCCGAAGCTTGTCGTCGATCAAGCCAGCCAGGCGGCACTGCTCGGCCGTTTCGGGCTGACGGCGGGGAAATTCGTGGCACTCATGCCCGGCGCCGAATTCGGTCCGGCCAAGCGGTGGCCGAGCGAACACTATGCCGGCCTTGCCCGTGAGATGATGGCGAAAGGGTTTGGCGTGGCGCTGTTCGGATCGAAGAAGGACGCCGAGGTGACGGCGGAAATCGCCGCGCTTGCGCCGGGCGCCGTCGATCTCGCCGGCCAGACAAGGCTCGAGGATGCCATCGATCTGATTGCGGCGGCGAGGCTCGCCGTTTCCAACGACAGCGGGCTGATGCATGTCGCCGCCGCCGTCGGCACGCCGGTCGTCGCCGTCTACGGCTCGACATCGCCTGAGAACACGCCGCCGCTCGCCGAGAGTCGCGAACTGGTCTGGCTCGGCCTGTCCTGCTCGCCCTGCCACAAAAAAATCTGCCCGCTCGGTCATCTCAACTGCCTGAAGACGTTGGAGGTCGAACGCGTCGTGGCGGCGGCGGAGCGGCTGCTGGAAATGCCGGCCGCCGCATGAAGGTGCTGATCGTCAAGACGTCGTCTATGGGCGACGTCATCCACACCTTCCCGGCGATCGAGGATGCACGCCGCGCCCGGCCGGATATCTCCTTCGACTGGTGTGTCGAAGAGGCCTTTGCCGGCATCGTGGCGCTGCACCCAGCCATCCAAACCATCCACAGCGTGGCGATCCGGCGCTGGCGCAGGAAGCTGCTCCAGCCCGGCACATGGCGGGAAGTGGTCGGCTTGCGCCGCGCCTTGCGCGATTGCCGCTACGACCTTGTCCTTGATGCACAAGGCTTGCTGAAATCGGCGCTGGTGGCGCGGCTGGCGGCAGCGCCGATCGCCGGTTTCGACCGTTCGAGCGCCCGCGAGCCTTCGGCGAGCCTGTTTTATGGCCGTCGCTACCCCGTGCCGCGCGGCCTGCATGCCATCGAGCGCACGAGGCGGCTGTTCGCCCTGGCGCTCGGCTACGAGCCGGATTTTTCCCGGCTTGAATCGGGCATCGTGCCGCCAGCCGAAAGGTCGACTTTTGCTGGTGAAAAGACCGCCTTCCTGCTGCACGGCACCAGCCGCGAGGACAAGAAATGGCCGGTCGCGGACTGGATCGAAACCGCCCGCCTGCTGGTGGACAAGGGAATGACACCGGTCACCACCTGGTCGGACGACCGGGAAAAGGCAGTTGCCGAGGCGATCGCCGGCGCCGTCTCGCAGACCGTGGTGTTTCCCAGGTCGCCGCTTGCCGAGATCGCCGCCGTCATCGGCGGCTCGACGCTGGTGATCGGCGCCGACACCGGCCTGACCCATCTCGCCAGCGCTTTCGGCCTGCCGACGGTGGCGATATTCCTCGCCACCGAGCCCGGCCTGCCCGGCCCGCGCGGCCCATTCTCGTCGCCGCGCCGGGCCCGGGCCGGCCGCCGCGCCACGCCGCCGGAGGTGATGGCGGAAGCAGAGAGATTGCTGGCGCTTAAATTACAAGGCGCTGCATAGGACCTTTTCAGAATTCGCTCTGGCGAGTCGAATAGCGTGGTTTTCGAGAACCGGAGCGGAGCGTACTTAAAGTACGTGAGCACCGGAAGCGCAGAAAACCGCGCTAGTCGGCCGCCAGAGTAGAATTATCAAAAGGTCCTAGATGAACTGCACCTGGACGATCTCGTAGCCCCTGGCGCCGCCCGGTGCGTTGACCTCGATGGCGTCGCCGACTTCCTTACCGATCAGGGCACGCGCGATCGGCGAGGAGATCGAGATGCGGCCGGACTTCACGTCCGCTTCCTGGTCGCCGACGATCTGGTAGGTCTTTTTCTCCTCGGTATCCTCATCGACCAGCACCACGGTGGCGCCGAACTTGACCTTGTCGCCGCTGAGCTTGGTGATGTCGATCACCTCGGCCCGCGCGATCAGGTCCTCGAGTTCGTTGACCCGGCCCTCGTTGAGGCTCTGTGCCTCTTTTGCCGCGTGATATTCGGCATTTTCGGAGAGGTCGCCATGCGAGCGCGCTTCGGAAATCGCCTCGATGATACGCGGCCGCTCCTGTTGCTGGCGCCAGCGCAGTTCTTCCTTCAATGACGCGAACCCCTCGCCTGTCATCGGGACCTTGTTCATAATGCCTGACCTTTCCTGCCGCCGCCCCCGCGATCGGGAGCGACCTTGTCGATGGTACAAAAAGAAAACGGTCCGGCAGCCTCGCTAACGGAACCGTCTCACCACAATCTTGCAAGATATAGCAATCTTCGCGGGTTTTTCACGTCCAAAAAGTCGGATTTTGAAAAATCATCCACCGATTGGGCAGCTGACCTAACGTCAAGGAGCGCATCAGGTGCGCCGTGATGCCAAATTCCGGGTTCGGGGCAGCATTCCAGCACAGCAAAAAACCGGCTGCGATCGCTCACAGCCGGTTATGAGCAGCGTTCCGGAGGTCGGATCAGCTCCTCATGAAATGATCGATCTGCTCCGACAGCATGCCGTATTCGCGAGATCCCTTGCCCGTGCGCTTCTCGATTTCGCGGAGCTGTTCCTGGGCGCCGGCAAGATCGCCAATCTGCAAGTGCGCCTCGCCGAGATATTCGCGTACCAGCGTGTAATTCGGGTCGATGCGCAGCGCTTCCTCGTAGTAGCCGAGGCCAACGGTGACACGGCCGGAATGGCGATGCGAATAGCCGAGATAGTTGAGGATGCGCGGGTCCTGCTTGTTGGCGGCGAGGCTGAGCACGGCGATCGCCTCGTCATAGCGTCCATCCATCGCCAGCGCGCGACCGGCATCATAGATGCTGTCGTCGTCCAGCATGCCTTGCTTTGGCGAGACACATTTCTTCTGCTTCTTGTCCCAGACCTGCCCCTTCTTGCACTGGCTCTGGCCGCCATCGCTGCCGCCTCCCCCGCCTTCACCAGCCGAAAACGCCGGAGCCGCAATCAGCGGCAGGGCGGCGATGGCCATGGCGTAAATCAGCAATCGTCTGCGCATCGAACTCTCCTTTGAACCTGACAATGCAACACTAACGCCGGGCCGAAGCCGTTTCGTCCCCGGAAAATGCCATCCTATCTCAAAACCGCGATCTCTCCCAGGAAGGCATCTTATCCCGGGAACGGAGCGCATCGGAAATCATGCTTCACGATTAACGCCGACGCGCAAGATAACGTGACGAGCGCTGCAAATCCGCTATCATCGGGCCGACCGAGCACGAAGCAGGGAGACGGCCGGTGCAGCAGCGCGTTGAACGAGACTGGGAGCTTTCGATCGGTCCCGACACCGTGCGTCTGTTCATCCTGAAGGCGAAGGCGCTCAGCGCCGCCGTCAACGAAGACTATGCCGACGGCGCCGAGCACGAGGTAGAGCTCGACGGCAACGCGCACGACAACCACCATCATGACGGCCTTGCCGAGGAAAGCTCCGAAGATCTCACCGAAGAAGAACTGCGCGAGCTGATCGACGATCTCAATGTCGACGAAGCGGCCGAACTGATTGCGTTGGCCTGGGTCGGCCGCGGCGACTATGACGCGACGGAATGGATGGACGCGCTGACCGCCGCCCGCGAGCGCGCCAACAAGCGCACGGCAAAATATCTGCTCGGCATGCCGCTGCTGGCCGACTGGCTCGAGGAAGGCCTGGAAGCGATCGGCGCGTGACGGCGCGGTTACCGATTGTGATCGGCCGCCCCCCTCGCCCAAGGCAACTTCCCTGCATTCTGGCCGTTGCGACGTAATGGCGGCGCTAGGTTTTTCCAAAATGCGCAGATTGCTGCTGGCCGCTGCGGCTACGCCGCTGGCGGGACCCGTTTTAGCCAAGGCGCCCGAGCTGCCGCAAACTGCACCGGTTCCGCAGCTCAACCAGCAAGTCACTCCGCCGCCACCAACCGAGATCCCGGTCCCCGAACCGCGCCCGGCGGATGCCCCGGCGGCTGAGCCGCCCCAGGCCACTCAGCCGCAAAGCGGTCAGTCCCGGAACGGCCAGCCGCAAAACGGCCAGCCCAAGACGGAGCAGCCGGAACCGCCGGCGACCGCCCCAAAACCTCCTGAAAAGCCGGCACAGGCAGAGCCACCGGCAAGCCCACTGAACCCTTCAGAAAAACCGGCCGAGGCGGGGGAGAAAAAAGAGGAGCAAAAAATCATTCCAGATCCTCGATCGGCTGCCATTGCCGGGAAAGAAATGCCGGCGGAGGAATTGGCCTGCCGCAGGCGGCTGAAATCGATGGGCGTCGATTTCGAGGAGCGCAAACCCGAGCATGATACGGCGGTCGGTTGCTCGATCCCTTACCCGATCGTGCTGAAGACCCTCGGCAAATCCATCGCCATCGGCCCGGACCCCGAGCTCAATTGCCAGATGGCGGAAGCGGCCGCACGCTTTGCTGCTTCGGTCATCCAGCCTGCTGCAAAGGCCGAGTTCGGCACGGATATCAAATCGATCGGCCAGGCCTCCGCCTTCGTCTGCCGCCCGCGCCACGCCGGCGGCAAACTGTCGGAGCACGCCTTCGGCAACGCGCTCGACATCGCCAGCTTCACGCTCTCCGACGGGAAGGAGATCGATGTTGGTGCAGCGCCGCCAGAGAAGGACGCGAAATTCCTGGATACAGTGCGCAAGGCGGCCTGCGGGCCGTTCAAGACCGTGCTTGGCCCCGGCAGCGATGCCGATCATTCGCTGCATCTCCACTTCGACCTCGAACCGCGCCGCAATGGCGGCACGTTTTGCAAATGATGGCGGGCGCCGCAATTTGGCCGCAGGCGTGAACGGCGCCGCTGATTTTTCCTTTACTCTTCAGGTTTAGAGTCTGTGCCATCTGGGGACAGGAACCCTTCCGATGGCCGGGCTACTTCGCGCTGCGTTTGCCGCTGCGCGGCACACAGAATGCGCGCGCATAGCCGGCAGGCTTGCCGCCCTGCTTGCCATTGCGGCGGTCTCGGCCTGCAACACCGGCAGCGTCCTGTCGCTGCAGCCGGCCGTCGATGTCGGCAGCCAGACCGCTGCCGTCCCGCCCAATTCCGACCCACAATATTCCGGCCCACAAGATTCCGGCCCGGAATATTCGGGTATGCAGCGCCTCGTCCCGTCCAACCCCTATATGACGGCCGCCTATCCGCGTATGGATAACCCGATGTCGCCGACCGAACAGATGCCGGCCACGGAGATCGATTGCCGCAAGGAACTGAAGCGCCTCGGCGTCGTCTACACCGACGTTGCGCCGATCCACGAAGGCCAGTGCGGAATCGATTATCCGGTCAAGATCTCGGCCATCGGCAGCGTCGAGATGAAGCCGGCCGCGACGCTGACCTGCGACATGGCCGCCACCTTTGCCGGCTGGACCAGGAACGAACTCGTCCCGTCGGCCCGCTGGCGCTATTTCTCAGGCGTCAAGACCATCCACCAGGGCTCGAGCTATTCCTGCCGCAGGATTGCCGGCGAAGGTGTTTTGTCGGAACACGGCAAGGGCAATGCGCTCGACGTAATGAGCATCGAGCTCAACAATGGCGACGACATCGACGTCCGCAAACCCGGCCTGTTCGCCTTCCGCACACGCGGCTTCCTCAACAATGTGCGCGCCGACGGCTGCCAGTATTTCACCACTGTGCTCGGCCCCGGCTACAATTACGATCACCGCAACCATTTCCATTTCGACATCAAGAACCGCAAGAACGGCTACCGCGCCTGCCGCTGATTGCAGCCCCTGCCCAAGACCTGCTGCGCCGATTAAGATGATGCGCAGACGCTTGGGTGGTGCCTCTTGAGCCAACGAAGCCTTCGACGACGTGCGACGACCTGGTTGGTGGCATGCTGTGCCGCTTATCTTTCGCTCGCCTATTTCGCCGCGCCTGAGTTCTGGACGTTGCGGGACCGCAATTTTCGCAATCAGCAATTCGAGATGGTGACGCACACGCCGCAAGGCATTCCGGGCGATCCCATCAATGTCGGCCTGGTCGGCACGAAGAAGGAGCTTGTCCATGCTTTTGCCGTCGCCGGCTGGGATACGGCAGACGCCATCACGCTGAAGACCGCCATCGAGATCGGCGAAAGCGTGCTGTTTAACCGCCCCTATCCCGACGCGCCGGTCAGTCGGCTGCTGTTCGAAGGCCGCGCCCAGGACCTCGCCTTCGAAAAACCGGTCGGCGACAGCGCCGACCGGCGCCACCACGTCCGCTTCTGGCAGACCGATTCAACCGGAGACGACGGCCGGCCGCTTTGGCTTGGCTCGGCAAGCTTCGACCGCGGCGTCGGCCTCAGCCATGACACCGGCGCGATCACCCATCATATCGGCCCCGACATCGACGCCGAGCGCGATGCGCTGATGCGCGACCTCTCCGCCGCCGGCATGCTGATCTCGACCAGCGAGATACCAGGCGTCGGCGCCACAAAGACCGGGCGCAACGGCGAAGGCGATCCCTATTTCACCGACGGCAAGGCCATCATCGGCGTCCTGCTGCAACTGCCGTAGGCGCGCAATCGGCCTTCCCGTCTGACAGCCATTTCGTCCCAACGGGCTCAGGGCACGGTGATCACGATCTTGCCGAACGGTCCTGTCTCCAGACGCTCAAATGCCTGCGGCACATCGTCGAAGCCAAACACCTTGTCGATCACCGGCTTGATCGTGAGCGTCTCGATCGCCTGGTTCATTCGCTCGAAAGCGCGGCGGTGGCCGATCGATATGCCTTGTACGACGATCCGGTTGCGCAGGAACGGAATGATCGGGAAACTGAGCTCCATGCTGCCGAGAAGGCCGATGAGCGACAGCCTGCCGTCGGCGCCCAGCGCATTGAGCGAGCGCCGCGCATTGTCGCCGCCGACCATTTCCAGCACATGGCTGACGCCGGCCCCGTTTGTCAGTTCGCGCGACGCCTCGTCCCATGCCGGCTGGCTGCGATAATTGATCCCCTTCCAGGCGCCGAGCGCCTTCGCCCGCTCGAGCTTCTCATCGCTGCTCGAGATGACGATGGCGCGCAGGCCGAAGGCGGCGGCAAATTGCAGCGCAAACAGCGACACGCCGCCGGTGCCCTGGATGAGAACGGTTTCGCCCGGGATCGGCTTGGCCGCCTCGACCAGCGCGAACCACGCCGTCAGCGCCGCGATCGGCAGCGTCGATGCCTCGACGTCGCTGAGCGACGGCGGCGCCGCCACGGCGGCATCCTCATGAAAAAGCACATGCTCGGACAGCGTCCCGGGCAGTGACGAACCCAACGTACGCTTGTGCAGCACGGGCGGCGCGTCGCCGTCCGGCCAGTCGGCGATCACCTGGCCGAGCACGCGCTGCCCGATGCCGAAGCGGCTGACTTTGCCGCCGATGGCGACCACTTCGCCTACCGCGTCCGATGTCGGCACGAACGGAAAGCTGAGGTCCGGTATCAGCACGCCATCGACGATCATCCTGTCCTTGTAATTCAGCGATACCGCTGTGACGCGTACCAGCAGATCATGCGGTCCGGGTTGGGGCAGCTTTCCCTCAGCCGGCTTCAACCTGGACAGGCCGAAACCGTTCATCTGCCAGGATCTGTTTTCGGTGCTCATTTGGTTCGCGCTCCGTGGTTGATGGCTGCGCGAGACATTTACGCCGTTTCACTATGGAGAAAAGTGCTTCCATGTGGCATGTTCTGCAACAGATTAAGGAGCAAAACTCTACAATAGGGGCGCTTTATTGGAATCGGCCAATTTGCAAGGCATCGTCGCATTCGTTCACGCGGTGGAGGCCGGCAGCTTCACCGGCGCCGGCGCGCGGCTGCATGTCACGAAATCGGCGGTCGGCAAGTCGATCGCGCAGCTGGAACAGCGATTGGGCGTTCGCCTGCTCAACCGCACCACCCGCAGCCTCAGCCCGACCAGTGAGGGCCTGAGCTATTACGAAGCCTGCGTCAGGGCATTGGCCGAGATCGAAGCCGCCCAGTCGCTGTTGGCATCGCGCAAGCAGGTGCCTTCCGGCCGGCTGCGCGTCGACCTGCCTTTGGCTTTTGGCCGCCGGTGCGTCGCCCCGCTGCTGTTCGACATTTCCAAGAAATTCCCGGACCTGACGATGGAAATCTCGTTCAACGACCGGCGCGTCGACCTGATCGAGGAAGGCATCGACCTGGCGGTGCGCATGGGCGACCTCGACGACAGCTTGTCGATCGCCGCGCGCCGCATCTATGCCCAACGTTCGGCCATCTGCGCCGCCCCCGCCTATCTCGACGCCCATGGCAGGCCGCAATCGATCGAGGACCTGGCCAGGCACAGCCTCATCGGCTACGGCCGCGACGGCACGGTCCATCCCTGGACCGTGAGGCATGCCGACGGCCGCCTCGAAAAGTTCGCGCCCAGGGCGCGGCTGGTGCTCGGCCACGGCGAACCGATGCTCGATGCGGTACTGGCCGGCTGCGGCATCGTCTATCTGCCGACATGGCTGACGGCCGACAGCATCAGGCGCGGCGAACTCGAAATGGTCCTGTCGGACCGTCTTGTCGAAAACACCGTGGTGCATGCCATCTGGCCGGTAACACGCAACCTCGCGCCAAAGGTGCGCGTCGTCGTAGACGCCCTGATCGAGCATTTTTCCGCACCGCCGTGGGATGCCGGATGGGTGCCGCCTCACTGCTCCGCTCGCTAAATTTAAAAAGCGCGACCGTCCTATTTTCGAAAACCGCGCGGCAATGCTATGGACCCGGCATGCTTTATGCTGAAATTGCCATCGTGGTCGTCCTCATCTGCGTGAACGGCCTTCTGTCGATGTCCGAGCTCGCCATCGTCTCGTCGCGGCCGGCGCGCCTCAAGACGATGATCGACCGCAACGTCAAGGGCGCCGGCCGGGCTCTGGCGCTCGGCGCCAATCCGGGAAAGTTCCTGTCCTCGGTGCAGATCGGCATCACTTTGGTCGGCGTCCTGTCCGGCGCGTTTTCCGGCGCCACGCTCGGCGAGCGGCTGGCCACCTTCCTGGCGTCGGCCGGCGTCCGCGAAAGCCTCGCCGACCCGCTCGGTGTCGGCATTGTCGTCGCCATCATCACCTATGGCTCGCTAGTCATCGGCGAACTGGTGCCCAAGCAGATCGCATTGCGCGACCCCGAACGGGTCGCCGTCAGGGTCGCTCCGGCGATGACCATCCTCGCCAGCGTTTCGGCGCCGCTGGTCTTCCTGCTCGATTTTTCCGGCCGCGCCCTGCTGTGGCTGCTTGGCCAGCACGGTCAGAGCGAGGATAAGGTCACCGACGAGGAGATCAAGATGCTGGTCGCGGAAGCTGAGCACCACGGCACCATCGAATCCGACGAACGGCGCATGATCGCCGGCGTCATGCGGCTCGGCGACCGTGCCGTGCGCGCGGTGATGACGCCGCGCACCGAGGTCGACTGGATCAATCTGCAGTCCGACGAGGCGGCCATCAGGAAGCTGCTGATGGACACCCAGCATTCGCGCCTACCGGCCGGCGACGGCGGCGTCGACGCCATGATCGGCGTCGTCCAGACCCGCGACGTGCTGGCGGCGATGCTCGGCGGTCGCGCTCTCGACCCGCGCCGGCACGTGCGCACGGCCCCAATCGTGCATGACCAGGCCGATGCGCTGGACGTGCTTGCGACGCTGAAGGAATCCGACGTGCCGATGGCGCTGGTACATGACGAATACGGCCATTTCGAAGGCATCGTCACCCCGGCCGACATACTGGAAGCGATTACCGGCGTCTTCCGTTCTGATCTCGATGCCGGCGAAGAGGAAAACGCCGTCAAGCGCGAGGACGGCTCATGGCTGCTCGCCGGCTACATGCAGGCCGACGAGATGGCGGAGGTCCTCGGCATCGACCTGCCCGAGAACCGCGATTACGAAACCGTCGCCGGCTATGTGCTGTCGCATTTGCACCATCTGCCGGCGACCGGCGAATGTGTCGACGCGCAAGGCTGGCGCTTCGAGGTCGTCGACCTCGACGGCCGCCGCATCGACAAGCTCATCGCCACCCGCCTGCCCGGCGGCCACCGCGAGGTCGTGCGGTAACGAGCGACGCGACTTATGGGCTAAATGCTCGCGGCGACACCGCTCGCACAGTCAAAGTTGATTGGGAATACCGCCTATGGTCGACCACCTTTTCGCCGACTCATATCTCGCTGCCGTCTACGATGCCTGGCACCCGAGATCTGCGCGCGACGACTATGATTTCTACCTGCCCCGCATTCTAACAGCAGACGCGGTGCTTGATGTCGGATGTGGAACGGGCACCCTCCTTCACGAGGCACGCCTGGCCGGACATTCAGGGCGGCTCTGCGGCAGACCCAGCACCCGGCGTGTTGAATCGCGCACGAACGCGCACGGATATCGAATGGGTCCTCGGCGATCTCCAATCGGCCGCCTGGACAGCCGAGTTTGATCTCATTGTGATGACGGGGCACGCATTCCAGGCCCTTGTCAGCGACGAAGACCTGGGGGATTTCATGGCGGCTGCGCGACACGCCCTTGTGCCAGGCGGATGCTTCGCGTTCGAAACGCGGAACCCTTCGGTGCGGGCGTGGGAACGCTGGACACCCGAAAATGCGGTCGTCGTTGAGCTACCTGACGGATCTCTGGTGCAGATCACAACAGAGGTGATCATACCGTTCGACGGACAGACGGTGACATTCACCCACAGGTTCGGCGGAAAGCATCCGAGCCTTCCGCAAGTTAGTCGCAGCACCTTGCGCTTCCTCGACACGGACGCCTTATCGAGCCTGCTGGGGAACGCAGGGCTACGGATCGAACAGCAATTCGGCGGCTTTGACGGCAGCCCGCTTGGCCCTTCGAGCCCCGAGATCGTTACGTTCGCGGCGAGATGAAAGGAAGCATCCGCTCTCCAGCCCGTGCAAGGAACGACAACTCACGGACCCATTGCGGACGTGGAGCCGTATTTCGCGGCGGCTGCGACGCAGAAATGAGACTGCCGCCGACCGTCAGCCAGGTCAATCTTGGCAATCGCAGGACTTCGCGATCAATCGATCGCCTCGATGCCCTGCGCCTTCAGCCGTTCGAGATGGTCCTTCATCTCTTTCAGCCTCTCGGGCGAGTGGCCCTGCCACTCGGTGACCTCGCCCGTGATCCTGAGCGGCTCGCGACAGCGATAGGACTGCGTCGGATTGCCGGGAAATTTCTTGTCCGTAAGATTGGGGTCGTCGATGATCGGGCCGGTTGGCTCCACGACGTAGATCCTTTCGCGTCCGTCACCGGCGGCCAGTTCTGCACCCCAGATAGCCGCGTCCAGAGTGCCGGTCAGATAGACCCAGCCTGCCTGCTTTCGCGCGCCGTAATTGGAGCTGTAACCGGCTTCGATCAGGTCTCCCGGTTTAAGGTCGGCCCGGGTGCCGTGGTAGAATTGGCGCGGCTTGTCGGAGGCTGTCATCGGCTCGCTACTCATCCTCGTTGTCTCAGGCAGCATGGCGTCGTGGCGCGCACTATGTCATGCATGTCATCGAATCAAGCGTCTGGCCGCGCGGTTATCGGCTTCCGACACCCATTCCGGTCATCCCGCCCGATGCGCGCTAGCCGTCGGCTGCCGGCGCGGTTATTATCGGCGCCCTGTACCGTCGCTATGGTGAAAAATGGATCTGCAAGCCTTCAGGGATTCGATTGCCAAACCACAGCCTCCAGCCGGCTTGAGCCCTGCCCTGCAGGCGCTGTGGTGGGATGCAAAGGGCGATTGGGCTAAGGCGCACGAGTGCGCGCAGCAGCGCGACGATACGGCGGGCATGCACGTGCATGCCTACCTCCACCGCAAGGAAGGCGACCAGTCGAATGCGGAATACTGGTATCGCCGCAGCAATGCGGCGCCGTCGACCTTAACGCTTGACGAGGAATGGCAAGAGTTGGTGCGTGCATTTTTTGCAGCAAAGCTGACGCTGCTCAGTCACCGCAAAATAGCCGGTCCTGCAACCACTCGCCGGAGTTTCAGCTGGCGCCCTGTGGCTTGTCCCGGCCGTTCCATTCCGCATTGCGCGCCCGCGCCTCTTCGGCGATCAGCTTGAACTCCCGCATCTTCGCAGCTTCGATGGCGAATGCGCTGCTCGGCAGGACGCCAGGGTCCTCCTGACTGTTCTGAAACTGAAAACGTGCCTCCAGTTCGGCCCATATTCGCTCGGGTGCCGTATCGAGGCTAGCAAGCAGCGCGACGACCAGCGCCAAAGTCTCGCGATGGGCGTTCAGCCGTCCCTCGATCTCTTCATTCGGCAATTTGGACATGCAGGTCGCTTCCAGTTTCTGGCTCAACGGCAAAATCGCACCCTTGTTCCGGAATTCAGCGCCGGCACGTGAGCAATTCCGAAGACGCGAGCAACAGTTTTTCCCGTTAACCGACAGGGTCCGACCGGGGCTGAATTCCGCACCGTCGACCCTCCAGGTTGACAGCGCAGGCCCCATCGATTTAAGTTCGCGTTAGTGGCCACTAACGCGAAACATTGGACAGCGCTCGGAGACTCGACGAGGCGCACGATATTCGAACTGTTGGTCGAACAGCCTTGTTCGGTCAGCGGACTTGCTCGTGTGCTGCCTGTGACCAGGCCGGCGGTCTCTCAGCACTTGAAAGTACTCAAGGATGCCGGGCTCGTGGCCGACACGCGCTCTGGCAAGGAACGAATATACCGTATCGATCCGAACGGCCTGGCAAGTCTGCGCGCGGAAATCGATGAGTTCTGGAGCAAGACCCTGGCAGGCTACAAATTGGCAGTCGAGCATCCAAAGAAGGACCAGCCATGAGCAAGTATCCTGCAACCGCGCCCGTAAAGCATTTCGTCGTTGTCGACGCACCTATCGAGCGTGCCTTCAAGGTCTTCACCGAGGGTTTCGGGAGGTTCAAACCTCGCGAGCACAATCTTCTTGCCGTGCCGATCGCAGAGACGATCTTCGAACCCAGGGTCGGGGGTCACGTTTACGATCGCGGCGTGGACGGCAGCGAATGCCGCTGGGCTCGTGTGTTGGCTTACGATCCCCCCGGCCGGCTGGTTCTGAGCTGGGACATCAGTCCTCGGTGGCAGATTGAGAGCGACCTGAACAAGACCAGCGAATGGGAAGTCAGGTTCACGGCTGAGACGGAGAACCGAACCCGGGTTGAGATCGAGCACCGGAACCTCGAACGCCATGGCGAAGGCTGGGAGGGCGTGCGCGTTGGGGTTGATAGCGATCAAGGCTGGCCGCTGTACCTGCGGCGGTTCCAGGACCTTTTCCCTGGTGCGGCGGCCTGAACCGTCCGCGCCTTCGCGAGCATGACTCGCAAGCACCGTCTGGTTCACTGCGATTCCAGGGAGCGGAGACAACATGGAAGTCTATTGGTTAAGCATTCTCGGCGTGCTCGTGCTCTGTTTGCTATCGGTAGTATCGGCAGTCTACTCGGGTTCGTCCAAGGGATTTGCAGGAGCGCTGGCGGGACCGGTAGTCCCGGCAGACGACGACAATCGGCTCTATAGGATAGACCGCGTTCACATGAACTCGGTCGAGGCACTGGCGCCCTTTATCGTGCCCGCGGCGCTAGCGATGATGGTTGGCGTCGGAGCGGCCACTTTGGCGATATTGGTCTGGACCCACCTGGCGATACGCCTCCTCCACCTGGGAGTCTACCTGCGTGGCGGAAACGCCGCCAAGGGAGGTAGTGTCAGGACGATCTTGTACGTCTCTGGAGCGCTGGTCACGTTTGCCCTTATTCTTGTGACTGGATGGACAGCGCTCAATTAACGTTGGCGCCACTCCGTGGAGGCTGCAGTTCGCGACACTCGGCGGCTGACGCTATGAAACCTTCTGATTTATAAGCCGTTATCGCCGGATGCCCGAGGCTAAATTAAAGCCGAAATCGGTTGACGACGCCCAATCGCGCGATGCCGAGAAGTCGCGCCACGAGAAACAATCGACCTTCGAAGTCGCGTCAGAGGTCGTCGGCGAGCCCGCGCCGCCGCCGGATGTCACCGAACCCGATCCTGAGCTGACACCGGAAGAGGCCGAGCGGGCGCGCAAGAGATACCTGCTTAAGCGCTTCTGGATCAGCGCGCGCGGTTATTGGGGCAGCAGTGGCGACAAGCTCGCTTGGCCGTTGACGATCGGGCTTTTGGTTCTGATCGTCACCAATGTCGGCTTCCAGTATGGGATCAATGTCTGGAATCGCGCAATTTTCGACGCCATCGAGCAACGCGATGCCCATACCGTATATTGGCTGAGCGCCGTGTTCCTGCCACTCGTGTTCGGAAGTGCAAGCCTTGTGGTGGCACAAGTCTTCTTTCGCATGAGGATACAGCGCCGCTGGCGCTCCTGGCTCACCACAGCGGTCATCGCGCGTTGGCTGGCGAGCGGCCGCTACTATCAGCTGAACCTCGTCGGCGGCGACCACAGCAATCCCGAAGCCCGCATCGCCGAGGATTTGCGGATTGCCACCGAATCGCCCGTCGATTTCATCGCCGGTGTCATCGTCGCATTTCTGTCGGCCTCGACCTTTATCGTGGTGCTGTGGACGATCGGCGGCGCGCTGACCCTGCCGATCGCAGGTTCGACCGTCACCATTCCCGGCTTCCTTGTCATCACCGCGGTGCTTTATGCCGCGATCACGTCCACCTCGATGGCGGTCATTGGCCGCCATTTCGTCCGCCTCTCCGAGGGAAAAAATCAGGCGGAAGCCGAGTTCCGCTACACGCTGACGCGCGTGCGGGAAAACGGCGAGAGCATCGCATTGCTCGGCGGCGAGGAGGAGGAGCGCAGCGGCATCGACAAGACGTTCGCCAATGTGCTCCGGCAATGGGCGCTCCTTGCAGGCCAGCACATGCGCACGGCGCTGGTGTCGCAGGGGTCGAGCCTGTTTGCGCCCGTCGTGCCGGTCTTGCTTTGCGCTCCAAAGTTTCTCGAAGGCAGCATGACACTTGGACAGGTCATGCAGGCTGCCTCGGCCTTTGCCATCGTGCAGGGCGCGTTCGGATGGCTGGTCGACAACTACCCCCGTCTCGCCGATTGGAACGCCTCTGCACGGCGCATCGCCTCGCTGATGATGTCGCTCGACGGGCTCGAGCGCGCGGAACAGAGCAACACGCTGGGCCGCATAAAGCGCGGCGAAACCGGCGGCGATGCAATGCTCAGCCTGAACAATCTCTCCGTGTCGCTCGACGACGGCACCGCCGTGGTCAAGGAAACCGAGGTCGTGATCGAACCGGGCGAACGGGTGCTCGTGGCCGGCGAATCCGGCTCGGGCAAGAGCACGCTGGTGCGGGCCGTCGCAGGTCTGTGGCCATGGGGTAGCGGCAGCGTCAACATCCGCGCCGACAGACGGTTGTTCATGCTGCCGCAACGGCCCTACATCCCGACCGGGACGCTTCGCCGCGCGGTCGCCTATCCAGGCGCCGCCGACAACTGGACGCTGGATAAGATCAAGACCGCCCTCGACAAGGTGGGGCTCGATTATCTCAACGACAGGATCGAGGAGGACGCGCCATGGGACCAGACCTTGTCGGGTGGAGAAAAGCAGCGCCTCGCCTTCGCGCGTCTTCTGCTGCACCGCCCCGATATCATCGTGCTGGATGAGGCAACGTCGGCGCTCGATGAGAAGAGCCAGGACAAGATGATGGAGATGATTATTCGCGAATTGCCGAAGGTCACCATCATAAGCGTAGCGCATCGCGCCGAGCTGGAAGCCTTCCATAGCCGCAAGATCACATTGGAGCGGCACAAAGGCGGCGCAAAACTTGTCAGCGATATCGAACTCGTCCCGCGCAAGGACAGACGGAACTTGCTCATGCGCCTTCTGAGGCAACGGCGCGCCAACGGAAAGCCAGCGCGACCTTGAGCAAAGCGGCGCTGCCCCAGACAAAAAGTGAGGCCGCCGGTCGGACCAGGCCGACCATCGCCCATTCGAGTCACTGCCCGCATCTGGTCCTGAAAGCACCAGCCGTGATACCTTGATTCCGGGCAGGTGTTGCTGTCGGAACGTCGATGGCACGAGCGCATTTCCATGTTCGTGGTGCAACGCCGAGGCCGGTTGTGAAAAACCCGGGTTGATTTCAAAAGCCCAGATTGATTTCGAAAGCAAAGGGACCAGCAATGACAATCGCCAAGAACACGATCTGCCTTTGGTACGACAAGGACGCCGAGGCTGCGGCTCGCTTCTATGCCGAGACTTTTCCCGACAGTTCGGTGAAGTCCGTCCACCGCGCCCCCAGCGACTACCCGTCCGGCAAGGCGGGCGACGTGCTGACGGTCGAGTTCACAGTCGCCGGCATCCCCTGTCTCGGCCTTAATGGCGGGCCCGCGTTCAAACACAACGAAGCCTTCTCCTTCCAGATCGCCACCGACGATCAGCAGGAGACCGACCGCTACTGGAACGCCATCGTCGGCAATGGCGGCCAGGAAAGTGCGTGCGGTTGGTGCAAGGACAAATGGGGCATCTCCTGGCAAATCACGCCGCGCGTGCTGACCGAAGCGATGGCCGCCGGCGGCGATGAAGCAAAGCGCGCATTCGACGCGATGATGGAGATGAGGAAAATCGACGTCGCGGCGATCGAGGCGGCGCGGCGCGGTTGACAGTCCGGGGGTGGAAGTCGGTGCATAACCCGGGCGAGGAGGTCATCGAACAGAGCGGCGCCAGGAATGCCGTCCTAGTCCACGAACCAGTCTTCTACAGCCTGGACGTCGATGCCGCTTACCGCGGACGGGTGCTTTTCGACTCGCGTGCCTGGATCATCACCGCAGTTCGGGCGAGCAGCTAGTAACCGCTCGATTTGATCTGTAGACGATCCTGTTTTCTCGGTCTTCCCGTCAACCCATTTGCGGCGCGACTTCTGAAAGCAGCCAATCCCGGAAAGCCTTGACCTTGCGCTGACGGATCGCCTCCGGCGGGTAGACGAGATAGAAGCTGGAGGGGGATTTCAGGGCGTGGCCGAAGGGGCGGACAAGTCGCCCGGCGGCAAGGTCGGCCGCAACCAGCATGGTCCGGCCGAGCACCACCCCCTCGCCCTGTGCGGCCGACTCCATGGCAAAGGTGGCAGAGTCGAAGGTAATCCCGCTCCGTGGGTCCACGCCCTCGACCCCGGCGCTCGCCAGCCAGGTCGCCCAGTCGATCGGAAAGCTGTCACGGATCAGCGTGTGGTGTCTGAGGTCCTGAGGCGTTCGGAGCGGACGTGCACCCTCAAGAAGCTTTGGGCTGCACACTGGAAACACCTCCTCGCCGGTGAGGAACTCTGACGTGAGCCCCGGATAGTGCCCGCTGCCATAACGGACGGCGACGTCGATGCCGTCGCCGAGGAAGTTGGTCAGCTTCCCGCTTGTCGAAACCCGCACGTCGACGTCGCCATGTGCTCGGTGAAAGCGGTAGAGGCGCGGCACCAGCCATCTCCCCGCGAAGCCATCGGAGGTACTGACGTTCAATGTCGAGCTCGAATAGCGAGCTGTTGCGGCAGCGGTGGCGGCCGCCAACTGGTCGAGCACCTCGCGCACCGCCCGCGCATAGGGCTCGCCAACGGCTGTCAGGCTCACCGAACGCGTAGCGCGCTCGAACAGCTGCACACCGAGCTGATCCTCAAGGTTCTTGATCGCCCGGCTGACGGCGCCGTGGGTGACATGAAGTTCCTCTGCCGCCTTGGAGAAACTCAACAGGCGCGCCGCCGCCTCGAAGCTCGGCAAGGTGGTGAGGGGAGGCAGCTTCCGGGGCATGGATCGATATCTGTATGTGTGAGTACTGCTCACACATTGTCGCCGATAAGTCGTTTGTCGTCCAGGTCGGAAGACGGCATGTTTGCTCGCGTATTCAGTCACTCATCGCCGCTGCAAAGGCAGGTTTGATGTGACTGAAACTCTCGCTGATGAAAGTCGAGGGGTAACTGCAACACCAAAACTGCCGCCACTCTGGGAGAGCACCATGAACCCCAAACGAGTTGAACCTATCGTCGACGCCCTCGCCGGCATGGCCGGCCGCATCCTCGCCTCGAGCAGCCGGCGCCGGACCGAGCGGCTTATTGCACGCTTCTCGGCCCGCCGGCTCGAAGACCTCGGGTTTGCCCGCGACTGGGACGGCTCGGTCTATCGGCCGTCGCACCACCGCTAGCCTGAACGAAAGCAACAGCGGACAGGCTCTTCGCCAAAGATCGCTGTCGCAAGGAATTAACGGAGAACGGACATGGCCACCATCCACCCATTCCTCTGGTTCAACACCAATGCGGAGCAAGCCCGCGATTTCTATCTCTCAGTCTTCAAGAACAGCAAAGCGCTCCAGACGATCGAATACACCGACTGGGTGTCCGGAACCAACAAGACGGTCCCGCATGCCACCTTCGATTTCGAGCTCGAGGGCCTGCACCTTACAGCGCTCAACGCCGGGCCGCAGCCGCCCTTCAACGAGCGGCTCTCGCTCTACGTCGAGACCAGGGACCAGGCCGAGACCGACTACTACTATGAGGCGCTCACCGCCGGCGGCGGCAGGGCACAACCCTGCGGCTGGCTTACCGACAAGTTCGGCGTCTATTGGCAGGTCATCCCGGAAATCCTGCCGCGGCTCAGTGGCGACCCGGACCGCGAAAAGGCCAACCGCGTCCGGCAGGCGATGTATGGAATGCGCAAGATCATCATTGCCGACCTCGAAGCCGCCTATGCCGGCAAGGCCTGACCCTCACCGAAATCGCAAACGAATGGAGAACCCCCAATGACATCGCTCGTGGACAGGAAAGTCATCGTCGTCGGCGGCAGCTCCGGCATCGGTCTCGGCGTCGCGGAAGCTGCTCTCAACAGCGGAGCGAAGGTCGTGATCGTCGGCCGCTCGCCCGAGAAACTGCAGGCAGCCAAACGGCCGCTCAATGCAGGCCGCGCGACGAGCGTGGTCGCCGACATGACCAACGAAGCAGACGTTGCTCGCCTGTTCGAAGAGGTCGGTCCCTTCGATCACCTGATATCGACCGCCGGAACACTGCCGCCCGGCGATCCCATCGGCAGTACAGACATGGAGGCTGTGCGACGCTTCGTCGATAACAAGCTGATTGGCGCCGTCATGCTCTCCAAGCACGCTGTGAGCACCCTGAAGGCCGGCGGCTCCATGACCTTCACCTCGGGAATAAACAAGGATCGGCCGCCGGTGCCGGGAGGCTCGGTCGTCGCCGCGATTGCCGGTTCATTCAGCTACTTCGCCCGCGCCCTGGCGCTCGAACTGGCTCCGACGCGCGTCAATGTCGTGTCGCCCGGATGGGTAGACACACCGATGTGGGACATCGTTGGAGAAGCCAAATCCGGCTTCTTTGCCGACATGGCTGCCCGGCTGCCATCCAGAAAAATTCCGACCGCTGCGGGCGTCGCCGCCGCCTATGTCTATCTCATGGAAAGCGACTTCACGACCGGCGAGACAATCCGCATCGATGGCGGCCATAACCTGATCTAGCCGCCATTTGCATACCGCGACCGCTAGTCCGGTGCACTGCTGCCGAAGGCGGCGGACGTCGGCGGGTCATGCCGGCGTCGCTCAATCGGGGTTTACATCGGCAGCCAGGTCCCTAGTTTTAGCGTTTCGCGCCGCGCACCCGAGTGCGTGGATGATCGAGGACGGGACCGTGAGCTTTGGCCGGCCCCTCGAAACTTTCAAAGGATGGCTATCATGACACAGGCCAAGAATGGCGACACCGTGCGCATCAATTACAATGGCCGCCTGGCTGACGGCACTCAGTTCGATTCTTCCGGCAACGAACCGCTGCAATTCACGTTGGGTGAAGGACAAGTGATCGCCGGTCTCGAAACCCATGTCGAGGGCATGGAGGTGGGCGCGAAAAGCACCGTCACCATTCCCGCCGACGCCGCCTATGGCCCCCACCGCCCCGAAGCGGTGATGACCGTCGATCGCGCCCGCGTGCCAGACAACATCAACGTCGATATCGGCACTCGATTGCAGGTCAGAACCCCAGAAGGGCGCCCGATGCCGGTAACAGTCGTCGGCGTGGACGACACCAGCGTCAAGCTCGACGGCAATCATCCGTTAGCGGGACGGGATCTGGTGTTCGACGTTGAACTGGTCGAGATCGTTCAGGCGGCATAGGGCACGGCAAAGCGCGTATCCGCCACGATTTTCGGGTGACGCATTTCGACCGGCGGTTCCGGCGATGCGTCACCTGTCGGAGGGAAAGACCGCGACGGCGGAAATCGTGTAGCTTACAGCAACCCATAGAGACATTCGGCATCTGGAATGTCCAATTCAGCGTCGCAGTCTCCAGGACCTGCGGAAGCGTAGTGTCTCAGTCGTCTAATCGCGGACCAAAATGCAAGCCCAAATTTGTATTGAGGCGTCGTTTGCCGGGAGCACGGTCGTCTT
>NZ_JAMYTD010000051.1:0-42755 GCF_040322255.1 Mesorhizobium sp. M0166 | reverse complement strand
AGCCTGCCGCACGGCGATCGTGGCCGCTGCGACGCCACTTGGCGCCGTCAATGTCCACGCGGTAAGCGCAGGCGCCTTGCGTCAACTTCGGGGTGCACTCACGGCGCCGATCGAGGTGCGAATGGACTATGCAAGAAAAGGCGGCATCGAAGTCCGGCAGGCGCAAGTCAGTTGTCGTCTCGATGCATCGGGCAGGGTCACTGCTATAACATAGCGCCAAGCCTTGATTTGCCAGCCTGCGCACAACGACAGCGGCACGATCGGCTTTCCATCTACAAGGCGGCCTTCTTCGGCGATGGCGGAGGTGGGCACGCTGACCTTCATGGTCGCCCTTGTCCCATCGCCCCTCGCGGAATTTCGGGCAACCTCGCCTTCGGCGCCTCCAAGACGTATTGCAAAGATACCGTGCGCCACTTACGCCGCGCTCGAGAAGTGACGGTCCTACGGTGCGGCGGGCGGCGGCGGCGCGCTCGGCAAAAGGGGGTCAGGTGACCGTCATGACCCAATGACAATGGCGCTCAACTCGAAATGCATAGAATGAAGTTCAGCCGCGAGTTCAAGCTCAAGGCGGCGAGATAGGTGAAGGATCGAGGTGTTGCGTCGCCCAGCTGCGCACAAATCGGTGCGCGATCTATCGGGTGATCCGCCGATGCGTTTCCTGGCCACGCCAAATGAAACCCGAACAGCTGGAGATTGACCGATTGCGCAAGGAAGTCGCGAAACCGAGGGCGGAGCGCGAAATCTTACAAAGCGGCAGCCTACTTCGCGAGCGAAGTGATACGAGATTCGCTTTCATCGTGGGGAGTCACGCTCGCCGGGCGCAAGATCTTCATGCTGCAATGCCGGACCAATGCCGGCGTCCGCCGTAAGCCCGCGATCCGGAAGTCCGGTGCGGTCGAGGAAGCTCGAAAATCGCCAAGGACAGGGTACTTCCCGGTCGATCGCGGTGAACTTGAGCTTCGAGGACAGGTCAACCACTTCGACGAGAGCGCCCAAAAGGTGTTGGCGAGGCTGCTGGGCTATTTGCTGTCGACGCTGAATTTGGCGGCATGTTAGTCGGTGCTGCTGGCCGGCGCCCGTTTGGGAGCTTGGGGGCGGGGAGGCGCCGGCCGAGCGGACATCAGGTCCGCCGCCTGGAGAGTTTAACAGCGGCCACGCCCGCGCCTATGGCGTTATCGCGGAAGGCCGGACGGCAGCAGGTCACTGCACGACCTCACACGCCGGTCCGTCTGCGCTTACGATCGGCTGTCACAGCACGAACTGACTACGGCTTTGCAACCACGGCGCATCAATGAGCGCCGCTAAGTAAGCAGCGCCCCTTCTTGTAAATGACAGCCCCATGCGATCCTACCAGACTTGCCGATCGTACCAGTCGTCAATATCCTGCCGAACACGGTCCTTTTCGATACCATATCGTTCCTGGATCTTGCCTTCGAGCTGATCGCGATTGCCAGCGATGCGATCAAGATCATCATCGGTAAGTTTGCCCCACTGTTCCTTGATCTTACCCTTGACCTGCTTCCAGTTTCCTTCGACCCGATTCCAGTCCATGACTTATCCTCCATTGTTTTACACAAGGCGAAACGGTCGTCGGGCCTGGGAGTTCCGGGACGAAGATCTCCGATGTTCACATCTCCAGTTGGGCAGTGACGGCGCCCATTAGGAGATGGTGGGCCTTTTGGGGACGCGTCGACCTCCCCGACGAAGGCTCTTTTCTACACATGGACAGGCGATGCGGCGCCGTAGGTGAACGCAAACACCGAGCGGAGCGTGACATGTTGAGCGAGAGGAGCACGGCTGTCCCACGCAAGATCATCCATGTCGAAATAGCCCTCCCTGGCTTCGGGCCGCTAGGCCCGCCCCGCGATTGCGACATGCCGGATCCGAATAGATGGGCCATTCAATACCCCTGCCTGGGAGCTGGCTCCATGCCACGCGCGTCGCCGGATTGAACCGGAAGAGTCCGGCCGCGTTGTCTGGTGACTGGAATGGCAATTGTTGGAGATAAAAAATGGCGAACACTGGCACAACGCGTGGACGCAACCAGGACCGGGCAAGGGTCGCTGGTGGGCAGGACCATGAGATGAGGTATGAGGCGAGCAAGACCGGCGCCAGCAAAGCTGACGTCAAGTCGGCGGTGAAGTCGGTCGGCAACAGTCGCAAGAAGGTCGAAGACAAGCTGGGCAGGAAGTGACCCTCGCCCCCACAAGACGCCAGCGACAGTGGCGATATCAAGAGCTCGAGGTTCAGCGCGGAGGATAGGCCAAATTGCCCTATGACCGACTGCCGGGAGGTTCTCATGAGAGGGCATGCACATGACCCGCATCGCCACCTTCAATGTGAACGGTGTCAACGGCCGACTGCCTGTGCTCCTGAAGTGGTTGCACGAAAGCGGCTGCGACATCGTGTGCCTGCAGGAATTGAAGACGTCGGACGACAAGTTTCCTGCCGAAGCGATCAGGGAGGCGGGTTACGGCGCGATCTGGCACGGCCAGAAATCCTACAATGGTGTCGCAATCCTCGCCCGCGGGATCGAGCCGGTGGAACGTCGACGCGGCCTGCCCGGGGATCCTGACGATACCCACAGCCGCTATATTGAGGCCGACGTGAATGGGATCATCGTGGGCTGTCTCTACCTGCCCAATGGCAATCCTGCGCCCGGCCCAAAGTTCGACTACAAGCTGCGCTGGTTCGATCGTCTCATCAGCTACGGCCAGCATTTGCTCCAAAACCGGGCGCCAAGCGTTCTGTGCGGCGACTTTAACGTCGTTCCGACCCCCGTCGACGCCGTGGTGCCGAGCCGATGGCTGGGCGATGCGGTCTATTTCCCGCAGAGCAGGCAAGCCTATGCCAAAATGCTCCAAGCTGGCTGGATAGATGCCGTGCGGCGCATCCATCCGGAGAAGGGCATCTACACCTATTGGAATTTCTCCTACCGTGGTGGCTACGATCGGAGTTCCGGTCTGCGAATGGACCATCTCCTGGTGAGCCCCTCTGCCTCCCACCGGCTGCGCGATGCTGGCGTGGATGTCGAGCTTCGCGGGTGGGAGAAGCCAAGCGACCATGCGCCGGCCTGGATCGAGCTCAATTGACTGGGAGGAATGCAGATGGTCGAATTGGATGAAACGTCGATCAACAAAAATCTCTTTGTGTGTGGCCGGCGGGAGGAGCCGAGCGGGGGCACCGCCAAACACAATGACCTGGAGGCAGCTCCGCTCCTGCTGCACCAGGATCATCCACTATATGCGTTCGCCGACATGCCACTGAACAGGCTTTGGAACATCGGGGAGATATTCCTCGGCTGCCAAGCCGCGGATGGCAAGGAAGCAAGGGTCGTGTCTGGTCTGGACCAGTCCAAGGTGCAGAGCACTGCCAGGAAAGCGGTCCGGCATTGACGAAATTGGACCAAGGCCTGCGGTTTGGACCGCTTCGTGAGCGCTGGGTCCACCTTTGCGTCGACATGCAACGGATGTTTGCCGAAACGACGGAGTGGCACACGCCGTGGATGGGGCGCGTATTGCCCAATGTCGTCGCCCTCGTCGAACTTGACCCCGCGCGGACGATCTTCACCCGGTTTATTCCCCCTCAATCTCCTATCGACGCCGGCGGCGCCTGGAGACGCTACTATCAAAAGTGGGAGACGATGACCCGTGATAGGCTTGATCCTCAGTTGATTGATCTTGTTCCGGAACTGGCGCGGTTCGTGCCGCCCGCTTTGTTGGAGGACAAACCTGTCATGTCGGCCTGGCACGGGTCACTGCATGCTCGCCTGCGGTCTGCGGGAATTGATTCACTGATCGTCTCGGGCGCGGAGACGGAGGTCTGTGTGCTCGCCTGTGTGATGGGAGCCATCGATTTCGGCTACCGGGTGATCATCGTCGCCGACGCGGTATGTTCCGGAGCTGACTCGACGCACGATGCCATGCTGGCGATCTATGAAAGCCGCTACGGCATGCAGGTCGAGACAGTGACCACCGCCGACCTCTTGGCCGCTCGACTGGACGGAATGTTGTGACATCGAGAGCACCCTTGCGCATGGCAGAACAGGAAATGATTATCGACGCGTGGCGTCACGACGAGCTTCGATGTCGGGCTGGAAGCGCGCCGGCGCATGGACTTTCTCAGCACCAGCACATCCTTATGGGGCGCTTCTTAACGTGTCGCGAGCGGATGGGGCAGGCGCGGTATTGACCGACTAGGGGACGGGAGCTTGATGTCGCCCACTGACAGAAGGCGACCGCCCGCTGTGGCGGGACAATCATGTCCCCGTCCCGTTGTCTCCGCTTCGCCAAGCAGTCAGTGCTGGCGAGGGAAATCGCGCCGGCGCCGGCGATGGCTAGGATAAACATCCGGCCGGCGATAGCGAGATCCTTTTCGAAATGCAGCAATTCGTTCTGGCTGGCGAAATTCGTGTGGAATAGGGCGGCCGTTGCCAGGCAGAACAGTCCAAGGCAAACCGCGCCCAGGCGGGTCAGGAAGCCCAAGCCTACGGCAAGCCCAACTCCCAGCTGAAGCGCTATGGTGCCGATTAGAAGCGGCGAGCTGACACCGAGTGCCGCCATGGCTTTCGCGGCACTTCGAAGTGGCTCGCTAGCAGCAGTGACAGGAGCAGCCGACCAACCAAAAGGGTCAAGTCGCGAAGGTGTAACTTTGAGGCGATTTGTGATGTTCTCACGATTGGCTCCAGCAAGAATGGAAGTGGCAGGCGCTTTGCAGCGCCTGTCTAATTTACTTTGTCACTTTGGTGTCGATGGCCTTTTGCAGGTCCGCGCGCTCCTCACATCCGGCCGGGCACAACTGCGTCAGCGACGCTAGCTGCTCCCTGGCCTTGGCCATATCGCCGGTCGCGACATACAGCTCGCCGAGGTACTCGCGCGCGGCCTTATGGTCCGGCTTCAGTTCGAGCGCCTTGTTGTAGTAAGTTAGCGCCGTCTCGTAGTCGCCGGTCTTGCGCAACGTGAAGCCGAGCAGGTTGTAGAAGTCGGCCTGTTGGGTGTCTTGCGCAAGGTCGCGAAGGTCGGCCAGCGCGCCCGTATAGTTCTTGGCCTCGATCTTGGCTTTGATGCCGGTGAGGTCCGGTGCGTCGTCGCCTTCGATGTTGTCCACGGCATAGGCCGGCACGATGACGGCGACGGGCACGACGGTCAGGACCGTCAGGGCACCTAAGAGCCCGAAAAGGGCAGGTTTCCCGAAAATTTTGTGGTTCATTGTCTCTCTCGCTTTCTTGTGCTCCCGTTCAGATCTGCACGGGGGTGAAGCCATAGGCGTTGCCGTCCTTGACGAAGGTGCCGGTGCCAGGGAAGGGGAAATGCGAACCTGAGATCCGGATGTCATCGGCAATCACGCGATCGATCAACTTGTGCCGCGTGGCGATCGCCGTCGGCCCGTCCTGGTCGTAGCTGCCTTGCCATTCCGGATGCGGCGCCAGCAGCGCCGGCACATATATGGTGTCGGCCGAAATCATCATCTGTTCCTTGCCGGAGTTCGCCAGATACACCGAGTGGCCGGGCGTATGGCCGGGCGCGGCGATGATCTGGACGCCGGGCACGACTTCGGCCCCATCCTCGACCAGTCTCCAGTTCTTCCATTTCGGGAAGTTCTCGGCGATGCGCTTGCCGGCCGGCTTGCGCCCTTCGGGCAGTTTTGCAAGGCGGGCAGGGTCGGTCCACCAATTGTATTCCGTTGCGTTGACGATGAGCTCGGCGTTCGGAAAGACCGGCGCGCTGGTGCGCTTTTCCATCAGGCCCCAGACGTGGTCGGGATGGAAATGCGAGATCATGATCGTGTCGATCGTCTGGTAGTCGATGCCGGCGGCTGCCATGTTGGCCGGCAGATGGGTGGCATTGGTCTGCCATTGGCCAACGCCCGAGCCGGCATCCATCATGATCAGCCTGCCGTTCATCTTGAGGACGACGACGGTGAGCGGGATAGGCATGAAGTCCGTCGTCAGGCCGGCCTTGGCAAGCGCTGCCTTGGTGTCCTCGACCGAGACATCCTTGATGAAGGCCGGGTCGTGCGGCTTGCGCCAGATGCCGTCATAGATGGCGGTAATCTCGATATCGCCTACTTTATATTTGTAGAAGCCAACGGCCGGCTCGACCGGCGTTTCGGCGAATGCGGGACGGGTGAATTCCAGCTTTCCGGCAAGGCCGAAGGCGGCAGCGGCGGCAGCGGATCCAAGCAGTGCGCGGCGTGTCATGTTGATCATGGTGGTCTCCTGTGGGAAGCGGTGATTTCCAGGGATGACGGAGCGCCCCTGGCCCTCCGTCCCTGAATGCGGATTCGACCTCAGTTACCCCAGATGCCCTGCCCGGGTTCGTCCGCGTCAGACTTCGTGGTCAGCTTGAGCTTGTGCTGAGCCATGGCCGGCTTTTGGATCGAAGCCGTGTCAGACTTGTCGACATTGGCCACCGGCTGGTTGGCATTATTCGAGCCATAATGGTCGCTGTCGGCGAAAGCGCTGCTCGTGGCAACGAGGATGGCGGCAGCGGTAAGGGCGATCTTTCTCATGTCGATAATTCCTGGTTTCGAGAGTTGAGATGTTTTGGAGTTGATTGACGGACCGCGATCAGCGGCCCCAGATGCCGTCGCGGTTGTGCTGGGCGATAACGTCCTGAACAGTCATCTGACTCGGCCCGGTCGTCACCTTGGTGTCGACCCCGTTCTGGCGCCCGATGTCGGAGGCCTGGATGGAAGCGGTATAGCTATGGTCGACAGTCGCGGCCGGCTGGTTGGCGCTGTTCGAGCCGTAATGGTCGCTGCCGGCAAATGCAGTGCCTGTTACGAGCAGCATGGAGAGTGCAGCGAATGTGATTCTGTTCATTTCGAGGTGTCCTTGTTTTGTCGTTGAAATGCGTGCGGAGAACGGCCCCGCTACACAGCAAGACCCGGCGGGGCTTCGCTTTATTCCCGAGCTGCCACGGAATTGTCTTGGACGGCAGAAATCCAGCGGCTGGCGGGCCTGGACTATGCTGGCGGGCGCGACCCGAATACGCGGGCGATGGGATGGATGAAATGAACTGGCGAGCGCCTTCCGGAGCGCCGCACTCGGCTGGGAGTTTAGGTCAAGCCGAGAGATCAATCGCGAGCATGCGCCTCGCGTCCGAAATGGGTATGATTGGGCCGGTGGGCCCGTCAGCTTCGGGCGCGTGGGACCTGCGGCTACCACGGCGGCGCATTGCACGTGTGTTCTGGAAAGACGGAAATCAGCCGGTCACGGCGGCAGCGCGGAAGCGCGCCACGAAATCGTCGAGTTCGGGCCGCTCCATGTCGGAGATCGCCCAATAGGAGAACGCGCCGTCGCTCCATTGCACCAGCGAGAAGCCGCCCTCCGAAAGATCGACCGGCTCGGTTACCGCCCCGCCATTTTGAGGCTCGGCGACAAGTGTGATCAAGTGCTCACGATGGCGATACACCAATGCCGGCACCGGGCGGCCGCCGATGACCTCGACCCTGCCGCCGACGAGCGCAAATCCCTCCTTGGCCATGTCTGGCGCGGGCGGTGAAAGCCCGAGCCTAGCGTCGAGCCAAGGCTTTACCGTGTGCCGGTCCGACGAGACGACATCCACCGGGCTGGTCGCGAGCAGGCTGCGACGATGGCCGCTGGCCACGCCGGCGGTGAAGCTGTCGGGCGCGCGCTGCATCGCCCATTGCGTCGCTCTGCTGGCCACCACGGCGCTGATCATGATCGAGGCCGCCATGGCACGCCAGTCGAATGAGCCGAAGCTTCGCGCCGACCACACCGTTCGTGCCGGCTTCGCCTGTGCCAGGGGCGCCCTGGGCCGCAGCACCTCCACGTTGGCGGCGGCGGCCATGGCTGCGATGCGTGCACTGAGGGCGTCGCTTGCTTTCGGCTTCGGAAGCGAACCCAAAACCTGTTGCAAAGCAACGATGCGGGCATGTTCGGCCGCGAGACTGGGATCGGCGGCCATGCGACGCTCGACCGCTATTGCTGCTGCGGCGTCAAGCTCCCCATCGACCAACGCGTGCAGCATGCTTGCATGCGCCTTCATGCAGGCGTCCTGCACGACATCCTCGGCGTCCGTGGCATTGCCGGTCAGCCAACGGGCAAGGGAAAGTGCGTCGGGAGGCAAAAGTCTCATCGATGTCAATCACCCTCTGGACTGCAACGATGCAAGCGTTCGGAGCGCAAGGATTGCCGCATTCACGATCAGGACCACACCCGCGAACACCGGGCATTCTCTACCCCGACCGGAGCAGGGTCTCACGATTCACCTCGCGACCGTCTTGGGGTTGATGCCATAGCGCCTCGAAAGCGACCTCAGGCTCGCTTGACTATGTTGTTTCGCTCGACGGATCGCCTCTGTCGTTGTGGCGCTACCATGCAGAACCTGGCCCATAGTGCATCCTTTGATTCGGACGACAATGATGAACCATCAAAACCTGGGATCAAACATCTAATGAGCCGATCGGCCCCCAGGCGCGGATAAGCGCAGCATCGCCGAACAGCGACGGCTCGATTGTGAGCAAGTAGAACCTGGCTACATTGCAGGTGCAATCGCGCCGCTGGAGAACGATTTGGACCTTGGGCTCCATCATGCCCGATTGTCACCACGTCCGGCGCCGACATCCAATTCATTGGCTGAATCGTTAGGCGCTGAGCGATTCACGGCGTTGATGATTGCCCTTGGACTTTTACCCTGATCGCGGAACACTCGGTGAGGGCACGGGCTATAAATATCTGAAGCTGTGGTTGCGGGCGACGTGATCCGCAGACCTTCGCCAGGCCGGCCAAGACGACGCTGTATCTCGGCCGACTGGCGCAGGCTCAACGGTCCAGAAGCGATGCGTACGCTTCTAGCGGATCAGCGCTTGGCGCTGTCGCTTTCCGTGTCGGCCCTGGCGAGGAACTGCTCGGTTGTCGAGGGAAGATGGTCTTTCAACCATTCCGCCATCGCGACCTCCTCTCGCAAGTTCTCGTCGCAAGCCCGCGCGACCTCAGTTTCGCCCATCGATTGAGCTGCGGCAATTAGGATCGTGTAGGAGGCGATTTCCATGTGCTCGAAAGTGTAACTCGCGAGTGATCCCTTCATCACCTCGTCGCCGGCGAAGAAGCCGCTCAACGATTGCGCCATTGCAGTTAACTTGCCGCCAGCATCCTTCATCGTGGATGAGCCCTCATCCATTCGGTCAAGGCAGATCTTCAACCGAGCAGCCTGCTGCCTCGTTTCATCAAGGTGCAGTCGGATTCGGTCGCTGAGTTCGGGATAATTCTCGATACGGCCTAACTGCCCGTTCAACATCGTTTCGGCCTGCTCTTCCATGGCGTGAGCATCTCTAAGCCATTGGACAAGCCATTCTCGCGCCTCTGACATTTCAAATCTCCTTAGTGGATGGTGGAGAACTGCCGAACGGTGACATTGTTCCAACATCGTGCGGTCATTAGAGAGTCCCATTCAGTCAGGTGCCGCGCGCGGAGTAACATCCCTGCGCGTTTGACAGCAGCTTGAAAGCAATGCGGACCAGCTCAGGTGGCGACAGCCGCTGAGGCAGCTATGCAGGTGTAGACGCCATTTGGGTCCTTGCCTTGGCAATTTGACGAGTTCCCCGCCGGCACCCTGAACTGAGTTGATCGTAGCGGAGCCCCCGCTCGAGGCGATGTTCAATCACGAATTGCGCCTGTATCCTGCCAGGCATCGCCGGGGGTGCCGATGGCTGCCGCCTCCGCAGTCTGGCACTGGTGGCGCTGTGTTTCAGGCTTTCTTCGGCGACCTTAATCTGCGCGTCGTAGTGCTACGTCCGCTGTCACCTCCGCTTCGTTTCCAGATCCGCCACTCGGCGCGTCTTAGCGCGTTTCGGTTTGGGCAGGCCGGCGTTGCAATTCACGGTGCGGGTTTGCGGGCACCTTGGTCGCGCTCGCTGCCACAGTCGGCATCATTGGGGCCGAACTCGAATGAGCTGCGAGCGATGCGGAGGTTCCCATGATCAGGCGACAAAACTGCATGGCCGGCCCGTGGGCAATTTAGCACTGGGTCCGCTGTATTACGTGGCGCGCGCTAACCCATTCACTCTATTTTTTGGCGGCCCCGAAGTGGCGTCGGCGAGCGCCTAGCTTACCAATTTTGCTTTGATGTCGCGCGCCATCCGCAGATGCTCGAGCACCGTCGGCAAAGTATCCGAGGCGAAATGCTGGAGGTCGGCATCCTGGCCTGACCCGATCTCCCATTCGAGCAGTTGCACAGTCTTCTGGTGATCGGTGATCTGGCTAATGATATAGGCGAGGTCGAACGCAGCCCCTTCGAGCTTTTCGAGCTTCGCGCGCAGCTGCTTGTGCTCGTCGTCGAGCCCTTGCGGCAGTGGGATCTTGTCGGCTTCGGCGAGCGATTTCAGTTTCTCGTTTGCCGCTGAGTGGTCGTCGACCATGCGGCTGGCAAATTCCTTGATGGCGGAATGGCCGGATTTTTTCGCAAGATTACCGAAATCGACTTCTGCCGTGCCGCCGGCCGCGGCGAGCTGCGCGAACAGCCGGTCCTGATAGTTCGTCTGATGCGGCATGGGCTGACCCGGCGAGTCCATCAATGTGTCCGGGGCGTTGCCGGCCGGATTTCCGATCTGCGCAAAGAGCGGGGATACCAAGAGAGGCGATGCGCAGAGTGCCGTCAGGCCCAAGGTCGTTGCAAGAACACGCATGAAAACCTCCACTAAAGATGTGCCGACCGGTCGACCTGCCGCGTGTCAAAGCGTGAGCATATAGGCGACGAGATCATCCTTCTCGTCTTGGGTTAGCTTCGTGCCGAGCACCAGGTTGAAGAACTCCACCGTATCGGCCAGCGTCATCAGGCGGCCGTCATGCAGATAGGGTGGCGTGTCCTTGATGCCGCGCAGCGTAAACGTCTTGATCGGCCCGTCGGGCAGTTCCACCATGTCGTTGACGGTCCGCCCGGGTTTGTAGAAGCGCTCCAGTTTCAAATCGTGCATGTTGTTGTCCATGAACGATGTTTGCGGGTCATGACATGCCGAGCAGCGGCCCTTGCCCATGAACAACCGCTCGCCCGCCAGTTCCTTTTCGCTGGCCATGGCGGGATCGAGCTTTCCGAACGCATCGAGCTTCGGCGCCGGCGGAAAGTCGATGATGTTCTGCATCTGCGCCATCATCGCCACCTGATTGGTGCGGTCTGGCAGGTTGACGCCCTTCCTGGTGGCGCTGACATGGTCGCCATTGAAATAGGCGGTGCGCTGCTCGAATTCGGTGAAATCCTCGACCGAACGCAACGACCGTTTCGATCCATGAATTTGCTGGTTGAACAGGCCGCGCAGGCTGGTCGAATCGAGGCGGAAGCGCGCTGCCTGCGGCCTGATATCGGGCGTTAGATGAAAGGCGGCATTGGTGTTGAAATTGGCGTGGCAGTCGAGGCAGGCCACTCCCATGCTTTGCCCAGCCACCTTGCGGTCCTCGGTTTGGTTGAATTCCTCCTGCGGGAATGGCGTCAATAGAAGCCGCAGACCCTCCATCTGCACCGGCGTGATGATGCCGTTCATGATTTCGTAGTAGTTGCGGATGGTCAGCAGCTCGCCGCGTGACACGTCGCCGAGCTCCGGATGAGTGGTCAGGAATATCGGTGATGGAAATTCCGGGGTGAGGTAATCGGGAAGATCGAAGTCGACGTCGAAGCGCCTCAGGTCGCGTCCTTCCTGCCGGCCGACCTCGCGGATCTCCTCTTCCGGAAAGACCTGGCCTCCGGCCGCCTGTTTGACATGCGGCAGCGGCAGGAAGCCGTCAGGCAGCAGATCGCGGTCGCGGATCTCGCCAGGGCTCATCTCCGCCAGGCCCTGCCAGGTTTGGTCCTTTGCCAGCTTCACGCGGACGCCCTCCTGGACAGGCTTGGTGCCGCCGGACATTTTCACGCCCGGCATGGGACGGTCAGAAAGGTCGTATCGCGCCTCCAGCAAGGCCTTCTGGCGCGCCATCACGCGTGGCTTCTGTGCCTCGTCGTCGGCCTTGACTGCCGAGAACGGACGGGCCGGCAGCGGCCGGTAAGTGAGATCGGGCGGCAGCGGATCCGATAAGGCGCTGAGGCTGGCGGCAACAACGACAAGCGCGCACGGAACGCCCGCATTCAACACTCTGCGCATTTTTCCCTCCTGGCTGGATTTACGCCGAACCGCACCGCGCGCGATTTGTTCCCCGCGGGAAAAAGCGCAAGTTTCGGGTCGGGTATCTTGGGACGGGTGCGATAATTCGTGACTTAGGACCTCTACCCGCCAATTGAGATTTGGTCGAAACTCCCCAAGAATCTCGCCAGTTTCTCCCGGTGGGGCCAGCAGCTTGGAGCGGGGATCTTGGAGGGCCGCTAGGCGTGACTAGCGAGCCTTAGGTGCTCGCCTTCGAGCGAACTCGTGCGCTCAAGCAAATGGGAACGAGCCATGCGAACGAAGTGCGTGGCGTACTAGCCGCCGTATCGAAGCCGCCCCGCAATCGGTCAATGCATCTGGCACGGCACCTGCACTTTTATGTCTGAGCTTGGGCGGCGCGCTTACCTGTGTATTCACCTCTGTCCTCAGCTTTTGCGCCGCTTGGACACTTCTTCTCCCGACATTGGCTTCCCTGGTAGGGTATTTTCGCCGGTGCCAGACTTGGCTGCAAACTATAAAGAAGGCCTGCAGCGACAAGCACCAAAAGCGTGCCGAGCGCCGCCACCTGCCACAGACCAAGCCCGCACGCCACGCCAATTGCGCCAGACAGCCACATGCCCGCACCCGTCGTCAGCCCGTGGATCTCGCCTCCCGAAAACAAAATCGATCCGGCAGCAAGGAACGCGACGCCAGCGGTGACTGCTTCGACCACCCGAATCGGATCGACTTTCACGGAGTCCTGCAGAAACATCGGCGCGTGAACGATTTCAATCGTCAGAATGCTGAACGTAGCCGCTCCCACGCACACCAAAATATGCGTGCGAAGCCCTGCAGGCCGATTTTCGCCATTCGCGTTCGAAACCGATCGCAGCACCGAAGATCGACGCCAGTAGAAGCCTCGCCGCAATGACTGGAAACGGGACGTATGTCGGATGGCCGAATTCTTGGAGAAGTTGTTGCATGAGTAGCCCAGGTTGCCCGACACAACGTGATCGGGACGGCCCGGTTCCCCACGCGCTGCGGGTGCCGCGGCTGTGCGCTGTTTTGACATTTCGACCTTGGGGTGTCGGAATATTTGCATGCAAACGAGTCTTGCGACGCTATCCTCCCCATCCTCAACGTACCATTCTGGGAGGAATGCATGGCTGCGCATGAGCAACATGCCGTTGAAATCGTGAGGGCCAGAGAGTGGTCGGTTCGCGTGACGGTCAATGGTACGACTACCACGGTCCCTTTCACAGCTGAGAGCTACGCGCGCTCGTTTGCAGACGGTCAGGCGTTTCGGCTGGGCGTTCAGGTCGCGGAGCTCAAAAGGTCGGCTTAGCAGCGGGGTTTGTCCCAACGTCACGGGGGCCCCGACCAGCCCACGTATCTCCGACAGCGCGTGGGTCACATGGTGCCGCCAGGCGCCGGGCGGTCTGAGGAGCGCGAATAGCGACCCCAACCGGCACCTGCATCGTGGCGTACCGTCGAATCGATGAAGAAAGTCGCGGAGCCAGCGCTTTGATTAGTGGCTTCGGCTGCAGCCACAGGCTGCGGGCTAGTTCGTCGCGTCCGGCAGGTCACTCAGGAGTAGGCTGGCACGAGCCTCGTTTCGCGCAATGGCAACGCCATAGTGAAACGCAGGCCGCCGGGATTGTAATGCAGTTCGATCGTTGCATTGCATTGCACTGTAACCACTCTTTCCAGCAATGTCGTTCCAAAGCCTCGTCGACTCGGCGGCTGCACAATGGGGCCGTCCCGCTCCTGCCAATTGAGATGCAGGACCTGCTCACCTGCGGAATCGGGTATCCACCACCGCACTTCAAGGCGGCCTTGCGGGCACGACAGGGCGCCGAATTTTGCCGAGTTGGAGGCAAGTTCATGAAACGCCATGCCGATAGGTATCGCAATGTCGGCGACGAGGGCCACATTCGGACCATGCAGTGATATTCGCGGCTCGCTATGGATCTCGTAGTGGCTCAGTTCCGCCTCAAGCAACTTCTGTAAAGAGGCCGTTTGCCAATAGTCGTCTGTAAGCATTGAGTGCGTGTCGGCAAGGGACACGATTCTTGCGGAGAAATCGCGCACGAAGCTGTCGACGCTATCGCTGGATCGGGCCGTCGCTCCCATCATTGCTCGCACATTGGCCAGGGTGTTTTTCACCCGGTGATGAAGCTCGCGGATCAAGAGCTTTTGACGGTCTGCGACCTCCTGTTTCTGTTCGAGGTGGGACTTGACCTCCAGCTGGCGTGCACGCGCACGCAACGCCGACCGCACCGAATTGGCCAGGCTTGAGGCCAGGAAGGGCCTTTCGAGAACGATGAGATACCGATCCAGAAACGCAAGACGCTTGTCGAATTCCGTTCCCCGCATGACCAGAAGAACCACTGGAAAGTCGGACCACGCAGGTTGGTTCCGCAGCCAGGCGGCGAATTGGCTCCGGTCGGAATTGATGAGCGCTTCTTCGGCCACGACGAGGCAGTGTGCGCTATCGAGAAGCCGCAAAACCTCGTCCAGATTGGCACAGACGCGTGTGCCAATCCCGTTGTTTGTCAGAATCGAGGCGGCTATCTGAGCGTCTCGACCAACCGGGGCCAGCACAAGTACGACGGGTTCTTTCGGCGTCATGGCTTCGTGTCAGCGAGCAGATCGCTTTGTTTGCCCTCAAAAAAGGGCACGCCTGTAAGTATTCCCCTGAATTGCTCGAGCGGCTCGCCGACAGCTATGCCTTGGCTGCTGACCATGAATTCACGAATAGTGTCCTCATGAGGACCAACTCGCCTCTTCACCACCGAAATCGCTCGTCGGATGCGACCGCCACTTTCGAAAAACCTCAGCAACATCACTGCATCAGACAGATAAGTCATGTCGATTGGCGCCGCCGTCTGGCCGATCAGCCCGTGATTGGCGAGCAGCAGGATCGTGACGACGCCCTTCTGGTTGAGGTAGGTGAGAATTTCATGCATCTGCAGCACAAGGTGCTGCTCTTCGGACATCGAATTCAGATATCCCGTGAGGCTGTCGATCACTACGATCCGGGCATCAAACCGCTCGACTGCGATCTGGATCTTTGAGGACAATTCGCCGGGTGAAAGGTCCGCCGGGTCGATCTGTTCGAGCAGGAGCATTCCGTCTTGCAGGAAGGGCTTGAGATCCATACCGACACCGGCTGCACGTCCCAGGAAAATGCGATCAGTTTCATCGAACAGCAGAACCAGGACGCGCTCACCGCGCCCCAGCCCTGCATGACAGTAGGAGCAGGCTATGGTGGACTTCCCCACACCCGAAGGGCCGATCAAGAGCGTGCTTGTACCCCGATCGAGGCCGCCGCCGAGCAGAGTGTCCACGGCATTTCCGCTTAAGGCCGGCGAGCCGTGCTCGGCTTCAGGGTGCTCGGCGGCGACCAGTCGCGGAAATACCGTTACCCCGCCCGGCCGGATGACGAAGTCGTGGTAACCGCCACGTATTTGCACCCCACGCATCTTTATCACCCGCAGGCGCCGCCGCTCGCCACCATAGATCGGAGTCAATTGCTCCATGCGGATGACGCCATGGCTGATCGAATGCAGGTTGAGGTCATCCTGCTCGGCCGTGAGGTCGTCGAGTAACAACACCGTCGCATGATTGAGCAGAAAGAAGCTTTTCAGCGCCAGGACCTGCCTGCGGTAGCGAAGTGAGCCCTGCGAGAGCAGCCGTATTTCGGAAAGAGAATCGAATACGACGCGCTGTGGCTTAATACGATCGATCTCAGCCAAGGCCGCCTGCACGGTCTCCCCGAGTTCCAGGTCAGAAGAATGCACGAGCGTCTGCAACTGGGAGGGATCAAGGCTGAGTTCTGGAGGAACGAGTTCCAGAATTTCTATCTCGTCCAGAGTCCAGCCATGCCTGCTTGCCACGGATATGAGTTCGCGCTTGCTTTCGGATAGCGTAATATAGAGGCATTTTTCGCCTTGCGAGGCCCCCTTGATAAGGAACTGAAGCCCGAGCGTGGTCTTGCCTGAACCAGGCCTTCCCTCAACGAGATGTGACCGACATTTGGCATAACCCCCGCGCAAGACATAGTCGAGGCCTTCTACCCCGGTCGCTAATGGTGAGGCGTCATCTTCGTTCACGTTGCCCCTCATGTACCTTGCTGAACAGCGTAACGATTGTCAGTTTTGATGGTTCCAGAAGGCCGCAAGGCGCTGGATAAGAGGACAAGAGCCTCCTCTACAAACTGCTCACGACGCCGTTCGGTGAGGCTGATCGCTGCTAGGGCCCCCGCGCCCAGTAGCTGCAAAGGGGCCCGTTTTGCTCGGAAGGAGGCGATAGTTAAATTCGTACAGCAACGATGATACACCGGGGGCGTTCGCACGCCATGCATTCTGAGTTTCTAAAGCTGCAGCAGGTATTGGGACGCGGCGGTTTGGTTGCAAGCCGGTCGGGGTCCGGCAGACGTGGTGCTCCAGCTTCGGAAGGTTTGGATTGGAAATGGGGGAATGTGATCGAGAATTGTTGTCTCGAGCGGCCGCTGTCGCCGGACAGCACTGAGCATCCATGTGCAAACTTGCGATAGCAACCAAAGTAGGTCCACAAGTCTTGTCTTCCGTTTTGTCATCAGACGTGCTCATCCGCAAAATTCGATCAATCGCTGATATCAGCGACGATGATGCCGCGATCCTGCGGGGCATGCCGACTCAGGAAAAGGACGTCGCAGCCAATCAGGATATCGTCTCGGAAGGCGATATCCCTGCAAACTCGTTTGTGGTTTTGGACGGCCTGGTCTGTTCGTCCAAGTATACTGGTCAGGGAAGACGGCAGATCACCAGCTTCTTTGTCGCAGGCGATATTCCGGATCTGCATGGCTTGCACCTTTCCGTGATGGACTGCAGCTTCTCGAGCCTGACGCCAAGCAGATTAGGCTTCATCCGTCATAGCGTCCTTCGCCCAATTTGCGAACAGCATCCGCGTATCGCGACGGCGTTCTGGCGATCGACCCTCATCGACGCCTCCATCTACCGGGAATGGGTCACCAATGTCGGGCGACGCGAGGCCTATGCCCGCACAGCCCACATCCTATGCGAGCTTATCGTGCGTTTGCGGTCTGTCGGACGCATCGAGGACCACGTAGCGGATCTCCCGATCACGCAGGCCGCTCTTGGCGATGCTCTCGGCTTGTCGACAGTTCACGTGAACCGCACCCTCCAGGAACTGCGCGGCGACGGTCTGATTGCTACCTCAGGTACAAGGCTACGTGCTCTTGACTGGCCCCGCCTGGTCCGAGCAGGAGACTTCGATCCGACGTACCTGCACCAACGCGACCTTGCTTAGCTTTTGATGAGGATGTCGATCGCATGCGACGATATTTTTTTGACAGCGGCGATGCTGAGCATCTTGTTGAAGACGACATGGGCCTGGAATGCGAAGGGATCGCGGCAGCCCGCCAGGCAGCTGTCGAGGGTCTGGTAGATTTGGCACGGGAAACACTGGGAGGCTCGGAGCAGCAACAGCTATTGGTGGATATTCGTGACGAGAGCGGGCGAAAGATCCTGAGGCTCAGCTTGATTCTCAAAATTGAAAAGCTTGAACTCAGCGCTTCGGGATGAGTTTGGAATAGCCATTTTGCTGCTCCCAGCATGGCAATTGAGGCGGGCGATTAGCTCGTTCGGTGCGTCGTTCCTGCCGCCGGTCCCACTACAGGCGCCTCATGTCGGCGCCAAATGGGTACGACTGCTACAATGTGTCCGGCCTGCAAGACAGACAAACTCCGGCTTAACGAATGTGAATGCTTGAGCCCATGCCCCGGGGCAAGGTGGCGGGAGGTGCCCGTAGGTGCCCGCTGGATCAGGCCCAGTCGCAATCTCTCCGCGAAGCCTGTTTCTTGAGTTGTTCAACAGAGCCCAACCAACACTCTGAGGGAGGCCGATTTTGTCACACAGGGGCGATACCTTGGCTCAGCAGGCCACTGGTGAACTTTCCATCGTCGAGTTCATTCCCGCATTGCGCGCTTTCGCCCGCGCTTTTTGCCAGGTCCGGGAAGATGCCGACGATCTGGTGCAGGAAACGTTAGCGAAAGGGCTGGCCAACATCGACAAGTTCGAGCCCGGAACGCGAATGAAGTCATGGCTCTTCACGATTATGCGCAACACCTACTACACGCGCGTCAGGGCTGCCACGAGGGAAGCACCAAGTATCGTTGACTGCGCCTCGCTTGCACCCGTTTCGCAGCCTGCACAGGAATGGTCGATGCAAAGCAAGGAGGTCCACCGGGCCACTCAAAGCTTGCCAAAATCTCAGAGCGAAGTGCTGATGCTGGCGGGGGTGCTTGGTGTCAGCTACGAAGAGACTGCCGTGATATGCGGTTGCGCCGTTGGAACGGTCAAAAGCGGGCTCAGTCGCGCACGGGCAGGCGTGCTCGAGTTTCTGGGCGAAAAATCAGCACAGGAGCTGACAGAAAGACGCGATTACCTGCGCGATGGGCGATTGGCTACAACAATGGCCAGCAACACCTTACCCGCGAGCGCTGGCCATGCGCCGTTGCGGTGACGGCTACTCATTGCAACTAGTGTTGCCAGCTACGCCCTCCCACGGGAGCGCTGGCGCGTTGCCGGCCGTTCTGTCCCGGGATGGGAAGGTGAGATGTGGATAGAAAGACCTCGAATGCCGGAGAAGCTGAACAGCTCGAGCAATTTGAGCGCGCTTCTGCGAAACAGCGCGAACTCGCAACCGGAGGAGAGGGCGACACACCGCCAGCTGCCGCAGTCGCTGCGGCGTTGATTAGTGTCTTGGAGACCGATCGAAACGGGGACATTTTCCATGTCGCGAGTTGCGAACGCGATGGAGCTGACATCACGCAGGCATTGCGCCACTTTCTCCCAGGAGCTGACATCCTGTATATGCCGCCCTGGGATTGCCTGCCCTTTGACAGGGTGTGGCCCACTCGCGCCACAATGGGGCGGCGGATAAGCGTCCTGCAAGCTGTTGCTGCCCCTCCAAAAGGTCCCCGCATCACGGTTACTTCGGTCGAATCTGCCCTGCAGCGGGTACCTCCCCCCTCGCTAATCGACCAGGGTTTCGCCACCCTGCAGATCGGACAGAAGATGGACCTGGGGGCACTTCGGGTGTTGGCTGAGAGAACAGGCTATGTTGTCGACGATCGAGTCGATGAACCTGGCGAGATAGCCGTCCGGGGCGATCTTGTCGATATTTTCCCTGCCGATCGTGACCATCCAGTACGTGTTGTGCTGGGTCCTGACGGCGCCATCTCTGAACTCAAGATATATGACCCAATCACGCAACGAAGCGAGCGATCTCTTCACAGCGTTGTGGTTGGCCCGGCATCGGAGCTCATGTTGCAAGCGGGCAACGAGTTCGACCGCGCAGCCATGCGCACGATCCCCCTGGAGGAACGCCTGATCTCGCTGTATTCCGACCTGCCAGCGCTTTTCGACGTCGCAGCGACAGCCTCCGTCTGCTTCCTGGATGGACTGGAAGAAATCGGGCTTGCTCGCGTATTGGACCTCATTGAGGATGCGTGGCGCGGCAGACAGCAAGTATCAGCGACGGCGGGGTTGGCCGCGAAACGATTTTATTTGTCGCGCGAAGAGTGGGATAACGCGCTGCGGGATCGCCAGTGCTTGAGACTTACTCTCCCGGTCGGTCGAATTCCCAAATTCTACCACCTGCCGCGAGCTGGGCGCGAATTCGCCGCGTTCGCCGAGGCGCGCGCAAGTTCGGGGTTTAGTGTGGTGGTGACAGGCGAAGCTTCGGAACTGCGCCGAGCAGACCGGCTGATCGAGCGTCAGCTCGGTCGCCAGATGGAGCCAGTCGCTGGGTGGCCGCAAATCCTCTCGGTCAAAAGAGGCTCTCTTCTCAAGGCGGAGTTCGATCTTACGGAGGGCTTTGTCGACCCGCTGTCCCGAATTGCGGTTGTTGCGGCAGCGGACATATTCGGTCCGTCATGGACTGCAAACACAGGGTCCGGCAGCGGTATAGTCGAACCCGACCTGCAGCTCGGTGATCTGGTTGTCCACGAAGACCATGGCATAGGCGTGCTTGCCGCGATCGAACAAATTGAAGCGGCTGGCCTGCAACAGGATGTCGTAAAGCTTGAATATCATGGTGGCGCTTTCTTGCTGGTACCAGTGGAGGAGTTTGGCCGTATATGGCGCTACGGGTCCGAGCCAGAAGCGATAGCCTTGGACCGACTGGACAGTGAAGGCTGGAAGGAGCGGCGCCAGTCTGTAGTCCGCGAGGTTGACAAGGTAGCCAACCGGTTGGTCGCCATTGCGAAGGCCAGGTCCTGCCAGTCCGCCGAAATGATCAAGCCGCCGCGTGCTGATCTTGCTCGTTTCGCGGCACGATTCCCCTATGCCGAGACCCCCGACCAAGCCGCGGCAATCCGAGCCGTGATGGATGACCTGTCGTCGGGAAAAACGATGAACCGGCTGGTCTGCGGCGACGTCGGCTTTGGAAAGACGGAGGTGGCGCTTCGGGCGTGTGCTGCGGCCGCATTCTGCGGCAAGCAGGTTGCTATCGTTGCACCCACCACAGTGCTCGCGCGTCAGCACTACGAGACGTTCTGTCGGCGTTTCGCAGGGTTCGACATCCAAGCTGGTCACCTGTCCAGGGTGGTCGGATCGACAGAGGCAAGGAAAGTCAAGGATGGTCTGAGAAGCGGTAACATCGCAGTCGTCGTCGGGACCCACGCTGTTGCGGCCAAGGGGGTGGCCTTTGCCAATCTGGGGCTGCTCGTAATTGACGAAGAGCATCGGTTCGGGGCCAAGCTGAAGCAATCACTGCGAGGGTTGGCGCCATGCCTCCACACGTTGACCATGAGCGCTACTCCGATACCCCGCACGCTTCAATTGGCGTTGGCGGGCGTGCAGGAAGTCAGCGTTCTGAATACACCGCCTGCCAAGCGGCGTCCGGTTCGCACCATCTTGGCTCCTTTCGATGCCGGTTCGGCCAAGGCTGCTCTGTTACGTGAATACCGTCGCGGGGGACAAAGCTTCTTTGTCGTTCCACGGATAGATGACATCGGGACTGTTTTCAGACAACTGGGCAGGCTGGTTCCGCAGCTCTTGGTGAAGATCGCGCATGGCCAAATGAAAGCGGGTGAGTTGGACGAGATCGTGGTTCGCTTCGCCGCTGGTGAAGGTGACATTTTGCTGGCCACCGACATCATCGAAAGCGGACTTGATATACCGCAGGCGAACACCATTCTGGTTTGGCGGGCGGACCGTTTCGGACTTGCACAGCTCCACCAGCTTCGAGGGCGTGGGCAGAGGCAGACTGCAAGGCTTTGCGTTTCTGCTGACCGAGCCCGGTAAGGAATTAGCTGAAGCCACGAGGAGCCGGCTTTCGGCTCTTGTGGCGCTCGACCGGCTTGGCTCTGGCCTGACTATCAGCCAAAGGGACCTCGACCAGCGCGGCGCAGGCGACCTTTTCGGCGAGGAACAGGCCGGCCACATAAAGCGGATCGGCGTTGGACTCTACCAAAGATTGCTCGAGCGTGCCTCATCGATTGCTCGTGGCGGCCCCCCGTCTGACACGCAACTTCCTGACATCAATTTGCAGGCCGGAGGGTCATTCCCAGGAAGCTATGTGCGGGAGCCAGCGATACGCCTCAGCCTGTATTCGCGGTTGTTCCGTATGAGCACGCATTCGGATCTGAATGCATTTGCCGACGAATTGGAGGATCGCTTCGGAGGCATCCCGAGCGAAGTGGCGACGCTGCTGGAGGTAACCCGACTGCGAATAGACGCAGCGGAGTTGGGTTTGAGCCAGGTCGACATAGGACCCGAAGCGATTGCGATCACCTTCCGCACAAAGCCCTCCGCCTCAATTCGGCAGAACATTTTAGGGCAGGACGGGTTCGAATTTCGACAAGGCCGCTTGATCTGCAGGTCAACCAAGCCAGGCGTCGCAAAACTCGAGGTTCTACGAAGCGTGATCGGTTCCATTCGTTCCGCGCACGCACCAGGTTAACTAGTGGCGAGACCGATTGTGGGTCAAGCACGACCCGCAATGGCCCTAGTAGCGGTCCAAGAAGGCCACAATCAGTCTTGCCGGATATGATCAAAGTCCACGGCGAGACCATGCCTGACCGCACGGTCGGCGACCATGTTCGCAAGCTCCCGGTCTGAGATCGAAGCCATCCCAACGACCTGCCTTAGCGCTCTCAAGGCGAGCCCTGTCGACATGACTCCATCACGCCGGCTGCGTATGCCGACATAGTGTTCCACGAGATCTTCAAGCTGTCGCACCTCGGGCCTCCACACCTGCTCTTCCAGGCCACTATGCTGAGGTTTGTGGCGTATGCATTCACATTCGTTAAAGGGACTAAGACAAACGCGCCTGGCAGCCCACCGAATGCCGGGGCATGCTAGTTGCTGGCGTGTCATATGTCACAGCGTCGCGGGCTGAATGATCGTTCGCTCAGCTGTTCGCGCAGATCGGCGCCCTTGCCGACTTTCACTCCACTTACCCGAACTTGCGCCACCGGCCACTCTCTTCCTGACGGCCGTCCCTTCGATGCGGCGTATTCTTTGTGATTGTCTCTCAGCCCGTTCTTCGTCTCTCCAAGAGGCAGGATGGCACGTTCCCACGCACCCGGACGAAGTCTATACGGGGCATGCAATTTGTATGAAGTGGTCGGAACAGGAAAGATGGTTGACCGTTCCAGCTGAATGGAAAATCGTCATGGGTCAAAGCCCGACACGATTTTGGTAGTTAGTGCTGACGTGACCACTCGTTCGGCCACGGCGGACTACCTTCGACATTGTGGCTACCGAGTTATCGAGGCAAAAGATGCCCTTGCTGCCCAAGAGGTGGGGCATTCCGGCTTCTACGTAGATACCATTTTATCGGACGTGGATCTGCCAGGCGGGACGAATGGGTTTCAGCTTGCCGCGTGGGTCCGGGAGAATAGAGGAGGCATCAAGGTGGTGCTGTCATCGGCCGTGGAGCGAACTGCCAAATCAGCCGGTGATCTCTGCCGGGATGGCCCTCGTATCGCCAAGCCGTATGACTTGGCACTTCTCCTAGCCCGCATCAGGAGATTGAACGGCTGGTCTTTTAGAGATCTCGACCAAAGTTCCTAAGCTTGTCAGCTTTCGAAACCATGACAGCAACCCCTTCAGGCAGTCGATCCTCATACCGGAACTTCCGCAATGGAGCGCAGCCGAGATGCTCGACCGGTCGCTGCTGACGTGGCCGACTGAAGTCAGCGGTCAACCTCGCTCAACCTGTTGGCTGCCACAGAGCCGTGGCGAAGGAACAACAAGAGACTGGGCCAGTTAGACCATGCATGCGTCGATACAAATGAAACAGGAGATGACAATGGCGACGAAGAAAGGCTCTCAGGGCGGCTCCAAGGGTTTGGAAGACCTTTTCCATGATGGGTTGAAAGACATTTACTACGCCGAACGCAAGATTTTGACGGCGCTCCGGAAAATGGCAAGGGGCGCGGAGTCCGAAGAGCTGAAGGCGGCGTTCGAAAAACATCGTGACGAGACGGAAGGTCAGATCGAGCGCCTGCAACAGGTTTTCGACGCCTTTGGCAAGAGAGCCCAAGGGAAAACGTGCCCGGCGATCGACGGCATCATCGAAGAAGGACAGGAGATTTTGGAGGAATTCGAGGAGGCTCCGGCATTGGATGCGGGTCTCGTGGCTGCAGCCCAGTCCGTCGAACATTATGAAATAGCGCGCTACGGGACTCTTGTCACATGGGCCGGGTTACTTGGTCTGAAAGAGGCCGTCCCGCTACTCGAACAGACGCTCAAGGAAGAAAAAGCAACCGATGAGGCGCTCACCCGACTGGGCGAAACAGGGGTCAACGAACGGGCGATGCAACAGGCTGCATAACTTCGGATCGAATCGACGCCACCGCGGCCCCGACAGACGGATAGGAGCCTGGTTGTATCCAGGCACACATACGCCGCAGCCGCCGCGCCGTCGACGTGGCGGTGGCCGACCGGTTCCGACTACGCGACCGGAACTGACAATGAGCGATCGCCGCATACGATTGCTTGCGCCCACCCTGGGCGACGGGATGGTTGTATGAACGAGAATACCGCTCGTCGGCCCACGGCAGGCTCTTCCGGGTTCGACAGTTTTTTCATGGCTGGTTTCGAGTGTTCCTCCCACAGGCGCGCCGACGGAGCTCGTCTTGATCTGATCCGCGCGACCTCACACGATATCCATGCACAAGGCGACTATCGCCGTTGCGCCGAGCTTGGCCTTCGCACGATCCGCGACGGCTTGCGCTGGCACCTTATCGAGACAGCGCCCGGAGTCTTCGACTGGTCGAGTTGGACGTCGGCGATCGAAGCAGCCCAGGCGGCCGAGGTGCAGATTATCTGGGATATCTTCCACTATGGCTCGCCAGACCACATCGACCAAGGTAGCCCGGGGTTTATCGACGCCTACGTCCGTTTCGCTGCGGAAGCTGTTCGGGTTCATCGCTCCGTTAGTGGCGTGGCTCCCCTGGTGTGCCCGATCAACGAGATTTCGTTTTTCGCATGGGCGGTGGAGGTCGGCTATTTCCCCCCCGTCGGGCCGAACAAGCGTGGATGGTTCAAACGACACCTTGTCAAAGCTGCGGTCGCCGGCGTGAGGGCGATGCGGGAGGCCGAACCCGGATGCAGGTTCATCTGGGCCGAACCGCTGATTCATATTGCTCCTCGTGACCGTACTCGCCCCGAGCGGCGGAGCGCCGAAAATGCTCGTCAAGGGCAATTCGAGGCATATGACATGCTGACAGGGTGCGTAGAGCCGGAGTTGGGCGGCAGCGAGGACGTTGTAGACGTGATCGGCCTCAACTTCTATCCGCACAACCAATGGTACTTGAATGGCCCAACGATACCGATGGGGCACCACGAATACCGTGCACTTTCGGAAATGCTGGTCGAGGTCGCCGATCGATACAACAAGCCGATATTCATCGCCGAGACCGGCGCCGAAGGATCCGGTCGGCCGGCCTGGCTTCACTACGTTTGCGACGAAGTGCGCGACGCGACCAGCCTCGGTGCACCTGTCCAGGGTATATGCCTTTATCCCGTGACAGCCTACCCAGGTTGGGACAATTCGCGCCACGCCGAAGTCGGCTTGTTCTCCACCATCCATGCGGACGGCTCGCGCACTCTTCGCAAGCCACTTGCGGACGAGTTGGAGCGCCAGCGCCAATTGTTCGTGGCCTTTGAAAAACACGCAAGCGCGCCATAGCCTCGCTGATCAGAACAGCGCGCGTTCAGCTGCATCAACAGCACAGCTAAAGCTGTTCGCCGAGAAGGATCCTTGGCCTCTTTGGCCGTGGGTCGCCCGAACGCCGGTCAGCCCGGCGCATCATTCACTCGGCCGCCTCGCGCCGCGTCGGCGTGACGAGCATCCCGTTGCCGGCAAGGCGCGCCTGAATGCGTCCGAACGTAGCCAATGCCTGGCCTACGACCTGATCCATATTGTAGTAGCGATATGTTGCCAGACGTCCGACGAACCAGACCTCCGGGCAGGCCGCGGCCAAGGCTTCATAGCGCTTGTACAACGACTCGTTTTCGGCCCGCGGCACCGGGTAATAAGGATCTCCGATGTCCGTGGGGTATTCGTAGGTGAGGCTGGTCTTCGGGCTCTGTTGACCGGTCAGATGCTTGTACTCGGTGATCCGTGTGTATTTTTCCGTCTGCGGATAGTTGACGACGGCGACCGGCTGAAACTGCTCACAATCAAGCGTCATGTGCTCAAAGCGCAGCGAGCGGTAGGGCAAGCGACCAAGCTTCCAGTCGAAATACTCGTCGATCGGCCCGGTGTAGATCATCCGCTGAAAGGGAATCTTGTCGCGAATTTCGCGATAGTCGGTCTGCAGCATGATCTTGATCTTGGGGTTATCCAGCATGCGCTGGAACATGCGCGTATACCCGCCTGCCGGCATGTTCTGGAAGCTGTCGCCAAAATAGCGATCATCCCGATCGGTCCGGGTCGGGACTCGCGCTGTCACCGATTTGCTCAACTGGGAAGGGTCGACACCCCACTGCTTCCTCGTATAGCCGCGAAAGAACTTCTCGTAGAGCTCTCTGCCTACAGTGCTCACCACGACGTCTTCGGCGGTGCGGATTTCTTCCACCGTTTCCCGCCGGCAAGCGAAGAAGTCCTGCAACTGCTCGGATGTCAACTCAAGGCCGTAGAGACGGTTTATTGTGTCGAGATTGATCGGTATCGGCAGCAGCTTTCCATCGACGAGCGACAGCACCCGATGTTCGTAAGGCCGCCATTCCGTGAATTGCGACAGGTAGTCGACAATCGATTGGGCGTTGGTGTGGAAGATGTGCGGCCCGTAACGGTGAATCAGGATTCCCGCCTCGTCGTAGCAGTCATAGGCGTTGCCGCCGACGTGATTTCGTCGATCTATTATGAGGACACTTTCCTGGCGTTGTGATGCGATGCGCTCGGCCAGCACGCTGCCGGCGAACCCGGCCCCGACGATCAGCCAATCGAACACGCTCACGCCCTCCTCAGGAACGGCACCACGCTCTTCATCGCTTGGGCACGCTGGATGTGGGCAGACATCGCGTTCCAAGTCTTCTCCCAGGACATGTCGGCAAGGTAGGCGTCGGCCTTGGTCACGAGGAAATCGCGGGGGCGCGCCAGAATGGACCGAAGCTTGGCCTCGATATCCTCCGCGTCGACAATCTCGACAAGGCCTTCGGCGCCGTAGGTACGCACGACGTCGACGATCGCCGTTGAAACCACCGGCAGTCCTGCCGCCAGGAACTCGGGAGTCTTGGTCGGGCTGATGTAGCGGGTCGCTTCGTTGAGCGCGAACGGCATCCAGCCGGCACTCCAATGCCGGAGATAGCTCGGCAGGTCTGCATAGGACTTGCCGCCCAGCCAATGCAGGTTACCTGCCGTGGGAAGGCTCGCCGGATCGATTTTGACGACAGGGCCAAGCATGACGAAATGCACGTCCGGCATTGCCGCAGCCGCCTGCGCGATCAGTTCGACGTCGAGCCGTTCGTCGATGACCCCGAAATACCCCACCCTCGGGTGAGGTATGTCGGCCTGGTCGAGCGGGTCGTCACCTGGCTCTCTCGCCCGATGGAAATGGGCAACGTCGATGCTGCTCGGGAAGGGAAAGATCGACCGATGCAGGCTGCGCTTGGCCTCGTAGAGGCTCTGCCCGCCCGTGAAGACGAGATCGGCGCGTTGCAACAGCGCCTTTTCCAACTGTGTCAACTCTGCGGGAGCATCTTTGAACGCGGAGAGTTCATCCATGCAGTCGTAGACGCAGACGTCACAGGCGAGATGATCGCTGAAACGCAGCGCCATGGGCGTATAATACCAGGCCGTCAATCGGTCATGCGGCGTAGAGGCGACGATCTGATCGACGAACCTGCGCTGAACCGCGTCTGCCCTGGCCGCGGAAGTGCCAACTGGGATAAGCGGCGTCAAAATTCTGATCGTAGGTGAAATATCGTTCACCCGCATCGAAGGATGGCGCCTCTCTTCAAAGATCGGCTCTTCGAAGTAAATTAGCTGCTGCTGTTTTGATGCGAGGGTTAGAATGTGTTGTGGTCTTTGATATACGAAGTTCCATCGGAGGTGGGAAAAGCAGAGTAAAATAGACGATTGTACAGGGATTTTTGGTGTTTTGCGCCGGCCCGCCGCCATTTCCATGTAAATTATCCTTGGTTATAGCTGGAAATCGCCTCGATTAACAAATGTTAATCAAGGTAGCTTCGACATCAACGTTCGCAGCCTTGCATATAACTTCCATCCCAGTAAGTTGTTCCACAGCTGCAAACTGTTTAGGCGAGTCCAGCTGTCCTGCTCCACTTGCGATGGCTCGATAAAAGAACGGGCGAGGCGACCCCCGTTCGATTCAGATCATGAGGCCCATCGCGTCAGGTCGGGCTCCCCAAATGTGGCCCTTTGCCACAGAACGGTTGAAATCCTTCAATCGTTCAACAACCGTTCATCGGCGGAGCTATAAATACGCCTGCGAATCGATTCATGTGAGTCGCGCAGGTGGTTCATTTGAATGGAGCGCCCGAGGAATCGAGGAATGGTTGGCGAATGAAGATCGACTTTGAAACCAACGTCTTTCCGTTGTTTCACCCGCAGGTCGTGGATGACCTGAAGGACCCCTGTCCCGTCTTCGACGGCACGCTCTGGCACGTCTTCGGCTCAAGCGGCACGGTCACGACCGAAAGCTGGAAAATACTCCATGCCACGGCACCGGATCTCTATGGACCCTGGATAGAGCACGAGCCGATCGTCTTGCCGATAACCGGATCGGGCGTTGCGGCACCCGGCGTCATTCATGAGTGCGGCGTCTTCCATATGTTCATCCAGACCGAATTCATGAAGTCCGGCGGACGTTGCGAGCATGCGGTCTCCAATGACGGCTTTCATTGGGTGGTGCTCAATCCGGCGATATTGTCGCTGCCCGACACCGATGAGGACGGCATCTACGATCCCCATCCGGCAATCATCGGCGGCAAGCGCTACATCGTCTATTCAGGCATGCCCACATTCACCAGGGTGCCTCAGCCGGATGTCTTTCTGGCGCGCAGCCAATCCGATTCCTGGTTTGGGCCATGGAAACGTCTCGGCAAGATACTCGATCATCTCGACGTGCCGCATCACAATGCGCGCGAGCATCCGGATTACGAATGGGGGATCGAAGGCGCCCAGCTCGTCGAGCTGCCAGACGGTCGTGTGCTTCTCAACGCCACCTGCTTCCTCCCCGAAGGTCCGCGCGGCAGCCGGCAGCGCGTTTTCTTCGCCATCGCCGATGACGTCAAGGGCCCCTACGTTTCCGTCGGCCCCGTTCTCGACCCTGGTGAGCCCGGCGAGAATGGCCATTCGACCGTGATGATCGACGGCCGGCAACTGACCTTGTTCTATCAGAGCAGGCGTGAGGCGACGAACCACCGCTGGCGGTTCGGGTTAGCAAAGTGCGACCTGGATCGGCACATACTTTCGAGAGTTGCCTAGATGTTTAAGTTCCGGCATTTGCCGGAACGGACGATGAAACGCTCTGGCGGTTGGTGGACGGATCGCTTTGTACCGGTGATTTGAGGGTAGCAGGCGAAAGCCAGCCAGTGGGCGAACCTTGCAACGGCATCTATGCACGTCAGGCAAGCTGGTGGCCTCATAGACGACGTTGCTAGCCGCAAATCGGCAACGGTTTAATTGCGGAGCAACACCGCCAGTCGACTCAGGCGGTTTTGATCCTGAGCAGGATGTCCTGATCGTAATTTCCAAAGCCCTTGCCGAAAATGTTGATCCCGCCGGGGCGCTTGGCGTCGTCCTTGACACCGATACGGACGCGGATTGAATGATGGCTCTTCAGATCGAGTGCGGCGAGGCCGGTTTCGGAAATCCTGAGGCCGTCGATGTAGGTGCCGTCATTGGCAATTCGCCAGTTCTTCAACTTGCCGTATTGCGAGCCCTTGAGCTTCCACCAGGAGGGCGTGAAGACGCCGCGCTTGTCGCCGAAATCCCCTGGCGATGTCCAGGTGCCGACATCGACGCCATTGATTGTCAGCGTAATGTCCGAGGGCCAATCGGCGCTGGTGCCCGGCACTTCCGAGGACAGCTCTATCGCCACTTCGAGTTCGGTGATCTCGGCATTGGCGAGCTTGGCATTGTTGGGGAACTGGTATTCGACAAAACCGCGCGTGAACCACAGCAAACCGGCTTTCATGCGGTCCGGATCAAGGAAAGTGTTGGGAACATCGAGCAGACCGATGATGCCGTCCGGCGAACAAAGGCCGCAGGGCGCGGTAACCTCGAAGCCGGTGTAAAGCCCGACCGGCATCGACACTTCGATCGCGTCGTTCTTGACCTTACGATACTCACCCTTGAACACGACGAGCACTTTTTCGGCGGTCGGATAGCAGATTTTCTGGTTGCCTTTCTTCGCTTTCTGGTTCTCGGTGCGGATCAGCCCCGCATCCTCCAGCACCTGGATGTTGGTCGAGACGGTCGACTGCGGCAGCGACAGCACGGCGGCGATTTCGTTGATATTCATCGGCCCCTTTTCATGCAGCAGTTTCAGCATCGAGATCCGCGCCGAGGAGGCAAGCCCCTTGAGCACGGCAATGCCTTCCTCAGGTTCGATCACCAGAAAATTGCGACTCATCAAATTGCCAGTCTATGCTCCTGACAGAGGTAATGGGTTCGCTCGTGCTTGTAAGTTGCGTTAGTGGGTGGGCATTGCAACGGCGCTGAACGAAACGCCGAGCCGGTGATTTGGTTACACAAGCGCTCGAAAGGCAGTAAGCCCGGCATGCTGCACCAACAAGGATGGTGCGACACGTCTACATTTCTCAGAGCGTCAACTCCTTGTAGTGCGGTGCTTGACAGCCCGCGGCCTCAATGCAGATGACTAGACGCTTGCGGCCTGAAGACAGACAGAAGCGAGCCACGAATTGCGGCCGTTCCCCTGGCCAATCTCCAAGATGTCAGACCTCGACCTCGATGTTACCGGAACCGGCGGGGATGGATACACACGATGCGGTTCGCTGAAATGCGTTGTCGCCGTAAGTTATGTCATCGGATTCGCCACCCGATAAGGTCGGGACAGGGTTCTACCTATTGCTTTAGTCAGTTGCGGCCAGCCTTGAGCGCACGTGCGAGGAGCCGGGCGTCATTTAGCCGGATCACGCACGTCTCAAACGCTTTGGTCGGGCCGTGCCAGCGCAGCTCTTCGACATTATCGAACAGCTGAGCGTCCGTACGCAGCTTCGCGAGATTGACCGTCGGCTTGCAGCGGCTGCAGTTGAACCTCAGCGTTAGTGGATCGACGCCACCAGGTCCGCGGAACGGCAGTCGCGGACGTTGCCGCAGCTGCATTTCAGCCTTGACGAGCATATTGTGCCGGGTCGCCTTGCCCAGCGTGTCGATTGGTTCGTGCGTCATGAGAACATAGAGGGAACATTTTCCTTGATCGTCAAGCCCGGCTGTGGAATGTTTTCAACAAATCTGGGCAGAGAAACTAACAATGAGCGACGGACTGATCCGTGTTCCCGGCGCAATAGAGCCCGTCGACCGGAGTTACAAAAATTGAGCTTCTTCGGGGAACAGTCTTTCTGTCTGCCTGTTGGATGTGCCAGCGCATCCCGCGCATTCAGACGGGAGACGCATCCTTTTGGCTTCGGCCGTACTGGCGGTGTCGGCCGGGCTTTCCTTTGCCCAGACGACGAGCGGAACTTCGAGCGGAAGCCCATCCAACGGAACCTCGAGCACGACAACCATGCCCAGCACGACGGATCAGGGCACCGGCACGACGAGCAGCGGGACCAACATGCTCGGCGATCAGGGCACCGACACGATCACCACCGGCGGCACCACAAATCAGAACTCGGCCAGAGACTGCGCGACCGGCCAGCAGACTGGCAGCGCTCAGCAGGCGCCGCCTGGTCAGCAGGACACGACAGCCAACACCGCCGCGCCAAGTCAGGTGAAAAAGACCGACCAGGGTTGTTGATGGCATCGGCTCGGCTGGCGAGCAAGTTGCCGCCAGCCGAGCATCAGTTGAGGAACCTCTGCGCTTGAGGGCATTGCAGCGGCGAGACCGAACCGCGTGCGCTCCGCCGCAATGATCGTGGTTCGGAACCCAATCCTGCGTGGGGATTCCGGCGGCGGATTTGAATCGTGATCGTCGCGCAGCCGTGACCAGCAGTGCCGCCCGCAGGCCCGCCGCGTACGTTGGCGAAATACCGCATCCAATCGGGCGCGCGCCATCTTCGTTGCTCAGTCCAGCTCGTCCTTGCGTGGCCGGGTAATGCCGAACCGATTGGTCGACTCCGGTGATCGACTGTCCGGAGCTGCCTGGCGAACGAGGAACAAGGAGGGCCGTGCCAAGTTCGGGGCGATGTACCACCGCCGCCGATCGGCGGCTGCTCAGCAACAGAGGCACGGGATCACATGACCGTTCAGATTCGACTTTCCGAGATCGACCACGCCAGACGTGAGGATCGTGGCGACGGCGCTTGGAGCATCGCACCGGACCTGGGTTATTTGCGGCTAGCAATCGTCAATGTCGTGTTCTTCGGCGCACCGGGCAGCGGAGATCGGAACTGGGTGCTGATCGATACGGGGTTGCCGACGTCGCGCAGCAGCATTCTTGCGGTCGCGGAAAGGCGGTTTGGCACGAACGCACGGCCGGCCGCGATCATCCTGACCCACGGCCATTTCGACCATGTGGGAACGGTTCTAGACCTCGCAAATAAATGGGACGTGCCTGTCTTCGCGCATCCACTCGAGCGCCCGTATTTGGACGGAACCGCATCCTATCCGCCACCCGATCCCTGGGTCGGGGGTGGACTGATGGCGCTGCTGTCGCCGCTTTTTCCACGCGGGCCAATTGACCTTGGCAACCGTTTGGAACTCTTACCTGCCGACGGATCGATCCCCGGAATGCCCGGATGGCGATGGTTACACACACCCGGGCACGCCCCTGGGCATATCTCGCTCTGGCGCGAGAAGGACCGTTCGCTGATCGTAGGGGACGCTTTCATCACCACCGGTCAGGAGTCAGTCTATGAGGTCGCCGTCCAGGGTCTCGAGATGCACGGTCCGCCGCGCTACTTCACGCCGGACTGGGATGCGGCGGAAAGATCCGTGAAGCACTTGGCTGCCCTGAACCCGCAGATAGTCATCAGTGGACACGGTGCGGCTGCTGCGGGAGTGGGAATGCGTCACGCTCTTGACAGCCTGGCTGAGCGGTTCAGGGTATTCGCCGTCCCGCCGAAATTGAAATTTGTGCGCGAGCCGGCGGCAGTCCAAGATGGCTGAGACTAACCGAGCCGCCGTCGTTCTGAATATGGTCAAGTTGCGCAGACTCCACCTCTCGAGCCGGTAGAGTTACCCGTCCGATCGCGCGCCCCATCGTCGCCGACAAACTCTGACAAGCGGAACAAACCCGAGAAGCGCCGGTTAGGTCGTTTGATCGGCGCAGGGCGACTGCGGCCAAGCGCCCCGAAGTTCGGCGTCAGGAGAACGTCCGATGGAAAACGAGTACCCCCAAGGACGCGTCCTCTCCGCCGGACCAGCCCACACGCGTCGGCATTCGCCAAGACTTGGCTTCGATTCGCTCAACCGTGGAGGAGACCGAATGGCAAATCTGGGAAGATTGGCGATCGCCATCCTTGGCGTTCTGGCATACCAAAATCGCGACAAGCTCCGTGAATTGATTCCGGGAGCAGGGTATCTTAACCCAAACGACCCGCAACGCAGAATTCTGGCTCAGATAACGAATGGCGTGTCGAGGGCTGACCTTGGTGAGATCCTCGACCGCTTCAGGGAGGTGGGGGCAGGATCGAAGGTCGACTCGTGGGTTGGCCGCGGGCCAAACCAACCAATCGAGCCAAGGGACGTCGAAGCGGCAATGGACGAAGGTACACTCACGTCCATTTTAATGCACACGGGTCTTTCGCGCGAGGAGCTAATCAGAAAGATTGCGCGGGATCTACCCGAGACAGTCAACGAGATGACGCCGAATGGTGAATGGCCGCCTGAGCCGACACAAGGCTTGGATAAGTCGACCCTGCTCGAGGATGTATCCGTGACTAGCCTAGTCTAGCCCTCGTCGCCGAAGCCCAGCAGAGAAGCGTGGCGTATGTATTTGTGCTCACCACGAAGGTGCTTGATCCGCAATTTCACGCCAGGCTCAACCCACTGGGTCGCCGGTCGCTTCTTGATGCCCTCCGGAGGCGGGCCGGCATGGTCCTTTGCCCGTTTCCGCGTTCGTTCATGTCGCGCCCCAGGCTGATAAAGGCCGAGCCGACATATTTTTCCGGTGTCGGGCTGCGCCAGCAAGGCGAATGCGGCCTTGCCGGGCTCTCGTTCGACGCCAAGCAGAACTTGAATATGAAGCTCCTGGTCTTCAGCCAATTCGAAGTCGGACCGCTGCGAGCTTGGAAACGATCCCCTCGATACCCGCCTGGATCGTAGCCGTCGAGATGCATGATATCGAAGGCGCCGAGGATCATGGCGGAGGGATCGCTGTGGACGGCCTTCTGCAACGCGTCGAAATCGGGCAGGCCGGCATCATTGGTGACGACCGCCTCGCCCTCGAAGATCGCGTTCCTGACCTCGAGCTCCCTCGCGGCTTCGACGAGGCCGGTATATTTGCTCGTCCAGTCGGCGCCGCGGCCTGACGAAGATGCATATGGTCTCACATACGATCAGATTGATGACTTCCTAGAAGGCCGGGAGATCAACGAAGCGGCGCGCAGGCGCATACTTCATGTGCATTCCAGCACAGCCATAAGCGAGCGCTTCCGGTCACACCGTTGGCCATGACGAGCTTGACATTGGCGCATCGGCAATAGTCGTCTCAACATTCGCGACCGATAGGCTTGCCGCAGATAGGCAGCTAATGGCCTGAACTACCGCTGGAGCGATGCATTGCCCTCTCAGGGCGCACGCGGTCATGCGGTCGACAGTGTCGCGTATGGGCGAGGCCGGCACGCGAACTTCACTCCTCCCTGAATGCCCGCTCTCCTGATCTTCCGCAGCGTACCCACTTGACCCGCCGCCTCAACGTTCCAGGCACCTGGATCGCAGCCGGTCCTTGCCGCTCTCCTTCGGCCGGTCGCAATTTAGACATGCGGCCGCTACGCGATGCAGGGCTGGTTGTCAGATGCGCGATGCAAAACGTGAGATGCAGCTCCAGTTTTGGCGATGGCAGGCGCGCCGCATTGTTGATATCATCCGCACAGAACAGGCTCGCAAATGACATCGGATTCAAAGAAGGGTGAGGCGGTCGAGCAGTTGCTTGATACACCTGACCTTGCAACAGCACTCGAAAGCGAACAGTTCAAGAAATTCCTGGACCAGGTGCCGATCGCCATAGCTGTTTCGGACCTTACCGGTGAAGAGCGCGTGGTCTACGCCAATCCGGAATTCGAGAAACTGTCAGGCCTGACAGCCGCCAGGCTCACCCGAAAAAACTGGCCCGCCCTTTTAGGCACAGGCCTCCATCAGCAAAAGGACAGGGCGCTAGCCGAGGCTGTGGTCGAGGGATCCGATTTGGTCGGCACCTTCAGGCTGGAGCGCAGCGAAGATAGACCCGCGATCGTCGACGTTTATTCCAACGAGATAGAGGACGACAACGGCAAGGGCTGTTTCCGACTGGTGGCCCTGGTCGACGTATCGGCTCACGGCGAGGCGGGAGATCAGCGCTCGGCCGAGGAACGTGTCAGCGACAAAGACACACTGCTTCGCGAACTGCAGCACAGGGTGAAGAACAACCTCCAGATGATCACTGCACTTATCCGGCTGGAAAGCCGCAACGCTACCGAGGCCGACCGGAAACGGTTTGAGCGGCTCGCCGGTCGCGTCGACGCTTTGGCGATCCTGTACCAGACGCTAACGGCCGACGAGCCGAAGGAGGAGGTCGACCTTGGTGTGTATCTCAGCCAGATCGCGTCCGCGGTCATGAGCTCGCACGCAGTCGAGGGGATCCGGCTGGATATGAAGGTGGATACATATCCGGTGTCAATAAACGTCGCCATGCCGGCGGGACTGGTCGTAAATGAATTGCTGACCAATTCACTTAAGCATGCGTTCCGCGGCCGCGATGGCGGCACGATAACGCTGCACAGCATCGTCGATGGCGACGGCTGCCGGGTTATAGTGGCGGACGATGGAATCGGCCTGCCGGAAGGCGAGATGTGGCCCAAGCCAGGCAAGCTCGGAGCGCTGATCGCGCGATCGCTGACCGAGAACGCCAAGGCGCAGTTAGCCGTCGAGTCCAGCGCCAACAAAGGGACGAAGGTGACCATCGTTTTCAAGCGGTCGGCGGCAGCAAGCTGAACGATTGCCATCGAACAGAGCAGGCCGGAGGCTGGCTCACGTCGCGGCTTTGAGCAGGTGGCTGCAAACACGCCCCGGACGCCCCTCGGCGGTCGAGAAGGAGTATTGCGGCGCAACTCACCCAAACGTCGATCCGCCCGAATTCCGCGACGATGGTATCGCCCATGCGCTCGACTTCAGAGCGATTTGTAGGATCGGTGCCCGGAGAACACGCGCGCTCCGAGTTACGAGCAGTCCGGACGCCGCCCACTCGGCACGCGCCGGCTCACGCGTCACGAGAACACGTCACAATCCTTTGCCGCGAATGCGCCTGCAGCCGCCCGCCCGATCCCACTGGAGGCGCCGGTGGTGTCCCCTGGAAGCTGAAACGCTCTGCGCGTTTACCGCGAGCTTCATCGCTGCACCTGACACCTTCGCGCTCATCGCGCGCGGGCTGGCAATTCAGCAGCGAGTCATCGCATTGGCCAATCTTGCGGAGGACGAAGGTCTAACCTACACATCAAAATTCGTCCGACTGTTCGTGGCCGGAGGCAACCCCGAAATTGCGCTATCGGGACGTGAGAGCAAAACCGTGATGCGTGCATTCGTTCGATTGGTTGCTGCGATTATCCTGACGCCGGGCGTGGCCAGTTGCACCAGTATCTCCTACTACGCGCAATCTTTGCAGGGCCATGTGCAGATCATGACGGCGCGCCAAGACGTCGGAAAACTGATCAACGATCCTTCGACCCCTGAGATATTGCGCGCCCAAATGGCATCGGCAAACGCCATACGACAGTTTGCTATCGATGAACTGGCGCTGCCCGACAACAACAGCTACCGCAGCTATGTTGATGTTGGTCGCGACTCTGTGACATGGGCCGTCTTCGCCGCGCCGGAATTCTCGCTGACACCACGAACATGGTGCTTTCCGGTTTTCGGCTGTGTTCCCTACCGGGGATATTTCTCCGAGGAGTCTGCGACTGAAACCGCCGCAGAACTTCAAAGACAGGGCCTCGACGTCTATGTAACGGGCATCACTGCATATTCCACGCTTGGCTGGTCGAGTGACCCGCTGCTAAGCACGATGCTCACCCAAGATGGAACGTATCTCGCAGGGCTGGTATTCCATGAGCTGGCCCACCAGCGCGTCTACGTGCATAACGATTCCGCGTTCAACGAGGCGTTCGCGGTCGCTGTCGAAACAACGGGTGTGAGAAAATGGCTGCGCGCGACTGGCGATACTGCCGGATTGCGCCGTTACGAAGCCGACCGGAGGCGCAGAGCTGAATTTCTCGCGCTGGTGTCGCGGACCAGGGACGAGCTGGGGCATGTCTATCACGACAATGGCACTTCTGAGCAGAAGCGGGCCGCAAAGACGGCCGCGATCGAACGGCTGAGGACGCGCTACCGTCAGATGCGCGACAAGCGCTGGGGTGGATACCGCGGATATGACGCCTGGTTCGATGCTCCGATCAATAACGCAAAGCTCGCCGCGACTTCTGTCTACAGCGATAGGGTGCCGGCCTTTCTCCAATTGTTCGACTTGTGTTCGGGCGACTATCCACGGTTCTATGCAGCGGTTCGAAGGCTTGGCGCGCTGGACAAAGCTCGGCGTACCGAAGCGCTTGCCGGGGCAGACGCATGTTATGGGGACAGTCAAAGCTGACCGCCGAGTCGGATCCTCCGACATTATTTGGGCGTGAACTGACTGGGAGGTTTCGGGCGGATGCGCAGCTATCGTGGACACCAAGTCGCGAGGGCAGTGTTCTTCACCCGGCCCGATCGCTCGGCGGGACTGGCGAATTATTCTGCGCAGCAAAGATATTAACATCGAATATGCAGTGCAGTGCAGCCACTATCCGCTGCCAGCGCCGGGCACAAAGTCGTTGATCCCGGCACCGCTCCGCGATTCACCGATTCACGCGAACGGTGCTTAGATCTCTTCACCGAGGAGTATTTTGGCCTCTTTGGCAGCGTTTAGAAATGCCTGGCGCGCTATCCTTGGTGGCTTTTCTCCGCGGATGACAGCAAGGCACGCTTTGATGGCAGTGAGCCGCGACTTGCTTGTTGGCTGAGGCCATTCCCTAAGCAAGATTTCGGCAGCGTCCGATACGGAGGCAACGACTCTGTCACGATCGATCCGGCCGGGCTGAACGACGACAGGCTTTCTGAAACGTGTAGCTGGCACGACACTCTCCAAACCGACCACTCACGGTAGATTCGACCAACCCTTAGCGCTAGCTCAAAAGTAAATGGCCGTCGAAAGTGTGTAAGCGCTGTGATCGTGTCCCGGCGGCACCTTTCGCGCGTGGATGTAAGGGACGATGTTCGAGGCCTTTGAGGGCTTCGACATATGACGATTTCAGAGTTTACGCTTAAGTCCAAGGACGAGGAGCCGGTCCGTCGGCTGGAGATCTTCACTGGTTCGGGTCGGCGGCGTGAGTGGCCGCCGGAGGAGAAGGCCCGGATAGCGGCGGAGAGCTACGAGGCGGGCGAGACGGTTTGTGCTGTGGCACGCCGGTATGGACTTTCCCCGCAGCAACAGTGGGCGGGACATGATCGATGTCGTTGCCCAACGTCGCCCCACCGCAATAGATGCAGTAGGGCTGTTTGTTTCGGACCTTCTGACTAAGCTTACCCTGCTCGATCCCTCAGGCGTTTTTGTGGCCCCAACGGGTACCACAACCGCCCCCAGAGCGCCTCATGGCCGACTGTTGAGGACGGTGGCTGCGCAGTGAGGGAAACGAAGGGGGTACCGGGGGTCATCGCGCGAGCCAGTTATCCGATCATCCGCTCAGAAATTTCTACCAACATTCCCTGGCCCACGCTCCCATACCAAACGTCTGTTGATCTTTCCTTAGTTCCCGACATTATACGGAACCGGTTTAGGTACAAAGATGGTTGAAGTCGAGAGAACCAGGTACAAAGATGGTTGAAGTCGAGAGAACTAAGCAGAGGTCGGATGCCGCCAGCAGATACCTTCGAATGCTGCTTAGTTTATCATTAAAACGAATGCTGACGGACGAGCAAAAGTTGCTTAGGGGCCTTACACGGGCGGCAAGGAGTGGCCCTATGGCAACCCATTGGTTCTCTCCTCCGGTCCCAGTCAGGACTGAGGGTCGCAATACGACGCACCACGTCAACAACGCAGTGGCAGCAGCCAAGGAACTCTTAATGTGGACCAACCGTGGCCCTCAGTGGAATCTCGCGGTTCACGTATGCGTCGCCGTGCTTGCCGACGAGATGGAACCTGAGGAGGCCCGGAAGGCATTCCTGGCTGCGGCCGAAGAGGAGGGGGTGGTGCGACGCTCGTCTGATTAGCGCCAACAGGCCCAGATACTCGAGCCCCCCACTTAGCACTTCTTGCAAATTATTCGATCCCTTTCGGAAACTTTGCAAGGGCAGGCGCCGGGCTGTGCCTTGGGGTTTGATGGCGGAGAATCGCTGGCTCGCCAAGGTCCATAGCCGCCCTAAATTGCCCTCATGGCAACCCATTGGTTCCCGCCGGTGTTCGTAAGGACTGAAGCCGGTGACAGGCATAGCTGCAACAATGTGAGGGCAGCCCTCGAGCAGCTAAAGACGTGGACCCGGAGAGGACCTCGCTGGCACAAGGCGGTGACCCTCTGCCTGTCAGCCTTGGAGGGCGATCCGATTGACCCTCACGTGTGTCAAGCGAAGTGAGGATTTGACCCCCTGGGCGAACTGAGGATTTGACCTCCTCATTGTTTTGCGGTTTCGTTGGTGCCGAGCGTCGTTCCGGGCTTCTGCAATAGGCCGGAACGACGCTTTTCGCGAAGCCGGTAGCTGTCGCCACGGATGGTTATCACTGTCGAATGATGAAGCAGGCGATCAAGGATCGCCGTTGCCACCACGGGATCGCCAAACACGCTGCCCCATTCGCCCACCGAGCGGTTGGAGGTGATCAGGATCGATCCCCGCTCATAACGCCGCGACACCAGCTGGAAGAACAGGTGTGCGGCATTGGCTTCGAACGGGAGATAGCCGAGCTCGTCGATGATCAGCAGTTTCGGCCGCGACAGGGTCGTCAGTTGCTTTTCGAGTGAACCGTCGTCATGGGCCTTGGCCAGCATCGCCACGAGCGTGGCCGCCGTGACGAACTGGACGCTATGGTTCTGCCGGATCGCCTCGCGCCCGAGAGCCACCGCCAGATGTGTTTTGCCCGTACCCGGAGGTCCAAGGAACAGGACCGTGTCGCCATGGGCAATCCAGCGGCAGGTCGCCAGCTCCCGGACTTGGCGCTGATCCAGCGACGGCTGCGCGTCGAAGTCGAAGCCCTCGAGTTCGCGCACAAACGGGAACTGCGCGATCTTGCCTGCCATGGAGATGCGCCGCTCGTCGCGCCGCGCGATCTCGCGCGTCACCAGGAAGGCCAAAGCCTCGCGCAAGGTCATTTGCGAACGCGCCGCTTCGTCCAGGAGCGTATCGAGCTGGTCCCGGATCGCGGTCAGCTTCAGCCGGTCGAGCTGAGCCACCAGCATCTCGTGATCGACCGTCGTCATCACCAGCTGCCTCCCACCAGTGCCTCATATTCGGCCAGCGGCCGCAACAGAGCGGAAGGCGCAACAATATCCGCCGGCGCCGATTGCACCGGCGCAGCAGCGCCGACAACGCCGGCAAGATGCGCGCGCTCGACAATCCGTTGGCGACGTCCGCGGCACAAGGCATGATCCGCCACCACCTCGCCCGCATGACGCACGATAACGCGGCCGCCCAGCACCACGACCTGGACGCTCTCCCCGATCAGCCGCCAGGGAACCGAGTAACTGTTCGTGTCCAGGTCGATTGCGCAGTCTGCTGGACCTTGCGCACGAGATCCCGCAATTGCCCGAACGGCGCGCGTCCGCCCAGAGGGCGAAGCGCCATGGCTTCTTCGGCAAAGCGTTCTGCAGGAGCCACCCCGGTCGTGCCATGCACACGCTGATCGGCAATCTCGCGCGTCCACCGGTCCAGATGCGCCTCGAACGCCGCCCAGTTCTCGAACCGGCGGCCGGCAATCGCATTGTGCTTGACGTAGCCGACCCCGCGTTCGTCCTTCCCCTTCGTACGCGCCCGGTAGGGCGCACAAGCCCGTGGCGTAAATCCCCAGTAGCGGGCAAAGGCGTGCAGCCGCACATTGAACCGCACCTCCCGCGTCGCCGCATCGTGATGTTCGACCAGCGCTTTCGGATTATCGAACAGCACTTCCGTTGGAACCCCACCGAAGCGAAGGAAGGCTCCTTCCATCCCCTCCAACCAGTCCGCCTGGCGCTCCCGAAGCGAGGGGCGGATATGCAGCCGACGCGAGTAACCCAGCGTTGCCACAAACAGGTGCACCCGAACACGCTCGCCGCCGATCCACGCCCGCGTGTCGCCAAAGTCGATCTGCATCTGATGTCCCGGCGCCGTCTCAAACCGAACCGTCGCGCGCTTCTGCACCCTCAACTCCCGACGCCAACCCTGCACCCGAAGCTCCACCGACCGAAGCCCTATGACGATCCCATGTTCGCTCTCCAGTTCCTGGCGCACCACATCGGCGTTGCCACCATGGCGGAAGAAGCGCTCCCGCAGCCAATCGTCTAGCCCGTCAAACGCGCTCCGCCGCACAGGCTTGCGAAACGGAACAGTCCCGCCTTCGCGCAGATACCGACGCACGTGTTGCGCGCGCACCCGAATTCCTTCGCCAGCCGCTTCGCTCCCCAGCCAAGCTCATGCAGCCGCAGCATCGCTGCCACCTCTTCAGGCTGAAGCATCTCCTCTCCCTGCATCGTTCTCGACAATGCAGGAATCGCCGAAATCCCAATCGTCATCCATGCCTCCTCTCATAACGGAGGGGGTCAGTTCTTCATTTCGTCAGGGGGTCAGTTTCTCAATTCGCCCGACAACGTGACACGAAAGGCATTTGAGGCTGCCGCCAAGGAGGCCAAGATGTATCTCTCCCCTGAGCGATAGGCATCATGGCATCCCATTGGTTCTCCCCTCCGAGCGGACCAACCGTGGCCCTCAGTGGAACCCCGTGGTGCGCGTTTCCGTGGCTGTTATTGCCGACGAGGTGGAGCCTGAGGAGTGCCGCAAGGCATTCTTGGCTGCTGCCATAGAGGAGGGGGTTGGTGCTGCGCTCGTCTGATTAGGGCCGAATGGGTCGGTTACCCGAGCCCCCGCTCAGAGGTTCCCAACAAATTATTCGCTCCCTTTCGGAACCCTTTCGCAACGAAAGTGTTTCAGACCGAATCTGGGGACGACCTTATGCCGGCACGACCAACAGTAGCGACAGCCTTCCAGCGGCTGATCAGCTCAGAAGATCATCGTCAGATGCTTCGCAACAGGCTTGGTCTCGAAGTCGACGAGCAACTGCCGGCGTCCCTTGCTGCATTGCTGCAGGAGCTTGAGCGGCGAGAGCAGGTGGAGGCTGATTGGAGCGCCAGCACTATGGCAGACGCGGGCTGCCCTATGGCGTTTAACGAGTCAGAAGGAACCTTCAGTGACCGTTGCAATGCTCCGTAAGGAACGCGGCTTCCGACGGATGATCAGTTCGGAAGACTACCGTCGGAAGCTACGCAGGCTCCTGAGGTTCGTAGGTGAACCAACTCTGACGCCGACGCTTGCCGCGCTGGCGCAGGAGCTTTCGGAAGAGTTGGAGCAGCGGAAGCAACAATCGGCCGACGAGAACCCGTAGCCGCCCAATGTACCCTCATGGCAACCCATTGGTTCTCCCCGCCGGTGTACGTCAGGACCGACCGACCGGGGGTCACCTACGGATGCAACAATGTCGAGGGTGCCGCCGAGGAACTCCTGAAGTGGACCAAGATGAGACCTAGATGTTTAGTCCCGGCATTTGCTGGAGCGGATTGAGAGTGAAGCGCTCGGGCTGGGAAGCCCATGCCTTGCAGATGAACTCG
>NZ_JAMYTD010000050.1:0-43296 GCF_040322255.1 Mesorhizobium sp. M0166 | reverse complement strand
GAGTTCATCTGCAAGGCATGGGCTTCCCAGCCCGAGCGCTTCACTCTCAATCCGCTCCAGCAAATGCCGGGACTAAACATCTAGACCGGTTCATCGTTTCACGGAAACGCCGAACCGCTCTATCTCTTTATTTTTGCGCAATTCCCTAGGGAAAGCGCTACGCGATTTTCCCGGGAAAACCGTTTCACACTTTTCCGGGAATTGCTTTGGCGCAGCTCGGAACTCTGTAAGCCGTCCGTAAGTCGCGGTCTGGGAACCTCAGCCCGTCGATCAAAACCGATCGCCGGAGGCCTGAAGCCCCCGATACCAACACTCACAGGAAGGAAAAGGTCATGCCGTATACTGCCAGAGCAACTTCGAGAGTGCGTGCCGGCGCCGTCCGCGCTGGAGCCACAAGATTTGCCGACCAGCTCAGGATCGGGCCTTGGTCGCTCCTCTCGCCCGAAGCTGTCATACAGCAAAAGTACAACTCCCTTGGAGGCGCCGGCTTCGCCGAGATCGACAGGAAGGACACTGGAAAAGCCTGGTATCTCAAGAACGGCTCATGCATTTGCTACAACGATGCCATGCACGACGCCTTTGAGATCCATGGCGAAATCTACAAGAAGTGGATTGCGCTTGGCGGTCTCGCGTGGGGCATTCCCTGCACCGACGAAACCGGAACTCCCGACGGCGTCGGCCGATACAATCACTTCAACAACAATACCGCTTCGATCTACTGGACACCGAACACCGGTGCTCAAGCGATTTGGGGGGCCATTCGCGGCAAATGGGCAGCAATGGGCTGGGAGCGCTCGGTTCTCGGCTATCCGGTGACCGACGAAACTGGAACTCCCGACGGCGTCGGGCGCTACAACCATTTTGCCAATGCCGGCTCGATCTACTGGACACCGAACACAGGAGCCAACGTGGTGTACGGTGACATCCGCAAGAAGTGGGAGAGCCTGGGCTGGGAACAGTCATATCTGGGCTATCCCACGACCGACGAGACCGAATTTGCCGATGGTGGCCGTGCCAATCTGTTTGAAAACGGTGGCATATACTGGTGGCCCGACACCGGCGCGGTCGACCTTCGAGATGTCGTCGTCCACTATACCGGCCTCCATTGCTTCGGCGAGACCGACTGGGATCAGGGGTCGAGTGCGGATGAACCCTATGTCATCGTCAGCGTGACAACGCCGCAGGTCGCCGACACCAAGCGCAGCCAGGTCTATGGCGACGTTGATGCCGGAGATACAAGACCCGACCTTATGGAAATTTATCGAGGCAAGCCCTACGGCATCAATATCGGTACGGTGCTGATGGAAAATGATTTTGGCGATCCCAACAAGTACAAGGACGAGGTGCAGAAGATCGTCATGGGCGTCCATACGGCCGGTACGCTGGCTTTGGGCCTCATTCCGGTAGCGGGACCTATCATTGCCGCCATAGCCGGCCCGGCCCTGGGATCCTTGATGCCATCGATCGGCGGCGCCATCAGCGATCTCTTCGATTGGGGCGATGACAGGATCGGGAGCGCGACAGTGACCATCTCCGCAAAGCAGATGGTGTTGCTCGCGGCACGCACGAACAATACCACCTTCAGCGGGATTGGGTTCAAAGTGGAAACGCCCCTGATTTCCGGCGATGGGGCTTCCTACAAAGCCTACTTTGGCTTTGTGCCTGCCTAGGCCAATCGCCCCGGCAAAAAAGCTTGCCGGGACAATCAACTTACCAGCCCCGCCTTCCGTTGGCGGGGCTGACAGCTCGACTGAGAGATTTATTTCCGTAGCGGTCGTCGCAAGGCGCGGTCCAGATGCGGCAGCGCCGATCAGCATAGCGGGCAAGCTGTCGTTGTACCCCCGCACAGCCCGTAGCGCCGCAATGAACGCGGCTCCTTTGGCCGGAACGATGGAGACCGCATTAAGTGCAGTCACCTCAACGATGCGGCCGCAGCCAGCGAGGCCGAGCCGGACCGGCGGAAACCGGATCAGGCGGTGCGCAACCCGACGCGATGACAGCCGACATCAATCAGGATGGAAAGAGAACGATTACAAGAGCGGGCATGCATCACACCAGCCCGCGCTTGGCCATCATTGCTTCCGGGGAAGGCATCTTGCCGCGGAAGGCGGTGTAGAGTTCTTCCGGGTCCTTCGAGCCGCCGGCGGCGTAGATGTTCTTCCGCAGCCGCTCGGCCAGCGCCGGGTTGAAGGGATCGTCTGTTTCCTCGAAGGCGGCGAAAGCGTCGGCGTCGAGAACTTCCGACCACATGTAGGAGTAATAGCCGGCCGAATAGCCATCGTCGGCAAAGATATGGCCGAAATGCGGGGTGCGGTGACGCATCGCGATGGTGTCAGGCATGTCGAGCTTTTCGAGCGTTTCGGCTTCGAAACGAAGCGGCTGGTCCGGCGCATCCGGCCGCGCATGGTAGGCCATGTCGACCAAGGCCGAGGCGGTGAACTCGACTGTGGCGAAGCCGGCGCCGAAGGTGCGCGCCGCCAGCATCTTGTCGACCAGCGCCTTTGGCATCGGCTTGCCGGTCTTGACATGCAGCGCATGCTTTTCCAGCACTGCCGGCACCGTCAGCCAGTGTTCGTAGAGTTGTGAAGGCAGCTCGACGAAATCGCGGCTGACCGAGGTGCCAGCGACCGATGGCCAGGTAACGTCGGTCAGCATGCCGTGCAGCGCGTGACCGAATTCGTGGAACAAGGTCTTGGCCTCGTCGACCGACAGCAAGGCTGCCTCGCCGGCCGGCGGCTTGGCGAAATTCATGATGTTGTAGATGACCGGCCTGGAGCCATCGCCAAGCTTGTAGCCGGATTTCAGCGCGCTCATCCAGGCGCCGGAGCGCTTCGAGGGTCGCGCGAAATAATCGGCGAGGAACAGGCCGCGCTCGCTGCCGTCGGCATTCTTCACGACGAAAACACGTGCGTCCGGATGCCAGGTGGCAATGCCCTTCTTTTCCTCGAAGGAAATGCCGAACAATCGTGTCGCCACGTCGAAACAAGCGTCAATGATGCGGTCGAGCTGCAGATATGGCTTCAGCTCGGCCTCGTCGAAGGCGAATTTCTCGGCGCGCAGCTTCTCCTGATAGAAGCGCCAGTCCCAGGCGGCGAATTTCTCGTTGCTGCCGGCCTTCGCCGCCAGCCGCTGCAATTCGGCCCGGTCGCTTGCCGCCTTTTCCACCGCCTTTTCCCAGACCGGATCGAGCAGCGCGTGCACCGCCTCCGGCGTCTTGGCCATGGTATCGTCGAGCTTCAATGCGGCGTAGGAAGGATAGCCGAGCAGCTTCGCCTTCTCGGCGCGCAGGCGCAGCATGTCGCGCACCACTTCCGTGTTGTCGGTGGCGCCGCCATTCTGACCACGCATGATGAAGGCGCGGAACGCTGTCTCGCGCAGGTCGCGGCGTTCTGAGAAGGTCGAGAACGGCTCGTAGATCGACCGCGACAAGGTGACGGCGTAGCGGCCCTTCTGGCCGCGCATCTCGGCGGCTTCCGCCATCGAGCCTTTCAGGAATTCCGGCAGGCCGGCAAGATCGGCCTCATCGAGGAATAGCGCCCAGTCGCGCTCGTCGGCAAGCACGTTCTGGCCGAAATTGGTGCCGAGCGACGACAATTCCTCGTTGATCGATGCCAGCCGCTTCTTGCCTTCGGCGTCGAGCCTGGCGCCGGAGCGGACGAAGTTTTTCCAGGTCTTTTCCAAGACCCGCAGCGTTTCGGCATCGAGCTTCAAAGCCTCGCGGCGCTGATAGAGGTCGTCGATGCGGGCAAACAGGCCCTCATTCATCGAAATCGCCGAGAAATGCCGCGACATTTTTGGTGAGATGTCGCGCTCCAGCGCCTGGATCGCCTCATTGGTGTGGGCGCCGGCGCGGCACCAGAAGATCGACGAAACATGGTCGAGAGCCTCGCCGGCGAGTTCGAGTGCGGCAAGCGTATTGTCGATGGTCGGCGTCTCGCCGTTGCCGGCAATCGCCTCGATCTCGGCCTCATGCGCCTTCAGGGCCGCGTCGAAGACCGGAGAAAAATCGCCGTCGCCGATGCGCGTGAAATCAGGCAGGCCGAGCGGCCCTTGCCACGCGGTCAGCGGATGGGCGGCGAGGTCGACGGTGGACGGCATGGGCAAACTTTCGCTGAGTGGGTGGGGGAAGCGGATCGTCACCGATGTAAGGCGCCGGCCGGCTCCACGCAACAGCGCGCCCCGTTCATGATTTCCTCAGTAGCCATCGCAATTTTCGGCGATCGCGGCTTGCGAACTGGCGGTGATTTGGTCGTTGGCGACCGCAAAGGTCTCCTGCATCAGCATGTCGTTGCTGGGAAAATCATAGCAGGCGATCACAGTGGTGACGCCGCCCTCCGATTTCTCGATCCGGTGTCGGATTTCGGCCCCGGCGACGGCGCCTTGCCACTCGGCGATCGAGGCGATGAATTCCTGCTTGCTTTGCACGACGCCGAGGTCGTCGAGCTTGATGCGGACGTTGTCGGCGAGCAGGTCCGACAATTCGCTGCGGTCGGCGACGAGCAGTGCCGAATACCAGCGGTCGATGATCGCGCTGTCGTCGGCACGGGCGAAATCCGCCGAGCAGAGCAGTGCCGCAGCCGCGAACGCGTCCCGAAGTCGCACCATGCCCAGCCTCCTACTCCGTGTCGGGCCGCTCGAAATCGCCGGTGTCCTTGTTCATCACCCAAAGCTCCCCGGTCGAAATATCGAACCAGGCGCCGTGAAGTGACAGCCGCCCCTTGCCTTCGAGGATCGAAACACAAGGGAAGGTGCGCAGATTGGCAATGGAATAGCGGATCGAGATGCGCTCCAGTGCCGTCTGGCGCTCGGTCGCGGTCATGAAGGTGCTCGACGATACGGTCTCGGCCGCCGGCGCGATCAGGCTCATCCATTTGCCGATGAAATCACCCGGCGACAACGGCGCGGCCGTGGTGTCGAGTGCCGCGCGGATGCCGCCGCAGCGGCCGTGACCCATCACCACGATGTTCTTGACCTTGAGGCTCTGCACGGCAAATTCGAGCGCCGCCGATGTCGAGTGGAACTGATCGTCGGGCGCATAGGGCGGCACCAGATTGCCGACATTGCGCAGCACGAACAACTCGCCTGGCCCGGCATCGAAGATCGCTTCAGGCGCGGCGCGGGAATCGCAGCAGGCGACGATCATCGTTTCCGGTGCCTGGCCCTCCCGCGCCAGCGCGCGATAACGCCCGCTTTCGGTGAGATACCGACCGCTCATGAAGTTGCGGTAGCCGGTGAGAAGATGCTCGGGAAGGTGAGGCATGGGCAGCGATGGGAGCCTTTCCGGGTTAAAGGCACGGTTCAATCCCGAAAGGCTCTAGCGCATCGGCCCGAAAATCGGAACCGATTTTCGGAGGGCGGGATGGCGTGGTTTCGACGTGCCAGCCCGTACTTTGCATACGGGTGAACGAACGGCGCCATTAATCGGCCTCAGAACCGCAGATTGGCGCCGGCGCGCAGCAGAAGCCAGTAGAACAGGCCGGTCGCGCCAACCGCCAGCAGCATCGCCAGGAAGAAGCCGCTAGGACTCTCGGCAAATGGCAGTCCGCCCGTGTTCATGCCGAAAATGCCGACGATCAGCGTTCCCGGCAAAAGCAGCGCGCTCATCACCGCCAGCGCCTTGAGGCTGCGGTTCGATTCGTCGGCAAGCTCAGCCGCAAGCTCCTCCTGCAGCAGCCTTGCCCGGTCGTTGATCATGACGACCTCGCGGTCGAGCCGTTCAAGGCGCGCAGCAAGCCGGCGCAAAACTTCATGTGCGCCGGCGGAAAGGTTCCAGACGGAACGGTCTTCATCCTGGAAAAGGGCCGCCAGGGCCGAGATCGGCCGATGCAGGGATACGGCAAGGCGGCGCACATCCTTCAGCTGCCGTCTTTCGTCGGCAAGCCGCTCGGTCACGAGATGATCCTCGACCGCATCCAGCCGCTTCGTCGCCGCGGCGAGCCGCAGGCTGGTGGTCTTGCAAAAAGCCATGACCAGCGTTTCGAACAGTTCGAATGCCGTGGCCGGCCGCAGCCCCGCGGCAAGGGCAGTGTGCACTTCCTCCACCGCCGCCAGCGGATGCCGGCGGCCGGTGACCAGCAGCCGCTCCGAGACCGCAAAATGCAATCTGCCGATGGTCGTCGACTGATGAGCGATCTCGCCATGCAGGTCGGCCGAAATGCCGTGGACGACGCCATTCTCATGCGCCAGCACCAGGCTGTCCTCATGTCCTTCGAGGATTGCATGAGCCGACGCCGGCAGCGCGCAGGCGTGGCTGACCCAGGAATGGGCGCGCCGGTCGACAAGGTCGACATGCAGCCAGACCCAGCCGTCCGCTGAGGCTAGCGCGGCCTCTATGTCTCGGGGCGCCAGCGGTTCGGGAGCTTTGCCGGGAGCGGCATGATAGGCCCAGACCAGCCCAGGAGTATGGTGCTGATCGTCCGCGGCAAGCAATGTCAGATGCGATGCGTCATTCATGGCCGCCGCCGAAACAATGCACGTTCAGGTGATCCGGGCGGCGCCGGGGCCGGCGCCGCGACATTCTGGTCAAAACCCTGCCCCCGCTCAGAACACCTGGCGGAAGATGACGAACAACACGAAGGCAAGACAGATGGAGGCCGGAAGGGTCAGTATCCAGGCCATCAGCATGTTGCGCACCGTCGACCATTGCAGGCCCGAACCATTCGCCGCCATGGTGCCGGCAACGCCCGAGGACAGCACATGGGTGGTCGAGACCGGCAGGCCGAGATAGTCGGCCGATGCGATCGTCGCCATCGCGACAAGCTCGGCGGACGCACCCTGACCATAGGTCAGATGGCTTTTGCCGATCTTCTCGCCGACAGTGACGACTATGCGCTTCCAGCCGACCATGGTGCCGAGGCCGAGCGCAAGCGCGATGGCGACCTTGACCCAGAGCGGGATGAACTTCGTCGCGTTGTCGACCGCCTTATGATAGGTCGTCACCGCCTTCAGGTCGTCTGCCTCCATCGGCAGCAGCTTCTTCTTGTCTATCAGCTTCAGCGCTTCACCAATAAGATAGATGTTGTTGCGGGCGTTGCTGACCAGCGTTGTCGGCAGCTTTTCCACGGACGGATAGGGCGACAACATGGCGCTGGTGTCGTGGATGAAGCTCTGCAGGGCAGGCGTGGTCTCGTCCTTCCATGTCTTGGTGCGAACGGCGTCACCGACCACGGTCGCCGCGTCGGTCACGGCGACGCTGGGCTTGACGTATTTGCCGAGTACCGTTTCGACCTGCGTCGCCGCGGACTTGTAAGCTTCGAGATAGTTCACGTCCGGTGTGCGGTTGAGCGCGAAGGCGGTCGGCACCACGCCGATCAGGATGAGCATGATGAGGCCCATGCCCTTTTGCCCGTCATTGGAGCCGTGGGCAAAGCTGACGCCGGTGCAGGTAAAGATAAGCAGCGCGCGGATCCACAGTGGCGGCGGCGCGCTCGACTTGGGCGCCTCGTAGAGCTCGCGGTTCCTGACCAGCAGCTTCATCAGCAGAAGCAGCAGCGCGGCCAGGCCGAATCCGACCAGCGGCGAGATCAGAAGCGACAGGCCGACATTGGATGCCTGTGACCAGTCGACGCCGCTGGTGACGGAGCCGGCCGGGGCCATGAACTGGTTGGCGAGACCGACGCCGATGATCGAACCGATCAGCGTGTGCGAGCTCGAGGCAGGCAGGCCGAGATACCAGGTTCCGAGGTTCCACATGATCGCTGCGACCAGCAGCGCGAAGACCATGGCTAGCCCCGCGCTCGACCCGACCTGAAGGATCAACTCGACCGGCAGCAGCGAAATGATGCCGAAGGCGACCGCCCCGCTGGCGGTAAGCACGCCGAGGAAGTTGAAGAAGCCGGACCACATCACCGCAAGCTCGGCCGGCATGGAATGCGTGTAGATCACGGTTGCCACCGCATTGGCGGTGTCGTGGAAACCGTTGACGAATTCGAAGCCGAGCGCGATCAGCAGCGCCAGCCCAAGCAGGATCCACGGCACCGCGACGGTGCTGGTCAGGTCCTGGCTGAGCGCGTAGCCGACATAGGCAAGGCTGCCCAGAATGATGGTGGCAAAGGCCGGCAGAAACCATTTGCCGGTGCCGTTTGGCCGGTCAAGCGGATGCTCCGGCCTTGGAATTCCTGCCTCGCTTGAAACAATATCGACCATATCCCACTCCTCCTGCGTTGCAGCAAAGAATGGGAGGACGCTATGTCGGTACAATGAAGCCTGTGTGACGGCAGGCACTTTGGGTTGACGCAAACGGGCGATCGAAGCGACCGAGGCAACTGAACCCGGCCGGCGCATTCCTGGACTATTCCGCTATCTCCAGCAGCGTCGATATCAGCAGCCGGCGCTCTTCGGCGGAGAGAATGTCCGAGCCGAACAGGTTCATGCTGCGAAGCCCTTCGATGGCGAGATAGCAGACCAGCAGCGCCCTGAGGTTAGGAGTCTCCCCCTTCAGCTGCTGGAACAGCTGCCGCCTGAACGATTTTATCGGCGTCAGGAAATCGGGATCCTCGGCAATCGCCGAAAAAATCCAGGACGCCGACGGTTTCGACTCCTCCGCATGCTCGGCCGAAAGCCTGATATAGGCCGCAAGCGGGCTCTCTCCGCTGACGCCGTTGGTGCGGGCGGCCTCAAGCGCCTGCTGGAACGCACTGAGGTAATCCTCCACCAGCGCCTGCATCAATTTCGCCTTGGTCGGGAAATTGTAGAGAAGACCACCCTTCGACACGCCGGCACGGCTGGCGACCGCATCCAGCGACAGGCTGCCAGGACCCGTCTCGCGCGCCACGGCGGCGGCGGCGGCGAGAATTTTCTCGCGCGAATTTGCTCTGCGGGCCTTCATCAAGCGTTCCCCATTCATTAGCTTAGGCGGAATTGACAAGACCGTCCAGACGGTACAGTAAGATCGCCGTCATTTGAAATTGGGACCAGTCACAGGTATGTGTTCCGGTCGTCCGACCGTTATGCTGGGCCATGGCCGAGGGAACTGTTCGTGATCAAGCGCTTCATCATCGCCTTCATTCTGCTCGTGCTGGTGTGCGGCGGCATCGTCGGCTTCAACCTGTTTCGCGACAATGCGATCAAACAGTTCTTCGCCACCATGAAGCCGCCGGCCACGACCGTGTCGACGGTCATCGTCAAACCGATGTCCTGGACGCCCGGCATCGAGGCGATCGGCACTGTCAGTGCCGTGCGCGGTGTCGACCTCACGGTCGAAACCGCCGGCATCGTCAAGGACATCCTGTTCCATGCCAATCAGAAAGTCGCCGCCAACGCCGTGCTGCTGCAGCTCGACGATGAAGTCGAGCGAGCCGATCTCGTGGCGTCGAAGGCGCAAGCCACATCCGACCAGACGACGCTGATGCGCGCTCTCGAGCTGCAGAAGCGTGGGGTCGGTACCGACGCTACGCTCGACACGGCACAGGCAGCGGCATCGGTCTCCGCTGCGCAGGTAAACAAGCTGCAAGCGGTGCTCGACCAAAAGCAGTTGACGGCGCCCTTCAAGGGCACCGTCGGTATTCCGAAAATCGACCTTGGGCAGTATCTCACACCCGGCACCGCCGTCGTGACCTTGCAGGACATGGATACGATGCGTGTCGATTTCACCGTGCCGGAGCAGCAGCTTCCGCAGCTGAAGATCGGACAGACGGTACGGCTCGGCGTCGGCGGCGACGACATGCCGTTCGCCGGCAGCATCCGCGGTATCGATCCGAAGATCGACCCGACCAGCCGGCTGGTGACGGTGAGGGCGGAGGTCGGCAATCCGGAAGGCAAGCTGACACCCGGTCAGTTCGTCCAGGTGCGCGTCGAACTGCCCGAGGAGAACAACGTGCTGGCGCTGCCGCAGACGGCGCTGACTTCCAGCCTGTACGGTGACTTCGTCTTCGTGGTGCGCCCGGCCAAATCCGGCGAAGCCAACGGGGCGGCTCCCGAGGCGAAGCCGGAGGAAAAGTCGGCTGCAGATGCTGCCAAGCCCGCAGCCGAAGCACCCGCGGCAAAACCCGAAGAAAAGCCGGCCGCTACCCCAGCCAAACCGGCAGCGGAAGCCAAACCGGCAGCGGAAGAACAGAAGCCACAGCTCGTGCTCGCCCAGGTGTTCGTCAAGCCAGGCCGCCACAACGCCGGCCTGGTCGAGATCCTGGAGGGTATCGAGCCCGGCGACGAAGTCGTTACCGCCGGCCAGAACCGGCTCTCCAACGGCATGTCCGTTGCCGTCGACAACACGATCGATCCGAGCAAGCCAGGGAACCAGCAGGCAGCCCAGCAATGAGCTTTTCCGACCTCTTCATCCGCCGCCCGGTCCTTTCGACCGTGCTTGCCTGCATGATCCTGCTTCTGGGTTTTCAGGGCATCTTCAACCTTTCGATCCGCCAGTATCCAGAGGTTGAAGAAACGGCCATCACGATCACCACGGCCTATCCCGGCGCCAGCGCCGACCTGATCCAGGGGTTCATTTCCGCGCCGATCGCGCGTGCCGTCGCTTCGACCGAAAACATCGATTATGTCACGTCGTCGAGCCGGCCGTCCTCCAGCACCGTGACGGTGCAGATGAAGCTCGGCTCCGACCCCGACGTCGCGCTGAACGAAGTCTTGTCGAAGGTTCAGAGCGTTCGCGGCGATCTGCCGGACGAAACCAAAGACCCGGTGATCGTCAAGGGCACCGGCCAGCAGTTCGCGATGATGTACATCTCGATGCAGAACCCGAACATGACGCCGGAACAGCTCACCGAATATATCGAGCGTGTCGTGCGGCCGCGTATCTCGACGGTCGAAGGTGTTGCCGACGTGCAGATTTTCGGCGCCGCCGAATATTCGATGCGTGTCTGGATCGACCCGATCAAACTGGCGGCGCGCGGCGTGACGGCGGCGGAAGTGCTGACGGCCATCAACGAATCGAATTTCCTCTCCGCGCCCGGCGATACCGAAAACAAATATGTGGCTTCCTCGATCACGGTTCGCTCGACCCTGCAGACGCCGGAGGCTTTCGCTGCCCTTCCGCTCCGCTCGAAAGACGGCAATGTGGTGAGACTGCGCGACGTGGCCCGCGTCGAGCTCGCCGCGGTGAGCACCGACACCAGGGTCACCTTCAACGGCAAGCCCGGCATCTTTCTCGCCATCTTTCCGACGCCGGCCGCCAATCCGCTGACCACCGCGGCGGCGATCCACAAGATCGTGCCGACCATCCAGGAGACGCTGCCGCTCGGCATGACGATCGAGATCGTCTATGATTCGACCGAGCAGATCAGCGCGTCGATCGAGGAGGTGTTCAAGACCATCGGCGAGGCGGTCGCCATCGTCATCGTCGTCATCCTGCTCTTCCTCGGCTCGTTCCGCTCGGTGCTGATGCCGATCGTGACCATTCCGCTGTCGCTGATCGGCGTCTGTTTCCTGCTGTTTTCTTTGGGTTATTCGATCAACCTCTTATCCTTGCTGGCCATGGTGCTGGCGATCGGACTGGTTGTTGACGATGCCATCGTGGTGGTGGAAAACATCCACCGCCACATGGAGGAAGACGGTTTGTCGCCGATGCAGGCGGCCTTCAATGGCATGCGGGAGATCTCGTCCGCCGTCGTCGCCATGACGATAACGCTGGCCGCGGTGTTCGCGCCGCTGGCCTTCACCGGCGGTCTGACAGGCGCACTGTTTCGCGAATTCGCGGTGACGCTTGCCGGCTCGGTGGTGCTTTCGGGTGTCGTCGCCCTCACCATCACGCCGATGATGTCGGCACGTATCCTGAGGTCCGGCTCGCACAGCCGTTTCCAGCGCATCGTCGACAATACGTTCGGGCGCGTCGAACACGTCTATGAGCGGCTGGTCACCGGTTCGTTGAACTATCGCCCGGTGACGCTGATGATCGTCCTCGCGCTGGTCGCCACGACCGGTTTCATGTTCACCAAGACCTCGAGCGAACTGGCGCCGGAAGAAGACCAGGGCTTCTTGCTGTCTATTGTGAACGCGCCGCGCTATGCGACGTCGGACTACACCGAGACCTATGTGAATCAGATTCTCGGGCTGGTGAATGATATCCCCGAAACCAGGGCGCGGTTCTCCGCCGTCGCGTTCCAAGGCCCGACGAACAGCGCTTTCGTCGGCTTTGCGTTCAAGGACTGGGCCGAGCGCGCGCGCAGCTCGAAGGAACTTCAGGAAGACATCACTGCCCGCCTTGCCAAGGTGGCAGGCGTCGAGGCTTTCGTCTTCGCGCCGCCGACGCTGCCCGGCTCCGGCGGCGGCCTGCCAATCACAATGGTGGTGCGCTCGACCGGCGAGGCCTCCCAGGTTTACGAGGCGGCCGAGAACATCAAGAACAAGGCGCAGGCCTCCGGTCGCTTCCTCGCCGTGCAGAATTCGATGTCCTACGACGCGCCGGAAGTGACGGTGACGATCGACCGCGACCGCGCAGCGGCGCTCAACCTGCCGATCGCCGACATCGGCCGGACGCTGACCCTGTTGGTCGGTGGCGCCGAGGTGGCGCAATTTGACCGCGAATCCAACAGCTACGACATCATCCCGCAGGTACCGCAGCAATTCCGCGACAATCCCGAAAAGCTGGGCGAGTATTTCGTGCGCAGCGTGTCGGGCGAGATGGTGCCGCTCTCGGCGGTGGTGAAGATCTCGACCAACGCGTCGCCGGCCGCCATCGAGCAGTTCAACCAGTTGAACTCGGCCACGATTTCCGCTCTGCCATTGCCCACCGTCACCACCGGTGACGGGCTGAAGACCATCGAGGACATTGCCAGGGAAAGCCTGCCCGACACGTTCTTCATCGACTATACCGGCCAGTCGCGGCAGGAGAAGCAACAGGGCTACACGATCATCATCGCCTTCGCGGCGGCTGTGCTCGTCATCTACTTGGTGCTGGCGGCGCAATTCGAGAGCTTCCGCGACCCACTGATCATCATGATGGCGGTGCCGCTCTCGATCTTCGGCGCGATCGTGCCGCTTAATATCGGGCTCGGCACGCTCAACATCTACACCCAGGTCGGCTTGATCACGCTGATCGGCCTGATCACCAAGCACGGCATCCTTTTGGTCGAGTTCGCCAACCAGCAGCGTGAAATGCACGGCATGCGGCGGCGCGATGCGATCATCGCGTCCGCCAGGGTGCGGCTGCGGCCGATCCTGATGACGACGGCGGCGATGGCGCTCGGCGTGGTGCCGCTGATCATCTCCAGCGGCGCTGGTGCCGCGGCACGCTATTCGATGGGCCTGGTGATCTTCACCGGCATCCTGGTCGGAACCATGTTCACGCTGTTCGTGGTGCCGATGTTCTACACCTTTATCGCCAGCAAGGACCTGCCGCATCATGCCGAAAAGCCGGATCCGAAGCTGATGCCGGTAATGCCAGATTAGATTCCGCTAATAAAGAAGGCCGGATCTCCGGCCTTTTTTGAGAGCGACGAGAGGCATCGCTCATTTGACGATGACGATGCTGGTGTTGGCCGGGCCGAAGACCTCGACGAGCTGGTAGAAATCGGCGGCGTTGTCTGGATGCAGACGCACGCAGCCATGCGAGGCCGGCTGGCCGAGGCGCTTGATGGCGCTTGTCGCATGTACGGCGTAGCCGCCGCTGAAGAACACCGAATGCGGCATCGGGGCGTTGTCGTATTTCTTCGAATACCACATTTCATGCATGCGGGTCGGCTTGAACGAACCGGTCGGCGTGACGTGCGTCCTGTCGCCGGTCGAGACCTTCCAGGCGAATGTCGGCCGGCCGTCGACCAGGATTTCCATGGTCTGCTGTGACAGCGACACACGCGCGACGATCTTGTTGGCGGCGTGGGCTGCGCCGTTGCCGGCACTGACAAGCAAGGCAGTACCGGTGATGACGGCGGCGGCGATGTTGATGAGCTTGGCGGAAATGGCAGTGCACATGATGTCCCCCTTATTCTGCCGGTCGGGGCCGGCTCAATTCGATGACCGGCTTATCGGGACGTCATGTTTCAAGCCGATTTCGCTAGATGCTCGTTTGTGTTTCGATTCTGTTTCCCGTGGTTAACAGAAAAGGTCCGTGCAAAGCGGCTTGCAGTTGCACGACGTCGTCATGACGGCGGCGTGTTTGCCTAGGCGGATCGGCCAAACCGCGGCACGAATACGCGATTTCTTTTCGTTTGAGAGGAATTCACCTGACTCCGAAACCAAGCTGCAACAAAGCGCGGCTTCGGCGGCATGATCCGGATACAGCGAACAGAGAAAGTTGACCTAACGAAAACAGCCGGCAACGAACGATCGGAAGCCAACACTGTTTTCGCTACGGTCTGGATTGGTCTGGACAGTTTCCAGCCTGCGCGTCGGCCGGCTCAAGCCCCTCTGGCGGGGGCGGCTTAGGGCCGTTGAGGATGCGCGGCGCCTCCGGCAACTTGCAGCCGAGAGGACCGAAGGCCCGCGCCGCAACGGGGGGCTCCGCTGGCGGCGCGGGCGCTTCGGGGGTTCCCCTGAAGTGCCCGCAAATTCCAATCTTGAGGAACGAACAGGATGAAAACGAAATTCGCTGCTTCCGTGCTTTCCGCCCTGCTCTACGTGCAGGGCCTGCTCGGCATTGCCGGCCTCGCCACCGTGCTGCTGAAGGAACGTGCCCATGCCGGCGAAGTCAGCACGAACAGTGATATGCCGTCCGGCCCGTCGCTTCTCGTGGTGCGCTGAGGAAAGAGCATCGGGACTCCAAGAGTGGAAAACCGGTTTTGCGAAAACCCGATGCTCAAGACAAAAGGGTGGCCGTCCTGCATTCAATCGGCGAATTGCGTCGGCGGATCGAACCGGTAACCCGCACCCCGTATGGTGGTGATGGTTTCGGTATCGAGCTTGCGGCGCAGCCGCACGATGCGCGAATCGATCGACCGATCGAAGGCTTCGGCATTTTCGGCGGGCGCGGCGGCGATGATGTCGTCCCGCGTCAGCACCTTGCGCGGGCTGGCCAGGAACAGCCTGAGCAGCGCCACCTGCCCGGGGGACAGCTGTTCTTCCGTGCCCGAGCGGTGCATGACAATTGCCGATCGGAGATCGACGGTCGCGTTCTCCAGCACGATCAGTTCCCCGGCGCTCCTGCCGCGCCGAGCCAGAAGGCCGCCGATGCGAGCGGCAAGCTCCCTGACATTGAGCGGGCTTTCGACGACGTCGGCGGCGCCGAGTTCGAGTGCCAGAACCTTGTCGACCAGATCGGCCGGGCGGCAGATCAGGATGAAATCCGGTCCACCTTCGCCGCCATGTCGCCTGAGCAGGTCGCGCCCCTCCGCCTGGCTGACGCTGTCGCCGACAACCACGACATCGATACCCTTTTCCGAAAGCAGCGATTCGGCTTCCCACGGCTGTCGCGCCGCGCGGACGTCATGCCCGCGCCGCTCGAGATGATCGGCGAGATCGGTCGCGATTACTTCAGCGACGGAAACAAGCGCGATAACGGATCGTGCAGCCATGTTTTTCTACCCCGCATGCGGCAACCCAAGAAGAGTGCTGGACATCATGTTTATACCCAATCTACTTTCCGCTGAAAGCGGGAGCGAAAGCATCGTGCGGGCACGAATTGTCATTGTCGAGGACGAGCCCGACCTGAGGGACGCGGTCGCCGAGTATCTCGGCGCCAGCGGCTATGATGTCGCTACGGCCGAAAGTGCGGCGGCGGCGCGCGACCTCCTGGAAACCCAGTCTTTCCATCTGGCCATTCTCGACATCGCCATGCCGGGCGAGGACGGCCTGTCGCTCGGCCGCTGGATGCGGTCGAAAATGCCGATCGGAATCATCTATGCGACGGCCGCCGGTACCGCGCTCGACCGCATCGTCGGACTGGAGCTCGGCGCCGACGATTACATCGTCAAGCCTTACGAATTGCGCGAAGTGCTGGCCAGGGTGCGCAGCGTGCTGCGTCGCGTTCCTGAGCCGACCGAGCCACAAAAGGCCAAGGCTGAAACATCCGGCGGCCGCCGGTCCGTGAGCTTCGGACCCTTTCACGCCGATCTCGACGGCAGGCTCGTCACCGGCGCCAACGGCGCGGTCATCGACATGGCCAAGAGCGAGTTCGACGTGCTGGAGGTGTTCCTGACGCGCGCCAACCGGCTGTTGACGCGGGCGGCGATCTCCGAGGCGATCGGTTTCGTCGAGGACCCGGAATCGTCCCGCGCCGTCGACATCCGCATCATGCGGCTGAGAAAGAAGATCGAGGCAGATCCAGCCAATCCGAAATTCCTGCGCACGGTGCGCGGCGAAGGCTATATCTTCTCGCTGCCAGCCGGGGAAAACAACTAAGGCCCGGCGGCTTGAGCAAGCCACGGCCAGGAAATGACGGCTGACCATGACAGCTGAAACAACACGCGCGGACGTGCAGGGCGCCAGGCAGGGCGCGGCGATGGCGGCCGTGCATGTGGTTCGCCGGCTACGCGAAGCCGGCGACTGGCAGCGCGAGATGGAGGGTATTCTCCAAACGCTGTGCGAAGCCATGGATTGTCACCGCGGCATCCTGTTTCGCCTGCGCGAACTGCCAGGCCAGGGCTTCGCCCAGTCGGTCGCCGCTTATTGGATTGCCCCCCGGTTTGGCCGCGAACTGGCGTCACCGACAGTCATCGTGCAGTCGGTCGTCGATTCGGACCCATTGCTGGAACGGCTGGCGGAGGACGAGCGTCAAGGCAAGATCTTCGCCGGGCACACACGCGATCTCGAAGGCTTTCTGCGGACGGATTTCGAAAAGCAGAACATCAAGTCGTTCCTGTCGGTGTCGGTCTTTTCGCATGGTAATTTGTGGGGCACGCTGGCGGTCAACGACTGCATCCACGAACGCGAATGGACCGACCAGGAAGAGGCGGCGCTGCACATGGTGGCACTCGCCATCGGCGATGCCATCGAACGGTCGCCCTCCGACGCGCATGCCAGCGACGTCATTCGCCGCACCATGCTGCAGGCCTCGCTCGACGCCATCATCGTCATCGACGAGACCGGCTCGATCATCGAATTCAATCCGGCCGCCGAGAAGATGTTCGGCTATCGGCGCAGCGATATCCTCGGCAAGGACCTGCTCGATACGGTCGTGCCGGAATATTACCGCAAGGGCTATGCGTCGGGTGCCGAATACATGTCGGGCCGCGGCGCGCCGATGGTCGGCCAACGGCTTGAAACGGTCACCCAGAATGCCGCCGGTGAGGTTTTTCCGATCGAGCTGACCGCAACCGAGATGCGCGTCGCCGATCGCCAGCTGATCTTCGGCTCCATCCGCGACCTGCGCGACAAGTTGCGGGCTGAGGAGGAAATCAACCGCCAGCGCGAAAAACTGCACCAGAACGAGAAGATGGCGGCAATGGGCTCGCTGCTTGCCGGCGTTTCGCACGAGCTCAACAATCCGCTGGCCGTGGTTGTCGCCCAGTCGACGCTGCTGCACGAATTCGCCGCCGATCCGCAGACCAAGGTGCGCGCCGAAAAGGTGCGCGCCGCTGCCGAGCGCTGCGGCCGTATCGTCAAAAGCTTCCTGTCGATGGTCCGCCTGCACCCGGCGGCACAGGCCGAAACCGATCTCAACCAGGTGATCCGCGCCGCACTCGAAGTGACCGCCTATGGTGCACGGTCGAGCGGCATCATCATCGACACCGATTTCGCCAGCGGTCCGCTGCTGGCCATGGCCGATGCCGACCACGTGACGCAGGTGGCCGCCAACTTCCTCATCAACAGCCAGCACGCCTTGGCCGGCGTTGCCGGCGACCGCCGGATCAAGGTCCGGACCTTTCGCAGCGACCGCGGCAATCCCGGATTCTCGGTCGAGGACAACGGACCAGGCGTGCCGGAAGCGATACGCTCACGCATATTCGAATCCTATTTCACCACCAAGCCGGTCGGCGTCGGTACCGGCATCGGTCTGTCGATCTCGAAATCGATCATCGAGCGGCACAATGGCAATATCTGGTTCGAGGAGGTTTCGCCGAGAGGTGTGCGTTTTGTCGTGCAGCTGCCGGCGATCGCTGCCGGCGCGGCCGCCGCCGGCGAAGCTCCGTCGCGGTCGAGCGGCTTGCGTCACGCGCTGATCATAGACGATGAGCCGGATGTCGCGGCGTCGCTGTCCGATATTCTGGAACTGATGGGCATCAAGTCGCGGATTGTGCCGGCCTGGGTCTCGGCCGCCGCGACGCTGAGCGGCCATGTGCCGCCGGACATCGTGTTTTCCGATTTGCGCATGCCCGGTACCAGCGGCATAGCCGCCTATCGCGAGCTACTCGCCGAAATGCCGGGTCTGGCGCGGCGCTTCGTGCTTGTCACCGGCGATCTGATCGGCGCGAAAGGCGAGATCGAGGCGCTGCCGGCGCAGCAGCGGCCGCCAATCCTCGAAAAACCGTTCAGCACGCTGGATGTGCGCGGCGTGCTCTCGGCCATTGCCGAGCAGGCCGCTCTGGGCGGCTAGACTCCGCGATCTCCCCCCGGAAGAAAAAAGGCTCCCGGCCGACATTGCGGCGGGAGCCTGACTGGAGTGCTGGAGGGCGCTCGCAAAAAATCAAAAAACGTTCGGCGTATCAGCCAGCGGGGCGGCATTGGCGATCATGCGGACCGGTCGTGCCTTGCCCGACTGGGCAGCGATGACGCGCAGGCAATCCAGGCTCTCGGCGCCCCAGGCCTGCCCCTTGCAGGCAAAATCTATCTCCGGCATCGCCAGGCGCGCCGTCTTGGTGGTGGTTATCGCGCCATCGATGAGGTTGGCCGGCGGGTTTAGTGAGGCGAAGGCCGGACCGACGGTCGGCGTCAACGCCATGCCGGCAAATGCGGCAGCCGCCAACAGCATGAACATCGCCATTGGATGATCACTGGCGCGCTGGCGCAGCGCCAGCTTCGGGCGCCGGTCGTTACGCTGGGGACCCTGCTGGCGAAGGTCGGTATCGGTGATCTGGATTTTCGTAGGCATCGTCGTTTCCTTCGGTCTTCTTCTTTTCCCTGTTGAAACGAACTTAATCGCACCTTGTAACCGGCCAACGATGATGGATTAACGATTGTGTAACCGGCATGAAACCAAGCCCGCGGCCATTCCCGGGCAAACCGATCAGGCGTAGCTGGCAGCACCGGTGGCATTCCGTGGTCGTTTTCCGCTACCCACGGCACCAGATCCACGTCGCCTTTCCAGGCCCACGGAGCGTCGGGCGCTCAACAAGCGTAAGGGGATTAACGTCTGGAATTCCCGGGATTTTCCCGGCTTCGATCGTTCGGACGCGGCTCTCAAATCTCGCTCGATTTCTCGTCAAGAATTCGCTCCATTTTCGCAAGCCATTGCATTTCAATGGAAAATATGCTTTTATTGAACGAGCATTCAATAACTAAAGAGCTTTTATGAACCCGCATCTGCGTGACGTGGCAATCCCCAACGATTGGGATCGGCGGGGCCTGCCGGGCTGGAGCTATCATTCCGACGCCTTGCTCGAGCTCGAGAAAGAGCACGTCTTCCGCAACCATTGGCAGATCGCCGGCCATGTCTGCGACGTGCCCAACGCCGGGGACTATCTGACGATGGATGTGGTTGGCGAGCGGGCGCTCGTCGTGCGCGGCAAGGATGGCGTTGTGCGCGCTTTCAACAATATGTGCCGCCACCGCGGCAGTCGCGTCGTTGCCGACAGCCAGGGCACTTGCAAGAATGCGCTGGTCTGCCCCTTTCATGGCTGGGTCTACAATCTCGACGGCACGCTGCGCGGCGCTGCCCGTCCGCGTTCCTTCCCCGACCTCGACAAGACCGAATTCGGCCTGATGCCGCTCGAGCTCGAAATCTGGATGGGCTTCATCTTCATCCGCTTCCGCAAGGGCGGCCCTCAGCCATCGGTGGCCGAGCTGTTGAAGCCGATCGAAGCCGAGATTGCCCATTACGGCGTCGCCGAGATGGTGCCGTCCTGGGGCATCTGGACCCAAAAGACGCCGGTCAACTGGAAGTCCGTGCGCGACGTCGACAATGAAGGCTACCACGTCGCCATGGCGCATCCGGCGCTGCAGGATCTTTACGGCGCGACCTATTTCGACGAGCCGTTCGTCAACGGCGTGTCGCGCTCGTTCGCCACGTACAACCCGCATGCCGGACGGCGCTGGAGCGTCGCGCAATATATCAAGCTCGCACCCGAGGCAAAGCACCTGCCGAAGCACCTGCGCAAGGCCTGGATCTACTACGGCATCTTCCCGAACAACGCGCTGTCGATCATGCCGGAATCGGTGCAGTTCTATCAGGAATTCCCGCTGTCGACGGGTGAGACGCTGCTGCGCGGCGCCATCTACCGCTATCGCGACGAGACCAGGGAGCAGGCGGCTGCCCGCTACCTATCCTACCGGATCGACCGCGACACGCTGGCCGAAGATGTGCAGCTTTCGATATGGTCCAACGAATCCATGCTGTCCGAAGCCTTCGGAGGTTTTTACTTCTCCGATCTCGAATATGGCGTGCGCACCCACCACGACCATTTGCGCAAGCAAATTCCCGTGCTCGGATTGGAGACCGCGCCCGAGGAGAAGGATATGTGGGCACTCAACGAGGCGCTCAGATCACGCTCCTGACGCCCTGGTCCTCAGGCCCAAATGGCGACGGGAATGCCGAAACGATCGGCGAGCGGCGGATCCGGAAACGGCATTGCCTCGCCTCTGGCAATGCGTCCGGCAACCAGCATAATCGCCGCGGCATCGAGGAAATCGTCGGCGGCCGCGCCGCGCGGCGGCGCCTGGTCGAGAAAATCCTGGCTATAACCATGCCGGGCAAGCAGCGCCTTGCGTTCGGCCATGCCGGCCGGATTGATGTTGCCCCTGATCTTCTTTGGCAGGCGCATCGCCCGGTCGCCGTTCAGTTTACAGAAGGCAACTTCCGGATGCGATTCGAAGACGCGGCTGCGCAGTCCGGGGCGCGCGATCAGCAGCGAATCGATCTCGCGGATCTTGGCGAAGATGCCGAAGGCCTGGATCGAGACACCGCGCGGCGGATCTGAGGTCGTCTTGGCTACCTCACTTGCCTTGCGATGTGCGGCGTACCAGGCGTCGACCGTGGTGTAGGCTTCGACCTCCGCGTAGAGCGCGGCGCGGGAGGGGATGGCAAAGACACTGGACTGCCGGGCTCCAAGCAGCGGCCGCACCAGCGCCTCCGGGCCGCGACCGCCTTTTTGGGAGAAATCGGGCAGGCCGATTGGCATATCGACCGCTACTATCGCATCGGCGGGCAGTTGGTCGAGCAACGCCGCAAAGCTTGGGAAAACAGCTGTCGACGGTGCCGCACCGGGATCGCGGCGGACGGCGATCCAGCCGGCCTTGCAACCGTCGACGCCGACAAGGGTAACATCCGCGGGCACAACATCGTCGGGCGCAACATCCTGGCGCGCGGCGTCTTCGGCCTGCGTCACGCTCGGCGGTCCCGTTCCGGATGCAGGAGATGGCGAAGCTGCACCATCGCCATCGGGTGCGACAGGCTCTGGGCATCGGTCTCGAGCTGCAATTCGTCGCCGCCGCGCTTGGCGGTGCGCGCCAGGATCTCGTAGACCGCCGCGGTGGTCGATTGCAGCGCCTTGGCCGCCGGCTGGCCGGACAGGATCCGCGCCAGGTAGACGGCCGCCGTCAGGTCGCCGAGCCCATTCGGCGGCTTGTCGATGAGCCGGTGTTCGGCAAGCAGTGCCTCTCTGCCGGCGAGCAGCAAATTGCCGGTACCGCCGGCCATCATCGCTGGTGCCGAAGTGACCAGCATGGCCGGTGGGCCGGCTTGCAGGGCTGCAGCCATTGCCGATTTCAGGTCGGGCAGCGGCGCTCCGGCCATCCATTCCAGCTCGTAGCGGTTGGGCGTGGCGATATCGGCGATCGGCATCAGCCGGTCGCGCATGGCGATTGCGGTCGGCTCAGGTACGTAGAGCCCGCCCGAATCGCCCATCACCGGGTCGCAGATATATAGGGCGTCCGGCGTCTTCGCCTTGACCGCGCCGACCAGCGAAGCGACGACTTCGGCCTGGCCAGCCTCGCCGAGATAGCCGGACAGCACGGCGCCGACCTCGCCCAGCCACGGTGCTCGCTCGAGGTCGGCCATCAGCGCCTTGAACTGGTCCAGCGGCGGCACGATGCGGGTGGCCCGGCCATGGCCCGGATGCCAGGGCAGAATGACGGTCGGCACCGCCCAAACCGGAAAGCCGAGCGTCTCCAGCGCAAAGACGGCGGCACGGTTGCCGACCGAGCCACGTGCGACATGGCTGGAGACGACGATGACCGCGCGCGGCGCGTCGGCTTTTTCGGCACTCATTGATTTTTCCTAACCGCCCCTGGTGACGAAAAGCACGAGCCAGATCAACAGGCCGATGGCAATAAGCAAGCCCGCTGCCCGACCGATGCGGGTGCCCCAGTATTCGATCGGATCCGACCGGTCGGCATCGGCCGCGGTGACGTGGTCGCGCGCACCTCTGGCTGTTCGTGCGAAGAACGAGGTGCCGCCCGGGTCGGTCTCGCGCGCCACCCGTTCGATGATGCGGCGCGATTCCGCGTCGCTGTCGTGGCGTTTCGCCATGGTGATGTCCCGTTTCATGCCGAGCTTAACCCTTTCGCCTCGTCTGTCACAGGGCCCGACGGTGAATGGCAGAAACCAGTAACACTTCTCGGCCGAAGTCGTTTTCTTACGCAAGGATTGTGCTAATGCTTCGCCTGCCAATGCTATCGAGGGGACCTTATCATGCTTGCCCAGCGCCTTTCTTCACCGCCAATCTTCCGTAATTTAGCTGCATTCCTGGTCATGGCCGTCATGCTGCCGCTGCTTGCCGGCTGCGGCTACAACACCATCCCGACGGCTGAGGAAAACGCCAAGGCAGCATGGAGCGAGGTGTTGAATCAATACCAGCGCCGCGCCGATCTCATCCCCAATCTGGTCAACACGGTCAAGGGCTACGCCGCGCACGAGAAGGATACGCTCGATGCTGTGGTCGAAGCGCGCGCCAAGGCGACGCAGGTGACCGTGACGCCGGAAACGCTGAACAATCCGGAAGCCTTCAAGAAATTTCAGGACAGCCAGGCCGGCCTGACCAGCGCGCTGTCGCGCCTGCTGGCAGTGGTGGAGAACTATCCCGATCTCAAGGCCAACCAGAACTTTTTGGCGCTGCAAGCACAACTCGAAGGCACCGAGAACCGCATCACGGTCGCCCGCCGCGACTATATCCAGGCAGTGAGAGAGTACAATCTGACGCTAAGGACCTTCCCGTCGGTGATCTGGGCGACCTTGTGGTTCCGCGGCAACCAGCCGTTTGCGAATTTCACCATCGAGGAGGATAAGATGCAGCCGCCGAAGGTCGATTTCGGCACCAACACCACGCAAGGCGGGTGAACGGCGCCTGTTGAGCCTGGGCCTGTTGGCCTTGTATTCCGTCGCGCCCCCCTCTGTCCTGCCGGCCATCTCCCCACAGAGGGGGATGGGAAGAAACGCCGGCCTGATTTTTTTTGGCTTCGTTCTAACCTTTCTCCTCCTCCCGCTCACCGCCCTTGCCGCCGAGCTGCCGGCGCTGACCGGACGGGTTGTCGATGGTGCCGGCATCATCGATGCCGCGACCGAGGCGGCGCTGACGCAGAAGCTTGCCGATTTCGAGACCAAGGGTTCCGACCAGATCGTCGTCGCGACCATTCCCAGCCTCGACGGTGAAGAGATCGAGCCTTACGCCAACCGGCTGTTCCGCGCCTGGAAACTCGGCCAGGCGAAGGAGAACAACGGCGTCCTGCTTCTGGTGGCGCCGAACGACCGCAAGATGCGCATCGAGGTCGGCTATGGGCTGGAAGGCACGCTGACCGACCTGCACACCAAGCTGATCATCGAAAACGACATGGTGCCGGCCTTCCGTGCCGGCGATTTCTCAGGCGGCATCAGCAAGGCCGTCGACGACATGATCATGGTGCTGGAAGGCAATCCCGAAGAACTGGAGGCGCGCGGCGAGCGCAACCAGCAGCCGCCGTTCAACAGCGACGATCTGTTCTTCACGATCTTCATAGCCATCTGGGCAATCATCTTTTTCGGCGGCCTCGCAGCCTCCATCCTGCCGCCGATCTTCGGCCAGAAGATCGGTCCCGGCCGCTATCGCTGGCTGGGCATGACCTTCGAGCCAAACCGGCGGTCGTCCAGCGGCTGGTCGGGAGGTTCCGGCGGGGGATGGTCGTCGGGTTCAAGCGGTGGCGGGTTTTCCGGCGGCGGCGGTTCGTCCGGCGGCGGCGGCTCTTCGGGAAGTTGGTGACGAGATGACAAGACACGCCATCAGCCCGGTGGAATCCGGCCGTTTCATCAAAATGATCGGCACCGCGCTTATGGCCATGGCTGTGCTGCTGGTCGGCTTCGCGGCTTTCGCGGCCGAGCTGCCGGCGCTGACCGGACGGGTTGTCGACAATGCCGGCATCATCGATGCCGCGACCGAGGCGGCGCTGACGCAGAAGCTTGCCGAGTTCGAGACCAAGGGTTCCGACCAGATCGTCGTCGCGACCATCCCCAGCCTCGACGGCGAGGAAATCGAGCCTTACGCCAACCGGCTGTTCCGCGCCTGGAAACTCGGCCAGGCCAAGGAGAACAACGGCGTCCTGCTTCTGGTGGCGCCGAACGACCGCAAGATGCGCATCGAGGTCGGCTATGGGCTGGAAGGCACGCTGACGGACCTGCACACCAAGCTGATTATCGAAAACGACATGGTGCCGGCCTTCCGTGCCGGCGATTTCTCCGGCGGCATCAGCAAGGCCGTCGATGACATGATCATGGTGCTGGAAGGCAATCCCGAAGAACTGGAGGCGCGCGGCAAGCGCAATCCGGCGAATGACAATCCTGTCGATCCTATCTTCATGCTGTTCATCGTCCTGTGGGCGACGATGTTCTTCGGCGGCTTGGCAATGGCGTTCCTGCCGCCGATCTTCGGCACGAAACTGTCGCCGGGCGTGTACAAGTGGCTGGGCATGACGTTCCGCTACGGCCGTGGGCCAGGTTCGTCATCCTCCGGTGGCGGTGGCTGGACGTCGGGGACCTCGTCCGGCAGTGGCTGGTCGTCTGGAAGTTCCGGCAACGGTTGGTCGTCCGGAAGTTCCGGCGGCGGGTTTTCAGGCGGCGGCGGTTCGTCCGGCGGCGGCGGTTCTTCAGGAAGCTGGTGAGACATCAATCATGGCAACACGACCGATCAGCCCCGAGGATCATGAGCGCATCGCCGATGCGATCCGCGCTGCCGAATCAAAGACCGACGGTGAGATCTACTGCGTCGTGGCGCATGCCAGCGACGGCTATTTCTTCCCGGCCGCTTTCATGGCGATGCTCGGCATGCTCGTCGTCAGTCTCGGCGTCGGTTACGGGCTGGAAGCCTGGTGGCTGTCGATCCGCTTGCCGCATTTCGTCATCGCCGAGCTTCTGGCGCTTGCCAGTGTGCTCATCCTGTTGTGGGCTTTGCCCGCATTGCGCATCCATTTGGTGCCGAGGCGGCTGCGCTACCAGGCCGCCCACGCCAATGCGATGAAGCAGTTCCTTGCCCGCAACGTCCACCGCACCACGGCGCGCACCGGCGTGCTGGTGTTCGTCTCGATCGCGGAGCGCTACGCCGAGGTGGTCGCCGACAGCGGCATCGATTCTCTTGTCGGCCAGCATGTCTGGGACGGTGTCGTCCGCGACCTTACGGCGCATGCCGGCGACGATCGGCTTGCCGAGGGCTTCGTCAAGGCGATCCAAGCGGTCGGCGCGGTACTGGCCGAGCATTTTCCGGTCTCGACCGGCGACAGCAACGAACTGGACGACCATCTGGTCGAGATTTGATCTCGCTGAAAGCAGTTTGCAGCGTCTCAAGGACGCACCGTTCGGCTGTGTGAAAGCATCGCGGCGGCTGACCGGACTCTTGCAATCGGGCGCGGCGGGTTTATGGTTAACCAATCATGAATACGCTGAGCATCGACATCAGGAAAGCCGAACCGCGCGATGCAGCCGCCATCGCCGACGTGCATCTCGAGGCCTGGCGCGGCGCCTATTCGGGCATCATCCCGCACCGCACGCTGACATCGATGATCAACCGTCGCGGCGCCGACTGGTGGGCGAATGCCATTCGCCGCGCCGCCACCGTCCTGGTCGTCGAAATCGGCGGCAAAATTGCCGGCTATGCGACGATCGGCAAGAACCGCGCCCGCGAACTCAGGCAGCAGGGCGAGATCTACGAACTTTACCTGCGGCCGGAATATCAAGGCATCGGGCTCGGCAGCCGGCTGTTCTCGGCTGCACGGGCACGGCTGGCCGACCATGGCCTGAAAGGCATGGTGGTCTGGGCGCTGGAAGACAATCAGAACGCGCTTGCCTTCTATGCCGGCGCCGGTGGCCGCGATGTTGCCGAGGGCGTCGAGATCTTCGAGCAGAAGGCGCTGAAGAAGGTCGCTTTCGTCTGGGAATGACGGCCAGCGCATGATCCGGCCGGTTCCCGGTCGGACGATCTCCCCAGTACCATTCGCCGCATTGCACCATTCGCCGCCGCCCGCTATCGATCTTCAATCGAGAGAGGGATAAAGCGATGCGTATCGAAGCGATTGCCAGCGGAAAGAACCCGCCCGAGGACGTCAACGTCATCATCGAGGTGCCGATCGGCGGCGAGCCGATCAAGTACGAGATGGACAAGGAAGCCGGCACGCTGTTCGTCGACCGCTTCCTGCACACGTCGATGCGCTATCCCGGCAATTACGGTTTCGTGCCGCACACGCTGTCGGGCGACGGCGACCCGATCGACGTGCTGGTCTGCAACACACGCGCGCTGGTGCCGGGCTGCGTCATCAATGTGCGGCCGATCGGCGTGCTGGTGATGGAGGACAATGCCGGCCAGGACGAAAAGGTGATCGCGGTGCCTTCACCCAAGCTGACCTTGCGCTACGAGGACGTCCACGAATACACGCAGCTGCCTGACATTACCCGCCAGCAAGTGCAGCACTTCTTCGAGCACTACAAGGATCTCGAACCCGGCAAATGGGTCAAGATCGAGGGCTGGTACGATGCCGCCTATGCCAAGAAGATGATCGTCGAGGCAATCGAGCGGGCCAAGCGCAAGTAATTGACCGGCGCAAATAATCAGTTGTCGACGCGGCCGAAAGCGGGCGTGTTGCCAAGCAGTTCACGCTTGTCCTTGCCGCAGGCGAAGGTGCGTGCCTTTTCGTCGGCAAGCTTGCGCGCCTGATCGTTGGCGGCGGGATTGCCGGTGGCGAGCACAAGGCCGATCGTGCAGCCTTCGTGGGCGTCAGGCTGGGCAACCTTGGCGACGATCAGCACTTCCGTCGACTTGTTCTCGCCCTCGGTATCGCTGATCGAGCGACGATGAATGACGGCGAAGGGAATGGCAGTGTTGCCGTTGGTTTCGATCCGCCACTCGACTTTGGGTCCAGCCGAATTGAGGCCGGAAAAGCTTTCCCAGACCGTGGTCATATCGCCAGGTGGAAAGCCGTAGAACAGCGATTCCCGCGCGTCGTCATAGGAAACCAGCACCGGGTAACCGCGGTAGCCCGAACAGGCGAGATCGGCCCAGTCGCCGTCGCCTTCTTCCGCCTGGGCATAGGTGACGCAGTCCTTTTCCCAATCGAGATCGGTATAGACGCTGGATATCTCGCCGGCCCGGGCCGCCTGGCAGAAACCGGCGAGGACAAGCAGGATCAAAAGAGCGCGCATGGCGGACAACTCGGTTCGGCTGCCGCAGCGTACCGTCAAATTTAACAGCAGCCTAGACGAAGCCAGGCTGCTCACAGTGGTCTGGTAAACGGAACACTATTTCTTCAAGCTTGCCTCTATCAGAAGGTCGGCGTTGCGGGCCACCGACTGCGCCGGTCCGCCGGCACCGAACAGCTGGCCGCTAATATAGGCGCCCTCGATCAGCAGCAGCAGCCCGTCGCCCAGCGTGTCGGCGTCGCCGGCGCCCATCGCTGCCGCCATGGCGCGCAGGCGCCGGCGCAGTTCCTGCTTGTTGGCCTCGCTCACGACGCGGGCCGGATGGCCATGTTCGGGATATTCGACCGCGGCATTGGTCATGCCGCAGCCGCGATAGTCGGGCCTTTGCGTGCGCTTGCCGACACGCGTCAGGAAGGCGACGATCTGCGCGCGCGGATCGCCGGGATGGGCATCCACCGCCTCGTCGAAACGCTCCCAGAATTCGAGGTCATAGTGCCGGAGGTAGGATGCGGCCAGCTCATCCTTGGACGGGAAGCTGCGGTAGAGGCTGGGCTTGGTGACGCCGGCACGCCGCACGATCTCATCGACGCCGATCGCCCTGATCCCTTGCCTATAGAACAGGTCGCGCGCCACCTGGAGGATCCGTTCGGCGGCGCGAGGCGGCGGTGCGTCATTCGCCTTGATCGTTGGTTCAATGCTTTTCATGCCTGGTCTGCCGATTGCCTGGTTGACAATGTTACCGGTCGGTACGTATGTTTCGCGCTCCTGCAACGTACCGGTCAGTAACATGATAGCTCAATCCCGTCCGTTTGGCCAGCGCTACGCTTTCGTCGTGGTCGCCGTCATCTTCCTCTGCCTGCTCATCGCGGCGGGCCTGCGTTCGGCGCCGGCAGTCATGATGCTGCCGCTGGAGAACAGTTTCGGCTGGCGGCGCGACGTCGTCTCGCTGGCGGCGGCCACCGGCATCTTCCTCTATGGCCTGACCGGGCCCTTTGCCGCAGCGCTGATGGAGCGGATCGGGCTGCGCCGCACATTGCTTGCCGCGCTGCTTTTGATGTCCGGATCGACCGCGCTCAGCCTGCTGATGACCAAGCCATGGCATCTGCTCCTCACCTGGGGCGTGTTTTCCGGCATCAGTTCGGGCGCTGTCGCCACCGTGCTCGGCGCGACCATCGTCAACCGCTGGTTCAAGACCAATCGCGGCCTGGTGATGGGACTGATGTCGGCCTCCAGCGCCACCGGGCTGCTGGTCTTCCTGCCGCTGCTCGCCTCGCTCGCCCAGTCGGGCGGCTGGAAGCCGGTCGCCATTGCCATTGCCGTGGCCACCGCCGCCTTGGTGCCGCTGGTTTATATGCTGGTGCCGGAGCGTCCGGCCGCGATTGGCATGGTGCGTTACGGTGCCGAGGCCGACGACGTGCCGCCGGCGCCGCCGGCCGCGCAAGGCAATTTCCTCGCGCATACACTGAGCACGTTGCGCCGCGCCGCCGGTACGCGTGTGTTCTGGTACCTGTTCGCCACCTTCTTTGTTTGCGGCTTCACCACCAACGGGTTGGTCGGCACGCACCTGATCGCCTTTTGCGGCGACATGGGCATCGGCGAAGTGCAGGCCGCAGGCCTGCTCTCGATGATGGGCATTTTCGACCTGATCGGCACGACACTGTCGGGCTGGCTCACCGACCGGTTCGACCCACGCAAGCTGCTCGGCGTCTATTATGGCATCCGCGGCCTGTCGCTGATCTATTTGCCCTATTCCGGCTTCTCGGCGACCAGCCTGATCATCTTCGCCGTGTTTTACGGACTGGACTGGATTGCCACGGTGCCGCCGACGCTGCGGCTTTCCAACGAGGCGTTCGGCGACCGCAGCGGGCCGATCGTCTTCGGCTGGATCGTCGCCGGCCATCAGGTGGGTGCGGCAACGGCGGCCTTTTTCGGCGGCACCATGCGCGAGCTGCAAGGCAATTACGAGCTTGCCTTCCTGATCGCCGGCATGACGGCAATAGCCGCCGCCTGCATCTCGCTGCTGATCAACACCGCCCGCCCGGCGTTTGATCCGGAACCGCAGGCGGCTTGAGCTGCGACGGCTGAGCGCGAATCTCCCCCTCAAGGAGGGAGATTCACCAGCCTGTTCACTGTTATCAAACCTTCATCGTTTCGAAATGTGCCTGAAACATTGAAGCTGGAGCTTGGCGGCGACGTTCAACGCCATCCAGGAGACAGCCATGAACAAGATTTCGATGACGCGGCGCGCTTTCGTCACGTCGGCCAGCGCCGTTGGCCTGGCCGGCGTCTCGGGTCTCGCCCTTCCGTATTACTCGCGCGCCAATCAGCGTCCCGCCTTCACCCATGGCATCCAGTCCGGCGACGTCGACGCCACCAGCGGCATGGTCTGGACGCGCACCGACCGGCCGTCGCGCGTCATGTTCGAAGTGTCGTCGACGGAAAGCTTCGCCAATGCCGTCCGCCTGGCGCCGCTCGATACCTCGCCGGCCAGCGATAATACGGTGAAGCGGCTGCTTACCGATCTCGCCTCCGACCAGGACATCTTCTACCGCATGGTCGCGGCCGATCTTGCCGACATCAATGCCGTTTCAGAGCCAATCGTCGGCCGCTTCCGCACGGCGCCTGCGTCGAAGCGCGACATTCGTTTCGCCTGGTCGGGCGACACCGCCGGCCAAGGCTGGGGCATCGACGAGACCGGCATGAAGACCTACGCCACCATTGCCAAGCACACGCCCGACTTCTTCCTGCATTCGGGCGATACGATCTATGCCGATGGCGCGATGAAGGACGAGGTCGACCTGCCCAACGGCGGCAAATGGAAAAACACAGTGCTGATCGACGAGAAGCGCAAGGTTGCCGAGACGCTGGACGAATACCGTGGGCAGTGGAAATTCAACATGATGGACAGGCATGTGCTGGCGCTCAGCGCCATCTGTCCGACTTTCTATCAGTGGGATGACCACGAGGTGCTGAACAACTGGTCGGACTCGAAAGACCTGAGCGCCGACGATCGCTACACTGAAAAATCCATCCATGTGCTGGCGGCACGTGCGGCGCGCGCCTTCCACGAAATGACGACGATCCGTTACGAGCCGTCGGAGCCCGGTCGCGTCTACCGCAAGATCGCCTATGGTCCGCTGCTCGACGTGTTCTTCCTCGACATGCGTTCCTACCGCGGCCCCAACGGTCCGGATATGCAGGAGACGATGACGCCGCAATCGCGCATTCTCGGGGAACAGCAGATCAAGTGGCTGAAGCGTGAACTGGCGAATTCCAACGCAACCTGGAAAATCATCGCCGCCGACATGCCGCTCGGCCTCGTCGTCTGGAATGACGGCAGCAAGAAGGTAGGGGCCGAGGCGGTCAGCAATGGCGACAATGGCCCGGCCAAGGGGCGTGAGCTGGAAATTGCCGACCTTCTTCGCTATATAAAGAATGCGGGTATCAGCAACACCGTCTGGCTCACCGCAGACGTGCATTACACAGCCGCGCATTACTACAATCCGGACAAGGCGCAGTTCCAGGACTTCAATCCGTTCTGGGAATTTGTTTCGGGTCCGATCCATTCCGGCACGTTCGGGCCTAATGGTTTCGACATGACATTCGGCCCGGAGCTGAAGTTCATAAAGGCGCCGACTGCCGAACAGGGTCAAAACCTGCCGCCGTCGGCTGGCCTGCAGTTCTTCGGGCTCGTCGACATCGATGGCGCCACCGAGCAGTTGACGGTGCGGCTGATGGATCGCGACGACAGTGAACTCTACAAGGTCACGCTCGATCCGGTGCGGTCGGCGTGAGCAACTGCGCCACTACCCTCGGGCCAGCCCGAGGGTAGGACGTGTATCAATCGGGATAGCAGACGACGGGAATGTTGGGCCAGACGGCGCTGTCGCATCCGGCATTTTGCTGCCGCTGCTTGAACGCTGCGCTGACCGGCCCAGTCACCACCGGGTCGACACCGTCGGGTGCATCGGCAAAAAGCTGCTCCGCCGACCGCTTGTCGGACGGCAAAGCAGACCGCGTCTCCTTGAACGACGCCGCTGACTGCGCCGCGCCTGCCGCGAGGAGGACGGCGAGCGCGGTACATGCCAAAATCGGCCTGAGTTTGATGCCTATCTCGATCATGAAATTCGAACTGTCCGGACCATGAAAGGTTCCGCCTTGGTTAATAATTCCACTTCACACCAAGACATTTAAGATTTGGTGACTTTATTTGGTGGCTCGCCTCCTCTTTCGCAATTGCGAAAAACCCTGTATGAGCCGCCCAACCGAAAGAGGCAGCGCCTTTTGGCCTGCTGCCTGCAACGCTCCCGAGACCGAAACATGAAAATCCGCAATATCGCGATCATCGCGCACGTCGACCATGGAAAAACCACCCTCGTCGACCAGCTTCTGAAACAGTCCGGCTCGTTCCGCGACAACCAGCGCGTCGCCGAGCGCGCCATGGATTCGAACGATCTCGAAAAAGAACGCGGCATCACCATCCTGGCCAAGGCGACCTCGGTCGACTGGAAGGATACCCGCATCAACATCGTCGACACGCCCGGCCACGCCGACTTCGGCGGCGAGGTCGAGCGCATCCTGTCGATGGTGGATTCGGCCATCGTTCTGGTCGACGCCGCTGAGGGGCCGATGCCGCAGACCAAATTCGTGGTCGGCAAGGCACTCAAGGTTGGACTAAAGCCGATCGTCGTCATCAACAAGATCGACCGGCCGGATGCCCGCCATGTCGAGGTGGTCAACGAGGTGTTCGACCTGTTTGCCGCACTTGACGCCACCGACGAGCAACTCGATTTCCCGATCCTTTACGGTTCAGGCCGCGACGGCTGGGTCTCGGAAAACCCCGAAGGTCCAAAGGACCAGGCTCTGGCGCCGCTGTTCGACCTCGTCATCAAGCACGTGCCCGCGCCGACCGTTCATCCCGGCCCGTTCCGCATGATCGGCACCATCCTGGAAGCCAATCCGTTCCTCGGCCGCATCATCACAGGCCGCATTGAATCCGGCACGCTGAAATCCAATCAGGCGGTCAAGGTGCTGCATCATGACGGCACCCAGGTCGAAACCGGCCGTATCTCGAAAATCCTCGCTTTCCGCGGGCTCGAGCGCCAGCCCATCGACGAGGCGCAGGCGGGCGACATCGTCGCTATTGCCGGCCTGTCGAAGGGCACCGTCGCCGACACGTTCTGCGACCCGCTGGTGACGGAACCGCTGCATGCGCAGCCGATCGATCCGCCGACCGTGACGATGTCGTTCCTCGTCAACGATTCCCCGCTGGCCGGCACCGAGGGCGACAAGGTGACCAGCCGCGTCATCCGCGACCGCCTGCTGCGCGAGGCCGAAGGCAATGTCGCGCTGAAGATCGAGGAATCGCCGGACAAGGATTCGTTCTTCGTCTCCGGCCGCGGCGAGTTGCAGCTGGCCGTGCTGATCGAGACGATGCGCCGCGAAGGTTTTGAGATCGCCGTGTCGCGGCCGCGTGTCGTCATGCAGAAGGGCGAGAACGGCGAATTGCTGGAGCCGGTCGAGGAAGTCGTCATCGACGTCGACGAGGAGCATGCCGGCGTCGTCGTGCAGAAGATGTCGGAGCGCAAGGCCGAAATGGTCGAGCTGCGCCCTTCGGGCGGCAATCGCCAGCGCATCGTCTTCCACGCGCCGACGCGCGGCCTGATCGGCTACCAGTCGGAGCTGCTGACCGACACGCGCGGCACCGCCGTCATGAACCGGCTGTTCCATGCCTATGAACCCTACAAGGGCGAATTGCCGGGCCGCACCAACGGCGTGCTGATCTCCAACGAACAGGGTGAATCGGTGGCTTACGCCATGTGGAACCTGGAAGACCGCGGCCCGATGGTCATCGACCCCGGCGTCAAGGTCTATCAGGGCATGATCATCGGCATCCATTCCAGGGACAACGACCTCGAAGTCAACGTGCTCAAGGGCAAGAAGCTGACCAACATCCGCGCCGCCGGCAAGGACGAGGCGGTGAAGCTGACGCCGCCGATCCGCATGACGCTGGAACGCGCGCTGGCCTGGATCCAGGACGACGAGCTGGTCGAGGTGACGCCGAAGACCATCCGCCTGCGCAAGCTCTATCTCGACCCGAACGAGCGCAAGCGTTTTGAGAAGTCGGCGAAAGTGGTCGGCGCGGCGTAGAGGGCAATATCGCGCAATGAGCGGTAAACTCGTCACGGCTGTCATATACGACAATCGACCCGAGGCCGAAGTTTGCGTGTCGATGCTCGACGCGTATGGAATTTACGCTCTCGCGAATTATCTTCTCGACACTGGCAGGCTCGGCTTGATCCATGTGCAAGTCGCCGACAGCGATCTCGATGCGGCCAAGGGTTTGATTGGCTCGGCCTCCAAAGAGGGCGACTGACCCCTGGCCGCAACTGTCTCTGATTACGGATTCCCTTGCCGTCGCCTCATCCACCTGCAGCCGAAATGATATCGTCCCGGTCTGGTTCGCCAGACAGGTGGATGCGGATCGCCGTTCCCGCCCGCGCCGACCGGCGCAAGGCTTTGGCCCCGTCCGGACCAACCACCAGCAATCGCTTCTCTTCCCAAACCTGAAGCCGCGATCGCGGGACACCGAGTTCGCTGGCCAGCAACCGGTCGAGCCGCAGCGCTGTCGGCATTTCGAGCCCGAGCTGAAGTTCGAGAGTGCTGATGTTTTCCGGCCTGTCCCCGAGCACCTGCTTATGAACGGCGGCTTCAGGAAACTCCTCAACGCGCCCGATCCTGCTTCGCAATGCGGCAACATCGAAAGCATGGCGCAGCGCCAGGACCGGATCGTTGCTTTCGAGCGCCTGCAATATTGCCGGTTCGATATCGCGGCGGCTGCAGCGCTCCAGAATGCCGAAATTCCAGGAATTGTCGCAGTCGATGCAGCGGTAGATCAACCAGGCGTCAATGCGCTTGCCATTGGCATTGACCCGGAATTTGCCGCTGCAGCGATAGGCTTTCAGGCCGCCGCAGCGATTGCAATTGAGGTGAGGTCGAGGTGCGGTTTTGGGCGCGATCGCCCAGCGGATACGCAGTGTCGAAGACATGCCGAAAAGCCCTTCCCGTCGGGAAGTTCGTCAGATCGGCGATATCGAGAACCCTTGCGGGCACGGCGTGGCGGGAGACTGCGGCAGTTGGAAATCAGGTGTCGCGGGTGGCTATGCGCGACAGCGGTTCAGCAGTGCCAAACCGGTCTCGAACCGCCACCCTGAGGAACACGTGAGGTGAAAACGGGCATCGCGAGTGCGACGCCCTGCTCTGTGTTGGGGGAGTTGACGAGACCGGCGGTTACGTAGGCAAAGTGAAGCTCGGAAAGGATTTCGGGACGACATCTCTAGCCGTGAGGCGCCTGGCCGACAAGCCTTCTTTCGGTAGACGCTACCGTCGCCGGAACAGTTGGGTTATGTTGAATGACCCAAACATTTCACACGAGACCGCGTCATGCATTTCACGTCGCTGCTGATTTTTGCCGGCGCCCTGCTTGTTGCCGCCGGCTCGCCCGGCCCGTCGATCGCCGCTCTTGTGGCGCGGGTCATCGCAAAGGGCTTTCGCGACGTGTTTCCGTTCCTGCTTGCCATGTGGATCGGCGAAGCGATCTGGCTGTCGCTGGCGGTGTTTGGCCTCGCCGTGGTGGCGCAGACGTTCCACTTCGCCTTTGTCGTCGTGAAATGGGTCGGCGTCGCCTATCTCGGCTGGCTTGCCTGGAAGATGTGGACGGCACCGGTCGAGGCGAAGGAAGGTTCGCTGCCACGCGAAGATTCGCCCGCCAGGCTGTTCTTTGCCGGCATGGCGGTGACGCTCGGCAACCCCAAGATCATGATGTTCTATCTGGCGCTGCTGCCGACCATCATCGACCTCGGTTCGGTCAGCATGGTCGGCTGGGTCGAGCTGACGGCGACCATGGCCGTGGTCCTGGTCGCCATCGATTTGACATGGGTGCTCGCCGCATCGCAGGCGCGCAAGCTCTTGAGGAGCAAGCGGGCGATGAAGATCGCCAACCGCGTCAGCGCCGGTACCATGGCCGGCGCTGCGGCGGCGATCGCCGCGCGGTCTTGAGCCGGGCGTCTCAACCCATTTCGATTATCGGCGCAATCTCGACGCTGAAACCCGGGTCCGTCAGGATAGGACAATCCTTGGCTTTGCCGACGGCATCGTCGATGTCATTTGCTTCGATGATGGTGTAACCGGCGGTCGGATTGCTGCCGCCATTGTTCTCGACCTTGCCGCCGGGCAGCACGGTCTTCGACATACCGACTGGATTTCCACCGTCGACCACGGCTGAGCCAAGCTTGCCGTACCAGCCGTTCCAGGCATCCATTGCTGCCTTCCGTTCGGCCTCCTCGGTCGGCATCTTGCCCGAGCCGTGATAGACGTAGAGAAATTTCGCCATGTTCTCCTCCTTTGATCGGCGGCATCGAACCGGCATGCGGTCATGCCGCATGCCGCATGCCGATCATCGGACCAAACCGGCAAACAAGCAACGAGAATGCGAAGTAGCTAATATAATGTGCGGTCGGCTCGCAATGGCGGTGCCCTATCGCGCCATCGCGTGGTATTCATCGTTCGGCCGCATATCGATTGCCGATGCCAGCCGGTTCGACATGTTAAAGAACGCCGCGGTCGAGGCGACGTCCCAGATGTCGCGGTCGGAAAAGCCGACTTGCCGCAGCGCCGACCGGTCCGCTTCGACGATCTTTGCCGGCTGTTCGGTCAGCTTCACCGCGAATTCGAGCATGGCGCGTTGCCTGTCCGACAGCTCGCCGGCGCGAAAATTCATCACCATCATCTCGCCGAAGGCCGGGTCGCCGGAAAGCTGGCGCACCGCCGCGCCATGCGCGACCAGGCAATAATAGCAATGGTTGACCGACGAGACCGCCACCGCGATCATCTCGCGCTCGAGTTTCGACAGGCCGGATTCACCCAGCATCAAATCATTGTACATGTCGGTGAAAGCGCGCAGCTTCTTCTCGTCGAAGGCATAGGCGAGCAGCACATTGGGAACGAGGCCGAGCTTCTCCCGGCATTTGGCGAAATAAGCCTCGGTCGCGTCGCTCAGTTCCGCCGGTGCCAGGTCAAGCGCGGTGATTTTGTCCGTCATGGCGGATTTCTCCTCGTTTTTCGCCAGGCTGCCGGTGAATTCCGACATTTCGTCGCAAGCCGTCAAACCTTTGTCGCCAAATACCGGTCATCTGTTAGCATAGCCGCAAAAACATGTGACGGGAGGGATTCATGGCCAGCGTAAAGTCAGCGAGCCGGTTGAAAAAGGCCGGCTTGACGAGGGGTGAAGCCGCGGGCGGCGAAAAGCCCGGCAGGCTTGCCGATTACTTGCTGGCCCGAGCTCCGGCCGAAGATGTCACCGCCTACGATGTCATCGATCTCGAACGCGCTGCCGAACTCGCCGGTCGCGCCGTCGCCAGGCACAAGAAGGACGACTGCGTCGTTGCCATAGACGTCGATTCCGGTGTCGTCCGCCAGGGCCGGCCGATGACGGTGATCACCGTCGTCAACGACAACATGCCGTTCCTGTTCGATTCCGTCCTCGGCGAGATTACAGAAAGCGCCGGCGAGCCGCTGCTGGTTACCCATCCGGTCATCGTCGTCAGGCACGGCAAGAACGGCGTCGAGGAAATCCTCGGCGATGGCGGTTATGCCAAGGGCGACCACAGCCATGACCGGCTGAGCGTCATCCATGTCCATATCGGCCGCCTTTCGGCCGAGCAGGCCGAAGGCCTGGCCGCGCGCCTGACCAAGCTGCTCGGCCAGGTGCGCGCCGCCGTCACCGACTGGAAGCCGATGCTCGCCCGTCTCGACCGGGCGATCTCGGAATTCCGCTACTCGCCAGTGCCGCTCGACAAGGCCCATGTCACCGAGGCGATCGCCTTCCTCGAATGGCTGCGCGACGACAATTTCACCTTTCTAGGCATGCGCGAATTCAACTACACCGGCGGCGAGACGAGCGGCATGCTCGAGCGCGCCGAAAAGCCCGGCCTCGGCATCCTTTCCGATCCCGACGTGCTGGTGCTCAGGCGCGGCACCGAAGCGGTGAGCACGACGCCGGAAATCCGTGCCTTCCTGCATGGGCCGGAACCGCTGATCGTCACCAAGGCCAACGCCAAGTCATCGGTGCACCGCCGCATCTACCTCGACTACATCGGCGTCAAGACCTACACCGGCAAAGGCGTGCTTTCAGGCGAGCTCCGCATCGTCGGCCTGTTCACCTCGACTGCCTACACGCGCTCGGTGATGAAAATCCCCTACCTGCGCTCGAAGGCGGAAACCGTCATTGCCAAATCCGGCTTCAATCCAAGCGACCATTCCGGCAAAGCTTTGATCAACGTGCTGGAGAGCTATCCGCGCGACGAGCTTTTCCAGGTTCCGGTGCCAATCCTGCGCAAGCATGCCGAAGCTATACTGGGCTTGATCGAGCGGCCGCGCGTCAGGGCATTGGTGCGTGTCGACCAGTTCGACCGCTTCGTCTCCGTGCTCGTCTTCGTGCCGCGCGACCGCTACGACAGCGTCGTGCGCGAGAAGATCGGCACCTACCTGAAGACCGTCTTCGAGGGCCGGCTATCGGCCTATTATCCGGCCTTCCCGGAAGGCGGGCTGGCGCGCGTCCATTTCATCATCGGCCGCTCCGGCGGCAAGACGCCGAAGGTCGAGCAGGCGACGATCGAGGCGGCGATCCGCGACATCGTACGGACCTGGGACGATGCACTGCGCGAGACCGCGACCGAGACCGGCGCCGATGCCAGACTCACGGCCATCGCCTCGCGTTTTTCGGAAAGTTATCGCGACAGTTTTCCGCCGGCAGTGGCGCTGGCCGACGCCCGGCGCATCGCCAGGCTCGATGCGTCAAATCCGATCGCCATCGACTATTACCGTCACGCCGAACAGAAGCCGCATCAGGCGGCGCTGAAGATCTATCACCATGGCAGCCCGGTGGCGCTGTCGCGGCGCGTGCCCGTGCTGGAAAACATCGGTTTCCGCGTCATCAGCGAGCGCACTTTCGAGGTCGGCGACATTCAATCCGGCATGATCAATGGTGATCAGCCCGGCATGGTCTTCATCCACGACATGGAACTCGAGAACAGCTACGGCAGGCCGATCGACCTCGGCAATGGCGGCGCGCTGTTCGAGGATGCGTTCCTTTCCGTCTGGCGCGGCGATGTCGACAATGACGGCTATAACGGCCTTGCCCAGACCGCCGGCCTGTGGTCGGGCGAGATCACTGTCCTGCGCGCCTATGGCCGCTATCTGCAGCAGGCCGGTATCCCGCAGAGCCAGGATTTCATCGCCGCCGCGCTCAACCGTTATCCCGAGATCGCCCGCGGCCTGCATGCGCTGTTCGTTGCCCGCCTCGGCCCGGCGGCTGAAACGGAAGGCGTCGTCCAGGCCAAACATCTGAAGGCCAAGATCACGGATGCGCTGGAAGACGTTCCCAACATCGACGACGACACCATCATCCGCCGTTATCTGAAACTGATCGAAGCCTCGCTGCGCACCAATCATTTCGTTGCCGATACAAAAGAGAAAGGCCAATCGCTGGCGATCAAGCTCGATTCGCAATCGGTGGACGGGCTGCCGGCGCCGCGGCCATGGCGGGAGATATTCGTCTACGGCTCCGAGGTCGAGGGTGTGCATCTGCGCTTCGGCCCGGTCGCGCGCGGCGGCCTGCGCTGGTCGGACCGTGCGCAGGACTATCGCACCGAGGTGCTCGGCCTGGTCAAGGCACAGCAGGTCAAGAATGCGGTGATCGTGCCGGTTGGCGCCAAGGGCGGCTTCTACCCGAAAAAGCTGCCGATGAGCGCTGGGCGCGACGCCATTTTCGAGGCCGGCACGGCCGCCTACAAGAATTACGTTTCCAGCCTGTTGTCGATCACCGACAATATCGGCCTGGACGGCGTCATTCCGCCGGCCGGCGTCGTGCGGCGCGATCAGGATGATCCGTATTTCGTCGTCGCCGCGGACAAGGGCACGGCGACCTTCTCGGACATCGCCAACGCCATCAGCGAAAGGCACGGCTTCTGGCTCGACGACGCTTTCGCCAGCGGCGGTTCGGCCGGCTACGACCACAAGAAGATGGGCATCACCGCCAAGGGCGCCTGGGAAGCGGTCAAGCGGCATTTCCGCGAGATGAACCGCGACATCCAAACCACGCCGTTCACCGTCGTCGGCGTTGGCGACATGTCGGGCGACGTGTTCGGCAACGGCATGCTGCTGTCGGAGCAGACCCGGCTGATCGCCGCCTTCGATCATCGCGACATCTTCATCGATCCCGATCCCGACATGGCCGCCTCGATGGCCGAGCGCCGGCGTATGTTCGCTCTCGCCCGCTCAAGCTGGCAGGACTACGACAAGACGAAGCTGTCCGAAGGCGGCATCATCGTCTCGCGCAGCCAGAAGTCGATCACCTTGCCGGCCGCCGCGGCTGCAGCGATCGGCCTCGGCAAGACAACGGCCACGCCGGTCGAGATCATGAGTGCCATCCTCAAGGCGCCGGCCGACCTTTTGTGGTTCGGCGGCATCGGCACCTATGTCAGGGCATCGGGCGAGACCAACCAGGACGTGGGCGACCGTGCCAATGACGCGATCCGGATCACCGCGCTGGAGCTGCGTGCCAAGGTCATCGGCGAGGGGGCCAATCTCGGCGTCACGCAGCGGGCGCGCATCGAGTTCGGATTGAATGGTGGCCGATGCAATTCGGATGCCATCGACAATTCGGGCGGCGTGAACTGCTCAGACGTCGAGGTCAACATCAAGATCGCGCTGGCTTCCGCCATGCGCAAGGGATCGTTGACCCGGACAGCGCGCAACAAATTGCTGGCCGAGATGACCGATGAGGTCAGCGCCCTGGTGCTGTCCAACAATTACCAGCAGACGCTAGCGCTGTCCCTTGCTCGTAAGCGCGGCCTTGCCGACATTGCCCATCAGAGCCGCTTCATGGAGGCGCTGGAGGCGCGCGGACTGCTCGACCGTGCCGTCGAGGCGCTGCCGTCGCCGGCGGCCCTTGCCGAGCGCGAGGCGCGCGGCGAGCCGCTGACCCGGGCCGAGCTCGGCGTGCTGCTTGCCTATGCCAAGATCGTGCTGTTTTCCGATATCGTCGCCAGCGACGTACCGAACGATCCACATTTCGACCGCGACCTGATGGGTTACTTTCCCGACCGCATGGCAAAGAAATATGCTGCGGAAATCCACGGCCATCGGCTGCGCCGCGAGATCATCGCCCGTGTCGTCGCCAACGATCTGGTCAATCGCGGCGGCCCCTCCTTCGTCAACAGGCTGCAGGAAACGACCGGCCGCAGTGCGGCCGATGTCGTGCGCACCTTCGCCGTGGTGCGGGATGGCTTTGCGCTGCCGGCGCTCTACCGGCAGATCGACGCGCTCGACAACCAGATCGACGGACAGATCCAGCTCGACCTCTATCAGGCGGTCAGCCGGCTGATCTATGTGACGAGCGGCTGGTACCTGAAGAACGATGCCGGCACGGCACCGCTCGGCCAGCGGATCGCCGAGTTGCAGGATGCGCGCAAGGCGCTGGAGCCGAAGCTCGTTTCGCTGCTGCCGGCCTTCTCGCGCGAGCGGATCGAGGAGCGGCGGCACGGCCTGTCAAAGGGCGGCGCGCCCGAGAGCCTTGCCGAGCAACTGGCGTTGACCGATGTGGCGGAACTCATCCCCGACATTGCGCTGACGGCGCGGACGGCAAATGCCGGCATTGTCGCTGCCGCCAAGGCGTTTTTTGCAGTCAGCGATGTCTTCCGCATCCCGCGCGTCGAAGATGCGGCGCGCTCGATCACGCCCTCGGATTATTACGATCAACTGGCGCTTTCTCGCGCCACCGACACGATCGGCGCGGCCAGGCGCGGCATCGCCGTGGCGGCACTCACCAGCCATGCCGAGGCGGCGGATCCGGTGACAGCATGGCTGGAGGCCGGCGGCGAACGGGTCGGCCGCATCCGCGAGCGGCTGCAGGCTCTGACCGAGGGCGGCGACATCACCGTGTCGAGGCTGTCGGTGGCGTCTGGCCTGATGAGCGACCTGACAGGGCTGTGAGACGTCTTCACATCACACGGGATTGCCGGGAAGGGCTGAGGCATAGAGCAAATGGCGCGCTGCTTTGGGGAGCGCCGGAGCATGATCACAAAAAGTGACGATCGGCTTTTGGACAAGATCGTGCTCAACAAGAAGACGGAGCGCCATTCCGATTCGATCGGCATTGAGCAAGCTCCAGCGGAGGGGACATGGCTGAGATGGCAGTGCAGCGAGCATCGGGACGCGGCATCTGGGGATGGATGCTGTTCGACTGGGCGGCACAGCCGTTTTTTACGGTCGTCACCACCTTCATCTTCGGTCCTTATTTCGTCTCGCGCATGGCCAGCAATCCGGAGACCGGGCAAGCGGCCTGGGGCTACGGCATTGCCGCCGCCGGCGTTGTCATTGCCGTTTTGTCGCCGGTGCTCGGGTCGATCGCCGATCAGACCGGACCACGCAAACCGTGGATAGCCTTCTTCGCCGCGGTCAAGATCACCTGCCTCACCCTGCTGTGGTTCGCCGCGCCCGGCTCTAATCTTTTTCTGGTCGTGGCCTTGTTCTCGCTGGCGTCGGTCGCGGCGGAATTCTCGACCGTGTTCAATGATTCGATGATGCCGCGCCTGGTGCCGAAGAGCGACATCGGCAGGATCTCGAACATGGCCTGGGGGCTCGGCTATCTCGGCGGCATGATCGCACTGATCTTCGTCGTTACCGTCATGGCCGGCTCGCCTGAAACCGGCAAGACCGTCGTTGGGCTCGACCCGATCTTCGGCCTCGACCCCAGGCTAGGCGAGGACGCACGCGCCACCGGACCGTTGTCGGCGGCCTGGTATTTCCTGTTCATTCTGCCGATGTTCTTCTTCACGCCTGATGCGATCAAAGGCATTCCAATCGGGCCGGCGGTACGCGAGGGCCTGTCGGAACTGAAGTCGACGCTGGCCGAAGTGCGCAAGCGCAGCGGCATTTTTCGCTTTCTCGTCGCCCGCATGATCTATCAGGACGGCGTCAACGCGCTGCTGGCGCTAGGCGGAACGTTTGCGGCGGCGATGTTCCATTGGTCGATTACCGAGATCGGCCTGTTCGGCATCATCCTCAACGTCGTTGCCATCATCGGCTGCCTGGTTGCCGCACGCCTCGACACAGCACTGGGTTCCAAGACCATAGTGATGATTTCGCTTGTCATGCTGAGCGTTGCCACGATCGGCATCGTCTCGACCGGACCTGGCTATACGCTCTTCGGCGCCTGGGTGATGCCCGGACTGGATGGCGGCGGATTGTTCGGCACGGCGGCGGAAAAGGCCTATATTTTCTACGGCCTGCTGATCGGGCTTGCCTTCGGGCCGGTCCAGGCATCGTCGCGCTCCTATATGGCGCGCAGCGTCACAGCAGCCGAATCGGGGCGCTATTTCGGCATCTATGCGCTGGCCGGCCGGGCAACGAGTTTTGCCGCACCCTTCATGGTGGCCACGATCACCCTGGCCAGCGGCTCGGCGCGGCTCGGCATGGCGGCGATCGTGCTGTTCCTCGGCGCCGGCATGGCGATCCTGATCGGCACGCCCTATCCGGCGGATCGGCCGGCGGAGTGAGCTGCTCTTCCCCTCTCCCACAAGGGGAAGCTATCGCATTCACACATCTGGGTTGCGCTTTGCGGCGAAGCTCGATTCTATTTCGGCCGGAAAAGCCGAAGGAGGGTTGAATGA
>NZ_JAMYTD010000049.1:0-43318 GCF_040322255.1 Mesorhizobium sp. M0166 | reverse complement strand
AGAGAAGCGGCTGCGTTTCATGTCCTGGTCCTCTCGATGGCCAGAACGAACTTCAAACCGGATTAGATCAGAGGGGCAAGGTCAATAGGTATAAACCGTAACCTATGTGTCCGGAATGGACCCTCTTGAACTTGGCTGGGGCGCCAGGATTCGAACCTGGGAATGTCGGTACCAAAAACCGATGCCTTACCACTTGGCGACGCCCCAACAGCCGGAGCGTGCCCGCTGTGCGCGCGGCCTTATAGGACGAGCCGAGGGAAAGCTCAATCCCGACAAATTGACTACGCGCGACCGATTCACCGGTCTTGCAATCGTCAGATTCAACGGGCCTATTCACCTAAGCTGCCAATTATCCGCTGGGTCGACGAAATGGAAACTGCCTGGCGCCGGGAAATGACAAGATCGGCCTGACGAGTGGTGGCGCCGGCATTCTCAAGGCGCTCAACGTTTCCTCCAGCCTTTCGGAATAGCGCACCGGCAGCGGCTTGGCCGGCACATCTTGGCCATCCGCCCGAAAACCGACGTCAAGCCCTTCGGCAGAGGCTGAATAAGTCGGCCCCTTATTATCGGTGAACGACCACGAAAAGGCCGCGCTGTAGAAAGCCTTCAGGCTGTCCAGCGTGCTGCATGTCGCAGTCATTTCCAAACATCGAGCTTTCCGGCCATTCTCATCGCTCTGTCCATTTGTTCTCGTTATGTTCTCAAACAAAGCTCTCCAAAAAGCAAGTCTTTTCGGCGCCGCTTTTCCTTAATCGATTGTACGGGCCGGCCGGCTTGGCCGATGCCTTGCCTTTCGCACCGCACCATCATATCGCTCGATTGGCTAATATTTCCATCCGTCTGCAACCCGGGAGCAAGCATGACCAAGTGGGTCTATACCTTTGGCGATGGCACCGCGGAAGGTCGCGCGGGCGACCGCAATCTGCTCGGCGGCAAGGGCGCCAACCTTGCCGAAATGTGCAGCCTGGGCCTGCCGGTGCCGCCGGGCTTCACCATCACCACCGAAGTCTGCAACGCCTATTACGCCAACGGCCACACCTATCCGGCCTCACTGGAGACGGATGTTTCGGTTGCCCTCGACCATATTGGCCGGCTGACCGGGCGCCGTTTCGGCGATCCGTCGAAACTGCTTTTGGTGTCGGTGCGCTCCGGTGCCCGCGCTTCCATGCCCGGCATGATGGACACCGTGCTCAATCTCGGCCTCAACGACGAGACGGTCGAAGCCTTGGCCGCCGATTCAGGCGATCCGCGCTTTGCCTATGACAGCTATCGCCGTTTCATCCAGATGTATTCCGACGTGGTTATGGGCCTCGACCATGAGGTGTTCGAGGAGATCCTCGAAGACCAGAAGGGCGGCCTCGGCCATGAGCTCGACACCGAGCTAACAGCAATCGAATGGCAAGGCGTAATCGCGCTCTACAAGGCCAAGGTCGAGGAGGAGCTCGGAAAGCCGTTTCCGCAGGATGCGAACGAGCAGCTGTGGGGCGCCATCGGCGCGGTGTTTTCCAGTTGGATGAACAACCGCGCCATCACCTATCGGCGCCTGCACGACATTCCCGAAAGCTGGGGCACGGCAGTCAATGTCCAGGCCATGGTCTTCGGCAATATGGGCGACACCTCGGCTACCGGCGTTGCCTTCACCCGCAACCCGTCGACCGGCGAAAATCAGCTCTATGGCGAGTTCCTGGTCAACGCGCAGGGCGAGGATGTCGTTGCCGGCATCCGCACGCCGCAGAACATCACCGAGGCGGCGCGCATTGCCGCCGGCTCCGACAAGCCGTCGCTGCAGAAGCTGATGCCGGACGCCTTCCAGGCTTTCGTCAGCATCTCTGACCGTCTGGAAAAGCATTACCGCGATATGCAAGACCTCGAATTCACCATCGAGTGCGGCAAATTGTGGATGCTGCAGACCAGGTCCGGCAAGCGCACCGCCAAGGCGGCGCTGAAGATTGCCGTCGACATGGCCAGGGATGGCCTGATTTCGAAGGAGGAGGCCGTCGCCCGCATTGATCCGGCCTCGCTCGACCAGTTGCTGCATCCGACGATCGATCCGAAGGCGGCGCGCGACATCATCGGCGTTGGCCTACCGGCCTCGCCGGGCGCTGCCACCGGCGAGATCGTGTTTTCCTCCAACGACGCCGAGGAGGCCAAGACACAAGGCCGAAAGGCGATCCTGGTGCGCATCGAGACCAGCCCCGAAGACATCCATGGTATGCATGCGGCCGAAGGCATCCTGACGACGCGCGGCGGCATGACCAGCCACGCCGCCGTTGTTGCGCGCGGCATGGGCAAGCCCTGCGTTTCGGGCGCAGGCTCGCTGCGCGTCGACTACAAGGCCGGCACGCTGATGGCGATGGGAGCGACCTTCCGCAAGGGCGAGATCATCACCATCGACGGCGGCAACGGCCAGGTACTGAAGGGCGCTGTACCCATGCTGCAGCCGGAACTCTCGGGTGATTTCGCCGCCATCATGGAATGGGCCGACGGGGCGCGCCGCATGAAGGTGCGCACCAATGCCGAGACGCCGCTGGATGCGCGCATGGCGCGCTCCTTCGGCGCCGAAGGCATTGGCCTTTGCCGCACCGAGCACATGTTCTTCGACGGCGACCGCATCGTTGCCATGCGCGAGATGATCCTGGCCGATACGGAAAAGGAGCGGCGAACGGCGCTGGCCAAGCTGTTGCCGATGCAGCGCGCCGATTTCCTCGAACTGTTCGAGATCATGGCCGGGCTGCCGGTGACGATCCGCCTGCTCGATCCGCCGCTGCACGAATTCCTGCCCAAGACCGAGGAGGAGGTGGCCGAGGTCGCCGCCGCCATGAAGGTGTCGCCGGACAAGCTCCGGCGGCGCACCGAAGCGTTGCACGAGTTTAATCCGATGCTCGGCCATCGCGGCTGCCGGCTTGCCGTCTCGTATCCCGAAATCGCCGAGATGCAGGCACGAGCCATTTTCGAGGCGGCCGTCGAGGCCGGCAGGAAGGCCGGCGCGCTGGTGGTGCCGGAGATCATGGTGCCGCTGGTCGGGCTGGTGAAGGAGCTCGACTTCGTCAAGGCACGCATCGACGCCGTCGCCAAAAGCGTGATGGAGGAGACCGGTGTCAGAATCGCTTATCTGACCGGCACGATGATCGAACTACCGCGCGCCGCAATCCGCGCCCACGTTATCGCGGAGGCGGCCGAATTCTTCTCCTTCGGCACCAACGACCTGACCCAGACCACGTTCGGTATCTCGCGCGACGACGCGGCCTCGTTCCTTGAGACCTACCGGCAAAAAGGCATCATCGAGCAGGATCCATTCGTGTCGCTCGATATAGAGGGTGTCGGCGAGCTGGTGCGGATGGCGGCCGACAAGGGCAGGGCGACGCGGCCCGACATCAAGCTCGGCATTTGCGGCGAACATGGCGGCGACCCAGCCTCAATCCATTTCTGCGAGAAGGTCGGCCTCGACTACGTCTCGTGCTCGCCCTACCGGGTGCCGATCGCCAGGCTGGCCGCCGCGCAAGCGGCAGTGCAGGCTGCGAAAGCCAGAGCGTGAATCGATCCCGCCGACGATTCCTCCGCGTGGCAAGGAAGGTTGATGTTTTCGATCCGCCGTGTGAAATGGCGACGGGATGGTGCACATGTCTGATGATGAACAAACCGCCGCGGCGCGCTGGACGGTGAAGTCCGAGCTCCGCGCCGTCGGCCGCGACAAGCCGCTGCTACTGGTGCTGGCGGCGATCCTCTGTCTCTATTGTGCGTTCATCGCCGGACCGATCGTCTATGCGGTGCTGGCCATCGACGGCATTGCGGATTTCTTCAAATGAAGCCGATTCCGGCGATTTCGCTCGCGTCCCGGTTCCCGAGTCTATCGCGCCCGAAATTGCTCGACCTGGATGAAATTGCTTAGCCGGGATGAAACTGTTACGCCTATCGTCGTACCTGGAGGGGTGCGGGAGGACATGTGACGATAAGAATCAGGCTTCCAGGCGGGACTTTGAAGATCAAGAAAAGGGACGAGCTGCGGCGGCGCGAGCAGAAGCGCGAGGTGCCGGTTTGGCAGGTCGGCAATTACTTCGTCATCTGGTGGCCGAGCGGGATGTCCGATCGCCCATCCTCGCCCAACAAGTCCTCGCCCAGGAAATAGCCCCCGCACCCAACGATCCCGGCTGGGCGTGACGTTTCCGTGCAGGATCAGGAACCGCCGTGCGTGCCAAAACTTCCGAGACCGCTCGACAAATCCCAGAAAAAGTCGGCGGGCGGGCGTTGACTCTTCCGCGACGGAAGGTCTTTGATGCTGCATTGCACAATTTGGGGCGGCGGAAGCGATGGCAGTGCGTATCAGAATGCCAGGCGGCACGCTGAAGATGAAAGTGTACCGCGAATTGCGCGACCGCGAGCGCGCCCGCCGCATTCCCGTCGTCAAGCTCGGCCGGCTTTATTTCACCTGGTGGTCGAACCGCCAGCGCCTGGTTGGCGACCAGTCGCGAGGGTGACGCAGAAATTTTTTCGGCTTGCCATGCGCCTGGGAAGCCCGCCCTGACCTCCACAGGCGAGCTCGCAAAATAAGTTGATGACGCTGCTGTTGACTCTCCCGTAACGGAAGGTCTCTACTTACCGCATTGCACGAAAATTGCTGCGTGGCACAACGGGAGGCGGACCGATGGCAGTGCGTATCAGGTTGCCTGGCGGCACTCTGAAGATGAAGACCTATCGTGAGTTGCGAGCGCGGGAACGCGACCGCCGCGTGCCTGTGATGAAGATGGGCTCGCTGTATTTTGTCTGGTGGTCGAAGAGCCAGGACCTGCATCAGAAGCCGCAGGACAGCAGACGGTGAATCCACCTCGCTCTGACCTTGGTCAGTGTTTGGGTGGGAGTCAGAGTTCTAGCAAGCAAGGCCTGTCGTGAAGCCACGCGCGAGCGATATTTAACCGTATCGCCAAAGAACGGTGCCGCTGGTTGGGCGCGAACAGGTCAGACAGTTTGTTGGGGCACTGCGTGAACTCTTTCAAGCACGATCAAGGGGATGGAACACGCACTGTAACCTGGTTCCGCCTCGACTTAATCTGGTCGATCTTGAACCGATAGATCCCCCGCGCAAGCGGTGCTGCAGGCCACAAAGAACGGCCGCAGATAAGAGTTTCAGTCCGCCGGCATCTGACCTTACCGATTTGTAACCGAATTCACGCGAACGTGCGTGTGTCGGCTCCAAATCCCGACATCGGTTTCTGCCCAGTTTCCGGCCCCCGAACCCGCCCCGGTGCCAGAAACACGTGTTGCAGAACCCGCCCACGCACGTCCGCTCGATTCTCATCCTCCAGACGAAATTCATCGGCGATCTTGTCCTCGCTTCCGCGCTCGCCAGAAACCTGCGCCTCCAATATCCCAAGGCCAGGATCGTGTTCCTTTGCGAGGCGAACTTTGCCAGTTTCCTGTTGGCTCATGGCATCGCCTCGGACGTGGTGGCGTTCCGACGCGTACGGATGCGTGGCACCCCTGTGCAGCGTGGTCGCGAGCTTTACGCGATGGTGCGCGCTCTGCGCCGGTTCCGGTTTGACCTGACCATCGACCTGGCCGATTCCAAAACCTCACGCATCATCGTCAGGCTCGTCAACGCCAAGACCCGCGTCGGATATGATCCTCCCGAAAAACCGTTGCGCTGGCTGGAACGCCAGCCCGCCAACGTCCTGGCCAAGCCTTTTGGCTTTGGTGGCCAGCATTATCTATACCGCTATCTTTCGCCACTTGAGGCGCTCGGCGTGGAGTTGCGTGCGCCGGTCCCAAAGATTGAGCCGCTGCCGCTGGAGACCGCCAAGGCATTGGCGCTTCTTGACCGGCATCATCTTCGGCGTAACGCCTTCATAGCCGTTCATACGGGAGCGAGCTTCCGGGGGCGCCAATGGCAGCCGGAACGTTTTGCGCTGGCGATCGACGAGATCTCACGGCAGACCGGGTTGGACTTCCTGCTTGTCGGCGGCTCCGATGAACGGGCATCTGCCGAGCGCATCGTCGCCAAGGCCGCTTCGCCGGTCGTCAACGTGGTCGGGGCGCTGTCGCTGGCAACGCTGCTGGCGGTCCTCGGCCAGGCACGCCTGTTTCTGGGAAACGAGAGTGGCCCGATGCACATGGCCGCCGCCGCCGGAACGCCGGTTGTCGGCCTGTTCGGTCTGACCGAACCGGCCGTCTGGGGCCCTGTCGGCGTGGCCAGCGTTACGCCGCGGCCCTCCATGCCTTGCGAGTGCATAGCCAGGGACCTGTGCCGCCGTCCCGATCCGAGCAAGGCTTGCTGCGTCTGGCGACTTGAGGTCAAAGCGGTGGTCGACGCGGTGCGCGCGATCCTTTCACGTAAGGTTAAGGACGTGGAGCACGCATTGTGACCTCGCGCTTGCCAAAGGCCGGGCCGGCGGTCAAATTGCCGCTGCCGACGCTTTTGCAGGGGCATCGTCCCGATTTCCGCCTTGATGGCGGCCTTGGGGTCGCCGCTTCAATTTTGATCCGGCCGACCTGGAAATAATCGATGCGCCCGTTCCAAAAGTATTTTTGCGCCATTGCGATATCGCTGTGGGCTGTTTCTCCTGGCAACGCCCAGTTGCTCGTCGCACCGACGCTGCACATCAAGGCCGAGGCGGGCAGCGGCCGCGTCGCGCTGACGCTCGATGCGTGCGGCGGAAGGACCGACACACGGATTCTTTTGGCGCTGTTGGAAAACAAGATTCCTGCCACCATTTTCGTCACCGGCATCTGGCTCAAGCACAACGCCGCCGCTGTCGAGATCATGCGGGCGCATCCCGAACTGTTTGAATTGGAAAACCATGGCGGCCGCCATGTCCCGGCCGTCGACACGCCGCAAAAGATCTACGGCATTCGCAGTGCCGGCAGCCCGGAAGCCGTGCTGGCCGAGGTCGAATCGGGTGCTGCCGCTCTTGCCGTGACCGGCGAACCGGCGCCGAAATGGTTTCGCGGCGCAACCGCCGAATACAGCCCGTCGGCAATCGCGATGATACGCAAGCTTGGTTTCAAGATCGCCGGATTCTCAATCAACGGTGATGGCGGCTCATTGTTCGGCGCAAAACAGACCGCCCGGCGCATTGCCGCGGCAAAGGACGGCGACGTCATCATCGCTCACATCAACCAGCCGACCCATGCGGCCGGCGAAGGCGTGGTGCAGGGACTTCTGGCGCTGAAGGCCAAGGGCCTCACCTTCGTGCGTCTCGACGATGCCGACGGCGTCGGCGACCAAGGCACTACCGACTGATCAGTCGGGCGTGGCCTCGATGGTCACCTTGTTCGGATAGAATGCGCCGTGGTCGCGGATATCGGCCATCTCGTCGAACGGCCGCTCATAGGCCCACATCGCATCCTTGCCTGCATCGCCGGCGGGCAGCACGCTCCAATAGCTGGCATCGCCCTTATAGGGGCAATGGGTCGAGTGTTCGGTCTTGCCAAGTTGTTTGAAGTCGATGTCGCCGAACGGAATATAGAAAACGGGAGGGTAGGGCGCTTCGGTCAGCACCTTGACCTTGCTGGACGAAGCGATGACGACATCGCCGGCGCGCACCGTCACGGTGCCCTTGTAAGGTTCGACGGTAATGACCTTGCCCGGATTCCGCTGAGAGCCTGGTGACGGGTTTGCGATCTGGTCCATATCGGATCTCCTTGCATCAACGCCAAGATGTGCCTGGCAAGCGCATTGCGCAAGACCTGGCAGCCACCGGCGGGCGTCGCCCGCGGGTGGCAGTCTTGCGCTTTCCTCCGGTATCCGGCCTAAAATCAGGCGGCGGCCTGGAATGCGTCCATCAGCCCGGCATAGGCGGCGGCAATGCCGGCCACCGGATTGCTGCTTTTCGAGGTGGTCTCGACCTTCAGCGCACCACCGCTGGTCGGCAAGGTGAGCAGCAGGAACTGGCGATTGCCGCCATCGCCGACGGAGGCGGCAGCGACGTGCTGACTTTCGCCCTGGTTCTCGACGCACATCTTGAACAAGAGCGTGCCGCCGACCGCCTCGAGGGCGCCACCGACGACCTCGACGAATTCATCTTCGGAAACGGCTTTGGCGTCGGGCACCAGATCGGCCTGCGCGACATCGGCCGCCACCAGATCGGCCAGACTTTCGGCAAGCGTATTTTCGAGGGCTTTGTCGTCGAGCTGCGCGTCCATGCGAACCTCTTTCATTCGCCAATCGCGCCCCGCCTGTTAATCAACGTTAACGCCGAGCATGGCCGGATTGTGGCGAATTTCGCCTCATTTGGCTCCATGCACCGCTTCAGCCCGGTTCTGGCTGGACAATCGGCCGGTTCGTCCCACAATGGCGCAAAAAAATAACGGGAGGAACAAGATGCTCGGGCTGATGCAGGAATGGCCGCTGCTTTGCCACAAACTGATCGACAACGCCGAGCGGCAGCACGGCAGCCGCGAGATCGTGTCGCGTTCGATCGAGGGGCCGATCGTGCGCAGCACATATGCCGAAATCCACGATCGTGCCCTGAAGGTTGCCGAGCGGCTCGAGCGTGACGGTTTCGGGCTTGGCGACCGCATTGCGACCCTGGCCTGGAACACTTCGCGCCACATCGAGGCCTGGTACGGCATCATGGGTGTCGGCGCCATCTATCACACGCTCAACCCGCGGCTCTTTCCCGAGCAGATCACCTGGATCATGAACAATGCCGGGGATAAGGCGATCTTCGTCGATCTGACCTTCCTGTCGCTGCTTGAAAAGATCGCCGGCGCGGTCAAGTCGCTGAAACAGGTTATCGTGCTGACCGACAATGCGCATTTGCCGGAGACTGCGCTGCCGAATGTGGTTGCCTACGAAGAATGGCTTGCTGAAGCCGCCGGCAACTTCGCCTGGAAGACATTCGACGAAAACACCGCCGCCGGCATGTGCTACACCTCGGGCACGACGGGCGATCCGAAAGGCGTCCTCTACAGCCATCGTTCGAACGTGCTGCACGCCATGATCGCCGCGATGCCCGACGCCATGGGCATGTCGTCCCGCGACACCATACTGCCGGTCGTGCCGATGTTTCACGCCAATGCCTGGGGCCTTGGCCAGAGCGCGCCGATGGTCGGCGCCAAGCTGGTCATGCCCGGTTGCAAGATGGATGGCGCTTCGCTCTACGAGCTGCTCGACACCGAGAAGGTGACCTTCAGCGCCGCGGTGCCGACGGTGTGGATGATGCTCCTCCAGCATCTGGAAGAGACCGGCAAGAAACTACCCTATCTGCAGAAAGTCGTCATCGGCGGCTCGTCCTGTCCACGCGCGATCACGACGAAGTTCCAGGACAATTACGATGTCCAGGTCGTCCACGCCTGGGGCATGACCGAGATGTCGCCGCTCGGCACGCTGTGCACCCTGAAGCCGGACTACGCCGGGCTGGAGGGCGAGGCCCGCCTGGGCGTCCAGCAGAAACAAGGCTTTACACCGTTCGGCATCGAAATGAAGGTGACGGACGACGCCGGCAACGAACTGCCATGGGACGGCAAGACCTTCGGCCGGCTCAAGGTCCGCGGGCCGGCTGTCGCGCGCGCCTATTATGGCGGCATCGGAGCCGAACAGTTCGATGAAGACGGCTGGTTCGATACCGGTGACGTCGCGCACATCGATCCCGGCGGCTACATGCAGATCACCGACCGCGCCAAGGACGTGATCAAGTCGGGCGGCGAATGGATCTCGACCATCGAGCTCGAGAACCTCGCGGTCGGCCATCCCGATGTGGCGGAGGCCGCCGCCATCGGCATTCCGCATTCGAAATGGGGCGAGCGGCCTTTACTGGTGGTCGTGCGCAAGCCGGGCAGGGAGCCGACCAAGACGGATATTCTCGCTTTCATGGACGGCAAGGTGGCGAAGTGGTGGATGCCGGACGACGTCGCTTTTGTCGGCGAAATCCCACACACCGCTGCCGGCAAGATCCAGAAGATTACCTTGCGCCAGCAGTTCCGGGACTATCACCTGCCGACGGATTGACCGGAGATGCGGCGTCTTTGCGCCTTCAAGCCGCCGCTGAAAGGCACTATGCCTTGATTCGGGTTGGGGCAGCGCGGAAAACAATGACGGGAATTCCCGAGCGACAAACGTCGAGGGCTGCCGGTTGGTCGCGGCGCGCCGGCGCGTTTTCGGCAGTCCTGCTGCTGACCGCTCTCATCGGCCATCGCTATGACCTCGTTGAGACCCAAGCTTTCCTATGGGTGCTTGGCATTGTCGCCTTGCTGGCCGCGTTTGCGCTTTTGTTTGCCGGGTTTGCCTTCGCGCGATTCTGGAACTTCGGTGATCGTGGCGGCCAAGACCTGACCGCCGGCGCCTTGCTGGCGCTTCTGGTGCTCATCCCTTACGCTGTCGCGGCCTATTGGGCGGCGACCTATCCGCCGCTGCGCGACATCTCGACGGATTTCGACGACCCGCCGGCGCTCGATATTTCTACCCGGACAAAGGACATGAACGAGCTTTTGCCGCCGACGCCCGGCGAGCAGCGCCTGCAAATCGAGGCTTATCCGCTTGTTACCGGACGCAGCTACACCTTGCCTCTCGATCGCGTTCTGGAGGCGGTCAAAACCGTGCTGGATCGGGGCGGCTGGCAGCTCACGGCGCCGTTTCCAGACGCAGCAGGGCAAAGCGACGTGACGGTCGATGCGCTGGCCAAGAGCTTCCTGCTTGGCCTTCCCGCCGATGTCGCCATCCGCGTGAGCGACGACGGCGATGCGGTCATCGTCGATATGCGCTCGGCCTCGCGTTACGGTCGCCACGACCTTGGCGACAATGCAGCGCGCATCACCGATTTCCTCGCCGAACTCGACCAGGAAGTCGCCGGCCAGGTGGGTGTGGCGCCGGCGGAATGATATCCGAAGTGCGCTACGTTGCCGGCGAATAGATGCCGTCGATAGCCGGCGCGCCATTGGTGTGGACCAGGCCGCGCGCCACCAGGTCTTCCAGATGGGCAAGCACCGACAGGCCGGCCGCGCCATGCAGGCGCGGGTCGGTGTCTCGATAGATCGCCTCCACCATGTCCTTGACTGTCCGGTCGCCGCTGTTGATCCGCTCCAGAATTGCGCGTTCGCGCATTTTGCGATGCGTTTTCAATCCGCCCATGAAGCTGCGCGGCTCGGTCACCGGCCCGCCATGACCGGGCAGCAGCAGCCGGTCATCGCGTTCGATCAGCCGCTCGAGCGATGTCATGTAGTCGGCCATCGCGCCATCCGGCGGCGCGACGATCGTGGTTGCCCACGCCATGACGTGATCGGCTGAGAAAAGGATGCCGGTTCCCTCCAGCGCGAAGGCCGCGTGATTGGCGGTATGGCCGGGCGTCAGCACCGTCCGGATCGCCCAACCGTCGCCGTCGATTACCATATCGTCCGGCACCGCAATATCAGGAACAAAGCCGGTGTCGGCGCTGGCATCAAGCGAATTGACCTCGCCGGGGCGCAACGGCCGCGCCGGGCGATGCCGGCCCTCCGCCAGAACCACCGCACCCGTATGCTGCTTCAGCCGCGCCGCCAGCGGCGAATGGTCGCGATGCGTGTGGCTGACGAAGATATGGCTGACCGGCCTGGTCCCGATTGCTTCGAGCAGTGTTCGAAGATGTGCCTCGTCATCCGGTCCGGGATCGATCACCGCCAGCGTCTCGCGCCCGACTACATAGCTGTTGGTTCCGTGAAAGGTGAATGGGCTTGGGTTCCTGGCGGTGACGCGTTGAATACCAGGCGCAACGGCTACGCCCTGGCCGTAGGCCGGATCGAAGCGTGTATCGAATTTCAGCTCCATGCGAACGTCGCGACCTTTTTTGGGGCGAGGGCAAAACCGATTGCCGCATAGCACGGAAGCCAATATAGGAAAACGCAAGGCCGCGTTCGGCGGCAATCCGGAACGGGGAAGACCATGGCAACTGCAACGACGATGCGTCCGCTCATTTCTCTCGCTTTGCCTGAAAAGGGCACGGCCCGGCTGGCAGGACAGCTTTTGCTGGCGATCGCCGGAACGCTGCTGCTGATCTTGTCTGCCAAGACCAAGGTCATGCTCGGCCCGGTGGACATCTCGATGCAGACTCTCGCCGTCTTCCTGATCGCTGCCTCCTTCGGTATGCGCCTTGGCGTCGCCACGCTGCTTCTCTACATGGCAGAGGGCGCGTTGGGCCTTCCGGTCTTCCAGAGCACGCCCGAAAAGGGCATCGGTATCGCTTACATGCTCGGTTCGACCGGCGGTTATCTAGCCGGCTTCGTCGTCATGGCGGCGATCGTCGGCTGGGCTGCCGACCGCGGCTGGGATCGCCATCCTATCAAGCTCTTCAATGCCATGCTGGTGGCCGAGATCGTCATGATGGCAATGGGCTTTGCCTGGCTGTCGCTGTTGATCGGCCCGCAAAAGTCCTGGCAGTTCGGGGTGGTGCCCTTCATCGTCGGTGATCTGATCAAGGTTGCGCTGGCCGCGAGCCTGGTGCCGGCAGTCTGGTCGCTGTTGAAGCGGTCGTGAAACCCCATGACTCGGCGAGCCCGTCACACTAGCTTCAAGTCGAGGGACTAAGGACCAGAACCAACGGTCGATTCGGCACGACCAGCGTAACCAAGCATCTACGTATGGAAATTGCTCGACATAGCATCTCCGCCAGATGAAAAAGAAAGCGGCTCGGTGATTATTTAGGCACAGCTAAATTTCTGGACAATGTGTAGGAAATTCTTAACCCAACCGCTTTGACTCTAGTGGCTTGGTTGCTTGTTGGTATCCACACACTGTCGTAACCGTTGACCTAAGATCATGCCGCCGACCGCCGAAGGAAAGACACGTGAGTAGCGCGGAAAAAACAACGAGCAGGGTAACAGCCCTGTCGCCTGAGCCGACCGCCGCGCCGGCAACGCGCTGGTACGCCGCCAGCGTCTTTCCTGGAAAGGAGCACGTCGCCGAGCGGCATCTCCGGATCCAGGGATTCCAGCCCTTTGTGCCGCGCTGCGAGAAAACCGTGCGTCATGCCCGGCGGCTCGAAACACGAGTTGCGGCTTATTTTCCCGGTTATATGTTCATCGCCCTTGACGTCGCGTTGCAGCGTTGGCGCTCGATCAACGGAACCTTCGGTGTGCGTTCCCTCGTCATGCAAGGGGACCGGCCTTTGCCTGTCCCCTCCGGTCTGGTAGAGCGCTTCATTGCGTTGACCGGCAGGCATGGCTTGCTCGATTTCAGCGGCGGCCTCGCAGCCGGTGCTTCGGTTCGGATCCTTTCCGGCCCGTTCGCGGAAATGATCGGTCGCCTTGACCGGCTCGATCCAGCCGGAAGGGCTCGGGTTCTGGTTGCCATCATAAATGGCGAGATCCCTGTCGACCTTGATGCCAGGGATCTCGTAGCCATCGCTTAATCGCAAGCACCGAGGTGCCGCGAGGCGATGTAAATTGTAGGATCGGCTCTCGGGTTTTCACCCGGGAGTGCGGTAGCCGTTCTTTGGTGGGACCAGGCGCTGTCTGGCGAGATCACATCGGCGCTGATTGGGAGTATGCGATATGCGAATAACAATGATTGGAGCCGGCTATGTGGGACTCGTCTCGGGCGCCTGCTTCGCCGACTTTGGCCATCAGGTCTGCTGCGTCGATCGCGATGCGGAAAAGCTTGCGATGCTAAAGCTCGGCAAAATCCCGATCTACGAGCCAGGGCTCGACGAATTGGTAACGACGAACGTGGCGCAAGGCCGCTTGCGTTTCGACGACAATCTGGCGGATGCGGTTTCTCAATCTGATGTAGTCTTCATCGCCGTGGGCACGCCGTCACGACGTGGCGACGGTTTTGCCGATCTCTCCTTCGTATATGACGCGGCGGCAGAAGTGGGCCGCGCGATCAAGGGATTTACCGTCGTGGTGACGAAATCCACCGTCCCTGTCGGTACTGGCGATGAAGTGGAACGAATTATCCGGGAGCAAAATTCCGACGCAGACTTTACTGTGGTGTCCAATCCCGAATTTCTTCGCGAAGGATCGGCGATCGAGGATTTCAAGCGGCCCGACCGCATCATTGTTGGAACCGACGCCGAAAGGGCCAAGGCGATCATGGGCGAGGTCTACCGCCCGCTCTCGCTGAATGCGGCGCCGATATTCTATACGAGCCGGCGCACGGCGGAACTTACCAAATATGCCGGCAACGCCTTTCTGGCGATGAAGATCACCTTCATCAACGAAATTGCCGATCTCTGCGAGCGGCTGGGAGCCGATGTGCAAGACGTCGCGCGCGGCATCGGCATGGACAATCGCATCGGGGCAAAGTTTCTTCACGCCGGGCCGGGTTATGGCGGCTCCTGTTTCCCAAAAGATACGCTGGCACTGGTCAAGACCGCGCAGGACGCGGCAAGCCCGGTGCGGCTGATTGAAACGACGGTCTCGATAAACGACCAGCGCAAGCGGGCAATGGCGCGCAAGGTGATCGAGGCCTGCGGAGGCTCGGTTCGCGCCAAGACAATCGGTATCCTGGGCCTTACGTTCAAGCCAAACACCGACGATATGCGCGATGCCCCGTCATTGGCGATCATTCAGGCGCTCAAGGACGCGGGCGCTTCGATCAGGGCCTATGATCCGGTCGGTATGGACCAGGCTCGAAAGATGATCGAGGGAATTGATTTTGGGGAAAGCGCTTACGCGGTGGCCGACGGCGCGCATGCGATCGTCATCGTCACCGAATGGAACGCGTTTCGGTCACTTGACCTGAAGCGGCTCCGAGCACTCATGGCGACCCCGGTGATGGTCGACCTTCGAAACGTTTACCGCGAGGAGGACGTTGTGAAGGAAGGCATTTCCTACTCCAGCGTTGGCCGAGAGCGGTATCTGGTCAAGTGAATGTCCAGGTTTTTCATGGCGCCTGATTCGCGGGATTCAAATTGATCGCCACCACCATCCATTTGCCCAAGAGACGGCATCTGCTGCTCCGGATGCGCTTTCAGCTGCTTGGCGGATTGACATTCGCGATACTGCTGCCGGCGCTGATCCGCCTATCTGTCGATCACGAGGTGATCCGGTCACCGAACCTACAGGTTACGATCTTTGCGGCATTTACCGCTCACACAGCAGGTTATTTCTTCTATAAGCGTATCGGCAATTTCCCGGGTGTTGCAGCGGCTGGCTACATCCTGCCGACCTTCGCCCTGACCTATGGCCTGGTGTTCGCGACCATCTTCTTCTTTAGGTTCGACTACAGCCGGTTCCAGGCAGCGGCGAGCTTTATTCAATCGACATTGTGGTATTTTGGTTTGAGCTTGGCCACCCGGCGGCTCGATGCACACACGCTGGCCATAATCCCGGGCGGAGACGTCACCAGGCTGGAGAGCATACCGGGAGTTAGCTGGCACAGGATTCACTCGCCCGATACGGCCGTCGAGTATGCGACCGGTGTGGTGGCCGATCTTAGAGCCGACCTTTCAGATGAGTGGGAGCGGTATATTGCCGACAGCGCGCTCTCGGGTACGCCGGTCTATCATGTCAAGCAAATAAGCGAGTCGCTCACAGGCAGGGTGGAAATCGAGCATCTTTCTGAAAACACTCTAGGTTCCTTGAATCCAAACCAGGCCTACTTGAAAATAAAGCAGACGATAGACTGGGTTTCTGCGTTGTTTGTGCTTGTTGTTTTCTCGCCATTGCTGATGGTCGTGGCGATCGCGGTAAAGATCGATTCGCCTGGACCGGCGCTATTTCGACAGAAGCGAATGGGCTACGGAGGGCGTCCGTACGAGGTTTACAAGTTTCGAACGATGAAGCTCAGCGACACGGCTGTCGACGAGAAGGAAGCGGCCATCACGAAGGCCGGCGACACACGCATTACCCGTTTCGGGCAGTTCTTGAGAAAATCCAGGATCGACGAGTTGCCGCAGGCCTTCAACATCCTGCGGGGCGAGATGAGCTGGATCGGACCGCGGCCAGAAGCACTCGTACTCTCTAAATGGTATGAGGCGGAGCTGCCATTCTATCGATATCGCCACATCGTGCGGCCGGGCATTACCGGATGGGCGCAAGTCAACCAAGGCCACGTAGCGGCCGTGGACGATGTTCTGGAGAAGCTGCATTACGACTTCTACTACATTAAGAATTTCTCCCCTTGGCTCGACGTGCTGATTGTGTTTCGTACCATCCGAACCATGCTGACAGGATTTGGTGCGCGATGAGCGAGGGTGTTCTAACATTAAACCAAATGTGGAAAAGATGTCCCAAGAAAGAGTGTTTCCGTTGAATCTAGATTCCAAGAAAATAGCTATTATAGGGTTGGGCTACGTCGGATTGCCACTCGCCGTCGCATTCGGGAGGATCCGCGAGGTGGTCGGATTTGACATCAACGAACATAGAGTTCTTTCGTTGAAGAGAGGCGAGGACGCCACATTGGAGGCAGATAAGGAGGAGATTAGACTTGCCTCCGGTTTAACCTTCACAACTTCTGTGGCCGATCTTAAGAGCTGTGGCATATTCATTGTCACTGTCCCTACGCCGATTGATAAGGCCAACAGGCCCGACTTGAAGCCGTTGATTTTGGCTTCAAAGACCGTTGGAGAGGCGCTATCGCCTGGAGCAGTTGTCATTTTTGAATCGACCGTGTATCCGGGCTGCACGGAAGAGGTTTGCGCCCCATTAATCGAACAGGCATCAGGTCTCCGTTTCAACCGAGACTTCTTCATGGGCTACAGCCCTGAACGTATTAATCCAGGCGACCGAGAGCACCGGCTGCAAACCATTGTCAAGGTGACAAGTGGGTCCACTCCTGAAGCAGGAAAGGCCATTGATGAGTTGTACGCCTCAATCGTGCCAGCAGGAACGCATCTTGTAAGTCGCATTGCGGTGGCTGAAGCTGCCAAAGTGATCGAGAATACGCAGCGCGACTTGAATATTGCGTTGATGAATGAGCTTTCGTTGATTTTCGGCAAGCTCGGAATTGATACCTTGGAGGTGTTGGATGCCGCTGCCACCAAGTGGAACTTCTTAAGGTTCACCCCGGGCCTTGTTGGCGGTCACTGCATCGGCGTAGATCCCTACTATCTCACCCACAAGGCTCAAGAACTCGGTTACCATCCGGAAGTCATACTCGCAGGGCGTCGAATCAACGACGGCATGGGAAAACATGCAGCGGACCAGACAGCCCGCCTGATGATGCGCAAAGGAATATCCGTCGTTGGCAGCCGAGTTCTTGTGATGGGCGCAGCCTTCAAGGAAAATTGCCCGGATTTGCGAAATTCCAAGGTGGCCGACCTAGTCACACAATTAAAGGAATATAATGCCCAAGTTGACCTCTGGGACCCCTGGGTCGATCCGCAGGAATGTGCTCGAGAACTCGGCGTGCTTAGTATGAAAGACAGTCCCGCTTGGGCCTATGACGGTGTGATAGTGGCGGTGGGGCACAGGCAATTTCATGCGCTGGGGGCTGCCGGTCTACAGGCCCTTCGCAAGAGCCCAGGTGTCATTTACGACATCAAGGGCCTGTTTCCCAAGGAAATTACGGATGGACGTTTCTGATGAAAATTTTAGTAACCGGCGCCGCTGGGTTTATCGGCTATCACGTATCGAAGCGTTTGCTGGAGCGCGGTGATGAGGTGGTCGGAATAGACAACGTCAACAGCTACTACGACCCCGAAATCAAAGAAGCGAGACTGCGGTTGCTGGATCAAGCCAACCGCAGAAGCAATTCGGGCTTTCATTTCATCCGCGGCAATCTGGCTGAAAAGGGTGTGGTGGATGCTTGCTTTACTGCTCATTCATTTGATCGCGTGATCCATCTCGCCGCCCAGGCTGGGGTGCGCTACAGCCTGGAAAACCCACATGCCTACGTGGAAAGCAACATCACCGCCTACACCAACATCCTTGAGGCATGTCGCGCCGGTCGTGTCGCCCATCTGACGTACGCAAGTACCTCAAGCGTTTATGGGGCGAATACCAACATGCCCTTTTCCGAGCATCGCCCTGCCGACCATCCGCTGCAGTTCTATGCGGCGACAAAGCGCGCGAACGAACTGATGGCGCACAGCTACAGCCACCTGTTCGGCTTGCCTACCACCGGCCTTCGCTTCTTCACCGTCTATGGTCCCTGGGGCCGCCCGGACATGGCGCTTTTCCTGTTCACCAAAAGTATCCTGGCTGGGGAGCCCATCAAATTATTTAACAATGGCAACCATACGCGCGACTTCACTTACGTCGAGGACATTGCTGAGGGCGTTGTTCGTGCAAGCGACCAGCCCGCAGCACCGAATCCGGACTGGAACTCAGCTGATCCGGACCCTGCAACCAGTAGTGCACCCTGGCGGATTCTTAATATAGGAAACAGCACACCTGTGCCGTTGTCTGAGTATGTTCGCGCGTTGGAAGATGCCTTACAAATTAGGGCGATTACAGAACTCCATCCGTTGCAGCCTGGTGACGTACCGGACACTTTCGCCGATGTCTCCGAGATATCTAGAATTCTTGGCTACAAACCAACGACTAGCGTGAAGGATGGCGTAGCAATGTTTGTCGCGTGGTATAGAGAATACTACTCCATTTAATGAACGCGTCTCGTTGACACGCAATACTTTCCTGAAGAGGGAGACGAATGGGAATTGCTAGGCGGTTCATAAACTTCAACATCAAGGTCTGCCGATGGATAGACGGGTTCTTGCCTATTGCGTTGCGGCGCGACGGAAACGAGCATTTCCTTTCCCAGATTTTGCCGGGAGCATTTTCAAACGGTTCGCTGGTCTATGATCTTGGGGGCGGCTCTGAACCATGCATCCGTTTAGAAGATAAGATACGGATGAATTTGAGAGTTGTGGGTATCGACATAAGTGCTGAGGAACTAGCCGCTGCTCCAAGCGGAATATACGATGAAACGATAGCCGCGGATTTGTGTCAATACACTGGGAGAGGGGATGCCGACTCTGTTGTTTGTCAGGCCACACTCGAACATGTGTACGACACCGGGAAGGCCATTAGGGGTATTGCAAGTGTCGTCAGGCCAGGAGGTAGGGTGTTTATCTTTGCTCCGTGTCGAAACGCCCTCTTTGCTAGAATTAATTTAATTCTCCCTGAGTCGGTAAAGAGGAGGATACTCTTTGCAATCTTTCCAAAAAAAGGAGAAGGGCACGATGGGTTCAGAGCCTATTATGATAAATGTGTCCCCAGTCTTATCGAAGAATTGGCATTGCAGAACGGTCTAATTGTTGAGGAGCGTAACGTCTTCTGGATTAGTTCCTATTTTAGCTTTTTCGTGCCATTTTACATATTGTGGAGGGGATGGCAGCTGGTTTCATTTGCGCTGATCGGCAAAGATGCCGGTGAAACGTTTGCTTATGTTCTGAGGCGAAACGTCGGCGGTGGCACTGGTGCGCGCCAAGGGTCGGTTTAGGATACTTGGATTTGACGCCAGAGAGAATTGTGTGATGCGTAGGGCCCTGTTCGTTGTTCCTATCGATCGAGCGGGTGGCGCCGAGAGGGTTGTTTCGCTACTGGCAAAAGAACTGTCCTTAACGGACAATTGGGACGTCGAGATTGCCGTTTTGGCCGGACCAACGCCGTCATTCTTTGGAGGGCGCGTTGGAACAGCGCGGGTGAGCTATGGTGTTGGGGGGGGGCGTTTTGGGAGCGAGTGGGGGTTGCTCGCGAGGCTCCGCAAATCCCGCTACGACTTGGTGTTTTCGTCACACATACGGATGAATGCGTTTTTGGCGGCCTGCCACCGGGTTGGTTGGCTTCGCTGTAAACGGTTTGTCACGCGAGAATCCACGATCTTCGCCAAACGCTACGGAGGTCTTAGATTGGCGGCATATCGAACTCTCTACTCTGTCTACGGTAGTCAAGATTTGATTATCGCCCAGACCGGGGAAATGAAGGCGGCGCTAGAGAACGTGACGCCTCGCAGTGCATTTGATCGTGTCAGCGTGCTTGGGAATCCGATTGACGCTGTAGAAGTTGCTTCGCTCGCCGAGCAGGCGATAGCCACAGATTTTGAGGAAAGAACTGCCAACACGCCCTACATAGTGTGGTGTGGAAGGATGGTTGAGGTAAAGAGGCCGCTTTTAGCACTCGATACGCTGCACGAGATCGTGAGAACGACCGGGAGAAAATTGGTGCTCGTAATGATTGGATCTGGTCCTCTCCAGGCCGAGGCTGAAGGGTACGCCGCCTCACTAGAACTCACGGATCAGGTGATCTTTGCTGGGCAGCTTCAGAACCCGTTTCCTGTAATGAAGGGCGCACGCTACGGCCTGTTGACCTCTTCGCACGAAGGTTTTCCCAATGTCTTGATTGAGATGATGGCATGTGGGGTGAAACGAATCGTAACCACCCCTTGCTCTGGAGATCTTGACACGTTGGCCGGAGTAGTGGTCGCGGAATCCTCCAAGGAATCACTTGCAAAAGCTCTCCTGGAGGACCACGACGCACTGAAAACGTTGGAAGGCTATCGCGCGGCGATATCGACGCGCTCCGTGAAGCTTTATCTTTCATATGTAGTCGAAGGCGAAAACTCCGGAGAGGGAAACTTAGCGAAGCGGTTCCGAGTTAGCGTAAACTAGGTAAGAAATTCACCCCATCATAGAATTGGAGAGGTAAGTGTGGAGAACGATGCTTCGACTTGTCGAGGCTGTTGTGATAAGGTCTGGTCCCGGCGTAATTAACCTGATCACGCTCTTGCTGATAGGTAGATGGATGCCTGCCGCGGACTATGGGGCCTATAGTACTATAGTCGCCACGTCAGGCTTGGTATCCAGCGTGGCGTTCGGTCCATTCGCGTTCGCCATAGTCTCCCAGCATGCCAAGATTGCCGCTGAAGGTAAGATCAAAGAATACGAGTCGTCGCTTGTTTCACTGACTGCACTTGTCTCCCTAGTTCTGGCTGTCGTTGTATCTCTGCCGGCATATTTAGGATTGGTGCCGTGGACATTTATTGCGCCGTTCGTAGCGTTTGGGTTCTATACAACCGTTCAGGAAATATTGCACGCCCGCCTCTCTCTTTGGCTTTATGGTACAGCATCTCTCGCTCAGTCTATAGCCTACATCCTCCTGGCTTGGGTGATTATCAGACCAAATCCGACACCATCAATCGCTCTTATCGCCTTTTCAGCAAGCTACGCAGTCGCAGCAGGGATTTCTCTTTTGCTCTCCCGGCCGTCGATCTCATTACTGCCGAGATTATCTGTTGTCAGGGAGACGCTAAGAGTCGGAGGAAGTTATACGTTGAGCACTATAACGGAACAATGCTTGTATCTAGGAATGCGCTATGTAATATTGTGGTTTGGCACTGCGCAGCATCTTGGGGTATTTTCGTTTTCCGTTGACTTAGCACAGAGGGTTGTGGGGTTTATTATAAACGCGTCGTCCTTTGTAACAGTCCCGAACGCGTTTAAACATGCCTCAACCGGAGATACTTCAGAGTTTCGGCGAACGTTAATGGGGGGAGCCGCGCTAGCCGCCTTGTGCTCTTTTGTCGCCCTTGCTGGAATTATGGCTTTTTATGAAACTGGATATTTTAGTAGCGTCTCAAACGAACTGTTTCGCCCTCTCTCGTTCATTATAGTGTCAATAACAATCGTGTTGAACCGGACTAAGAAAATGGCAGTCGACCCTATTGCCATAAACAACAGACGTCCGCTCGTTATAGCCCTGGGATATTTGGCCGGGATCCCGGTAATGATCGCGTCTTGCGCGGGTTTGACCGGCTCTGGAATTTCGCTGGCTTTTGAATTGTCATACTTGTTCGCATACTGCGCATCAACTCTAATGACCTTGCTGCTGGTTAGACACCAGAGCTGGGCAACAGGAAGGATTTGTGGATGAAGCTCGCGCCATACATACAAGAGGCTGTACTCGGAATTCGTGCTAGAGTGAACAGTGCGGTTGACTCACGGTGGAACAACGCCCCTTTCGGAACTGCGCCACATGCCACTAGGGAGCAATACCTTAGGTGGCACCAGCAAGCACAACAGCAGGAGTACTATGAGATTGATCGGCTCGAGAGGGACCTGGGTTACACGATTGATCGGAAGTGGCTTGATGAGCTTGCGCTTCATACGCAAATCGTAAAAAAGAAATCCGATTTAGCCTATCCTCACGGGAGGTTGCTTTACACTTTGATGCGCAATATGCTCAGTAATTCGGGCCTAGATTTCGCAACGGTGCTCGAGACAGGTACAGCTCGGGGGTTTTCGGCACTTTGCATGAGCAAGGCGATGGCGGACCAAGGGGTTGCTGGCCGGATCGTTACGCTGGACGTCTTGCCTCACCTGAAACGGCAGATCTGGAATTGCATTGACGACCATGATGGGCCCAAATCTCGGGCTGAGATCCTACAGCCCTGGGCGGACTTGGCGCGAAACATTCTGTTTTTACAGGGGGACACTTTGGACCTCTTGCCCAAAGTCGGCTTGGATCGCATTAATTTTGCGTTTCTTGATGCCCAGCATATCGAAAGCAGCGTCATGCAAGAGTTTGAGTTGGTTTCGGCGCGCCAGAAGAAAGGCGATATGATCGTTTTTGACGACGTGACCAGCAAGCTATTTCCTGGCGTCGTTAAGGCAGTTGATAGAATTGAGAACTCTGGGCTGTACAGTGTGAAACGCCTAGTGATTTCTGACAGCCGTGCTTATGCATGGGCGCAACGAGTTTGAGCTCGGTGCCGCTGAAGGGCTGCGGTGCGTCCCTTGCGTTTAAGATAGATCTGGTGAGGGCCGTATGAAAGGCCAAAACCTGATCATTATTGTCAACTTGGCTTGGAACATCGTTAATTTCCGTGCGGGGTTAGTTCGTGCGCTGATCGCGGCTGGATATAGGGTCACGGTAGTTGCTGTTGCCGATGGTTATGAGGATCGGGTCGTCGAACTTGGTTGTGATTTTATACCGGTAAAAATGGCGGAACATGGAACGTCGCCCTTGGCAGACATCAAGCTGATGTGTCATTACTACAAGATATTTTCGACCACGCGGCCGGACGCCATATTAAGCTTTACTATAAAGCCGAATATATTTGGTAGTTTGGCGGCTAGCTGGTTGTCTATCCCGGTGATTAACAACGTCCCTGGACTTGGTGCTGCCTTCTCAGGTAAGAGGTCGCTCAGGTTTGTAGTAGAGGGACTTTATCGAATATCCTTCCGCAGAGCGTTTAAGATCATATTTCAAAACGATCAGGACCGCGAGCTCTTTTCGGAAAGGCGATTGGTCGAGCCATCGAAGACGCTGGTTGTTCCAGGTTCCGGAATAGATCTTTCGCATTTTCGAGGCTCGGCAAGGCTGGCCAATGACTGCTCAGCCGAGGGATTGACATTCATTTTCGTTGGTAGGCTGCTGCGCGAGAAAGGGGTTTTAGAATTTGTCGAGGCAGCGCGGGTTGTGAAGAGCTTGCGACCGGCTTCGCGGTTTCAGATACTGGGATTTATCGGAGAAGGCAGCAACGCAATAACGGAATTGGAGTTGGCAGCGTGGCAAGATGAGGGGATTGTTGAATACCTCGGATCCTCTGATGACGTTAGGCCATTCATTCAAAACGCTGATTGTGTTGTGCTCCCGTCATTTTACAGAGAGGGAACACCCCGGAGTTTGCTCGAGGCCGCTGCGCTCAGCAGACCTATAATCACCACGGATTGGGTAGGATGTCGGGACGTAGTGGATGATGGTGTAAATGGGTATCTCTGCAGAGTTAAGGATCAAGCGCACCTGGCAGAGCAACTGATGAAGTTTATTAATCTCGGCGCTGCCCAGAGGATGGCCATGGGAGCGGCGGGGCGGTCGAAAGTAGAGCAGCAGTTTGACGAGAGAGTTGTGGTCCGTCGCTACATCGATGCTCTCCAGGAGTGCGGACGCGAGGTTGGCACGCGTTCGAGATGGAAGCATAGGCGCCGCAAAAAATGACGGCGTACATTCTTGCCGGGATCTGGCCGTCATGCCGAAGCTAATCCAAAACGATTGTGGCGGTGTTTTCGTATCTTTGCCGTGTCAGCGTATCAGCATCAGGATAGTCCGTACACCTATGAGGTCAAGGTGACACTGAATAGCCTCGGCCCGAGTCTGAGGGAGGGTGAGAGATACTCACACTATTGCCTTCCCGTCAGGGCCTGCCGGAGTATGAATACGGAATAGTACACACTGGATAACAGAGACCGTGCCGCAGCTGTGACAGACCTATGTCGACCAAAAATAAACCCTAGCAGGATCGTTATTTTGTGTTTTAACATTGGCGCAGGGCTACCTCTTTTTACATTGCTGATGACCGAAGTCAGGCCACCTGGAAAGTAGCACTTAACACCAATCGCTTCATCGACACACATAACGTCATAATTAAGAGCTAATCTGTACCAGAGGAGCGAAGTGGGTACCCGCCGGGCGCCCCTATAGTATTTCTCGACCACTGACTTTAGAATTTCCGAGCGAACGATCTCACGTTTATCGCCTTGTACGTGGTCGTCGAACCTCATTTGAAGGAAGTTGGTCCGTCTTCTTACAAACTGGCTTCCATGGAGGCGCCCGTCTGCTTCCATGTAATGTACGACAATCCCGCACAGACCATCGTCTGTGCAGCCCATCAAATGGTTAATTATAGCTGGAATATTTTGCACGATGATTTGATCGTCGTCATCGTAGATTGCGATGAATTTGCCTCTAGCTCGGGCAACGGCTACCCGCCTCGACCCCGCACTTCCGGAATTCATGCCTGAAGTGACAGTCAAACGAGAATCCTTGATCGAAAGCAGTTCCTCCAAAGTTCCATCGGTTGATCCGTCTACATGGATGCAAACTTCGATCGGTTGGTCGCTCGCCAAAATATCACGGACCAAGGCGGTTGCCATCTCGCGTCGATTGAACGTCGCGATACAGAAACTTAGGACGGGAGTTGTATCTGCAAACATTGTAAGGAGGCTGCTCCGGAAGGTGGAATCTCGCGACACCCTATGCCATGGAACGTCTTGGGCGTCGATCTAAAGAATTCGGGCTGAGCGACACCCCAAAGGAAAAACCGTGCCGCCTCGCGCGATCGGCGGCAGGAACATCCTGAGCGCCATCTGGAGACCTCTAGCGGCATTCTGCAGGCGGACGCCTATAGCGGCTACAATCCGCTCTTCAAGGCAGATCGTGGCCCTGGTCCGCTGACCCAGACGCTGTAATGGGCGCATGCGCGCCGCAAGTTCTTCGTGCTCGCCGACATCGCCACCAATGCCTAGCGCGGCAAGGATGCCGCACCAATCTCCCCGATCGCGTTCGAGGCGGTCAAACGAATGGACCTGCTGTTTGATATCGAGCGCGACATCAACGGTCTTGCCGCCGACGAACGCCTGCAATGACGCCAGCAGGAAAGCCGGCCGATCGCAGAGGCGCTTGAGGAATGGATGCGGAGCGAGCGGGCAAAATTGTCCCGAAGCTCTCCGCTTGCTGAGCCAATCGACTATGTGCTGAAGCCGCTGGAACGGCTTCACGTCCTTCCTCAGCGACGGCCGCATTTGCCTGACTAACAACGCCGCCGAACGGGCGCTGCGTGGTTTTGCTCTCGGCAGGAAAGCTTGGCTGTTCGCAGGCTCCGATCGCGGCGCTGATCGGGCCGCCTTCATGGCGACGCTGATCAACACCGCCAAGCTCAACGACATCGAGCCCCAGGCCTGGCTTGCCGGCGTCCTCGCCCGCATCGCCGACACGCCGATCACACGGCTCGAGGACTTGCTTCCCTGGAATTGGAGCCCAATGGCGATCGCAGCAGGTAAAGCCGCCTGATCTGGGCCTCACATAAACGAGCCATCAGATGGGATGTCGCAGCTCGGCTCTTTACACCCTCAGATATGTCGCCGAGATGCTCGGCGAAGACGAAGACGCTTTGCGCGATTGCTCGATCGAGATGTTCTCAGAAGACGGTCGCCTGAGCATGAGCGATGAACTGATCCGCCTTCCAGGTGCCCTGGAGCCAGGGCGCGCGCCGTGATGGGCCTGAGCCGGCCTTGACGATCGCCAGACCAGCGCCAGAATCCGGCATATGGAAGACGAAAACTACATCTACGGCGAGCGCACCGGCCTGCAGCTCGTGGGCATGGCGATCGAACTCACCTGTCCAGCCGGCGTTCTGCCGAGCGAGGAGGCGGTCAATTTGCTCTATGGACCGTTGCCGGTGAATGAGGGCGAGGCGCTTGCAAAGGCGATCATCGAGACGGACGAGCGACTGACCCGCTGCTCGAATTGACACTCTCGCCCCGATCATCGAGACCTAAGTCTGACCTGCCCGCGCGATGGTCCGGTGCACAGGCGGCGTCGGGAACAGCCGCGGCTCTTTGTACTTGGTAGCGTCATCTCCAGGAGGAGAAATTGGCGCAAGAACAGGCCCCTCGCGCGCTGATTAGGGCCCGCTGGCCATTGCTGGGTTTGGCAGGCGGGCTCTTAGTTAGGAGACTCTCCGCGAACTAATTTCTTTGTCCAGCTTGCAATCGCGAGCCCGCATGCGATGCCGACACAATCGGCAAACCAGTCGAAGATATCCATGTCGCGACTTATTATTTGCATGCCCTGCAGTATCTCGATCGCGGCGCCGGTAAGGGCGAGAAAAACTATCAGTCTTGCTCTGTGCTCTGGCCAAGCGAGACTGCCGATAGCCGTCAGCACGACGAACGCCGCGGCGTGATTGAGCTTGTCATCATGAGAGGTGAGGCCGAAACCAAAATTCTGCAAAAGCCACACCGGTGAGAGCGCGAGCACGAGGACACCGGCCAGTGTGACCAGAAAAGCAGTCCTTGCCGCGATGGGAAAAGGTCTTACACGCAACAAATGGGGTCACTCCTTTGTCTGGCGGGGGATCTAGCTAAGCATTCCGGGTTCAATGCGGCAGCAGGAGGGCGGGCGTCAACCACCCGATCCATCGGCGCATGGGTATTAGGTTTCCCTCATCACCGAAACCCTGCAACGAGCGCTTCGTATATATGTGTGCTCGCCGCGCGGAGGTGCTTGACGCACAGCTTGACCTCCCCCGGCTGGAGCCACTGCGTCGCGGGTCGCTTCTTGACGCCGCCGGAGGTGGACCGGCATGTTCCTGGACCCGCTTCCACAGCCGTTCCCTCATATCGCGACCCAGGCTGATGAAGGCCGAGCCGACATATTTTCCGGTGCCAGGTTGCGCCAGCAAGGCGAATGCCGCCTTGCCCGGCTCGCGCTCGACGCCAAGCAGCTCGCATTCCTGGACGGTGAAGCTCTTGGTCTCAGCCAGTTCGATGTCGGGCCGCTGCGATACGGGCTGTCGGCGCGCTTGGAGACAATGCCCTCGAGTCCCGCCTGGTCGGCGAGATAGAAGATCGCCTTGGGATCGCCGGGGATGGCCTCGCTGAACTGGATGCGGCGGCCGCAACGAAGCAACGAACGGCAGTTCGCTGAATTCTGTGCAATGCACAGACATGATGCGACATTATGGGCAAAGACTGTGATACGGCGATCGTTGAGGACTAAGCCTTTTCTGCACACAGAAGGATACATGATGCCTTGGATTACCGCGACCTGCCCGATCTCGAAACACCGTGCAACTCTGATGTCGGAGACCGTTGACGATGTAAGGACGTTTAGCTGCCCGGCATGCGGTGAGTTTCACATCACAACGGCTGCGCTTGTTAAATTTGCAGCACTGTCGGTAGAAGAGAAGTTAGAGCGCTTCGTTTACGCAAAGTCGCTAGCAAGCGACGAGCACGCTGTTACCGTCGCGGTTGTGTAAATAAGCGATATTCGCGCGCTTCCGCGAACTCGGCAGTGCGCGCCAGGTCCTGATCTCGATGATCGATGATGGCGTGCATTCCCCAGCCCATCCGACGGCAGGAAGATGGTGTTCTTCGACTGGATTCCGATCCGCTACCGCAACGTGATCTCGATCCTGAAGAACCCATTCTACGCCGGCGCCTATGTCTATGGCAAAAGCGAGAAGCGCGCCAGATGGGTCGGCTTGGCGCTTACTCAAGACCGCTGGTGACGAGAACATGAACGGCCGTTATTGGCGGACGTAGGACGTAGGCGCTGGTCGGCAGCATCCAGCAAGCAACCGTGCGACGGCGGTGCCGTGTACTGAGCCGTGATCGCGTCAAAACGTCAAAACTTGCAAGCGCAATGGTATCGAACAGCTTGGCTCTCGGACCTCCTCAGGCCGCGGCCTTGACACATCGCTTGCCAAGTTCTCGCCGATCTTTTGCAAGCTTCAATATTCGATGAAGTCCAGTATTACCCTGAGATTTTCGAGCATCAGACCTGCACCTTTATGGTCTGAATTGATGGTGACTATGTCGCCCCGATCCAAATAGCAGCCCGCCTGGTTTGCTCGGACACCAGCATCGCGACAAACGAACGAACTAAATCCTTCTGCAGCCGTGTCAATCGTGGCGATACTAATTGATGCTCCGTTCCGATCCCGCGTCAGCGAGAGACTTCGACAATTCTTTTCGTCGGGTGCCGCGTCCAGCGACACCAAATATCTGCCGCGAGTGATCAACGTCCGACGCCGCGTTACGAACACGCTCTTTCTGACAGTACCTTTGGCGGACAAATTGCCGACCTCGACGTCTACGTGTTCACCATGGATGTAGTTTTGGGTGTCGCCCTCCAGGATGACCGTTCCTCCCACTCTGTTTGTTTTACCCCACAGAACTGAGTAGGGGCTATCGAGATAGCGCCACAGCACAGACCCGTTGATTGGTCGCCACACAGCGGTCCCGTCGAAGATTCTTTCATCGGTTCCAGTGGGACCGCCGGAGAACTCCGAAACGCCAGCTGCCATACAGATGTAACAGCGATCCTGGTTCCTGCAGAGGTCGTCGACCAAGTATTTGCTGCCACCCGCCCATGCCGCAATGGATTCGCTGCCGTCGTCAGGAACGGCTGTGCCGATCCCAGATGGGCCGCCAGACCATCCCGAAATACCGTCAACGGTTGAACGATAGAATCGACCATCATTGACGACTAGAGAGTTCCTTTTGTACAAGGTCTGCGCTTTCCAAGGTGCAATGCTCGTACTGTCGCCGGCGATCAATACGTCCCCTTCGATGTCGCAATTGTCTATGCTACAATGCGCTGCTCGAGTATGGAGAGACGTGATAATCAAATCGGGATCTGTGCCGCCCAACGTGTTGTTGCCACGAGTTATGAGGCTGTTCACGATAGCACGCGACGGAGCAGATATCTTCAAGGCTCCTCGTTGGGCATTTTCGATCCTCATTTTGTCGATCTGGACATCGAGGTCGGAAAAGCCAATCTGATCTGCATTTGCCTCGGCTGAGCGCATATCGACGGCTGAAAATCCAGGTGAAGAAATCACCGATCGTAAAGTGATGTTCTTGAAGACGAGACCAGAGCATTCTCGAATAAAGACAAACCCTGTATCTTCTAAGCATATATTTTCAAGAGCGATATCGCAGACCGGACCAGACCCTGCATGATTTCCGGCGGCCCAGTCCCACCCGATATAAATGGAAGGGTTGTTAACCCCATCGCCGATTTGGCTTCCACTGATGTTACTTACAAAAATGCGTTTTCCAACCTGAAAATTCCGTACCGCAGAATTAAGGAGGTATTCGTTGTATGTATCTGGCGTCGTTGTCTTATAGTTTATGGTAATGATGTTGCCGACGTTATTAACCGAAAAATCACCAATGGAGGCGTCAACCTGATCGTTCACGTCGATGCACTGTTGCGTGCGCTTTGTTCCTTGGAAGACGCCATTGCGAATGATTGCCCGCTTTGAAGTTCCATCTAAGTCGATAGCTTCAGAGAAATCGCTGAATATAAAATCGGTGACTACGATGTTTTCGCAATACCGGAGGTTGTACCCGCCTGTCATTCTGTCATGACGGTGGCCCATTACCTGGATATTGCGGCTGTTCTGAATGTGAGAGAAATATCCGCTCCGATTCCCGCTGGAATGTCCAACGGTGTTCAAAAAGCGCAAGCCGTCGATGCCTACGCCATAGAAGAAACGTTGGTTTGAATTAGCTGGAGCGTGGTCGTTTGTAGGGTCAAACGCGACGTCTTTGAATGTCACATTCTTGACCGAGCCGACTGTCAGATTCTTGTCGGTCGCAAATACTGGTTGAATATCGGAAGGTGCGACGCCAGGTCTGTTGACGCCGTGAAAGACGACTCCATTTCCAGAGATTGTAAAATTACCCTGGGTTACCGCAACCGCTCTGTAGAGTTTGTTTGGAAGGTTGCTGAGCGTAAAAGGCGATTCAGCTCCGGGGATCATCTCGTAAACTCCAGCGGGCAACGACACGCCGCCAAGCGCCATGTCGAGTTCTAGCTGGATCCCTGCTGCGTCATTTGCCATATCGCGCTCCCAGGCGCCGCTTTGGCTCCCCTGGCCACTTCTAGGCGGAAAATCGACTTTTGTTGGACATCTAATCAACGTGTCAGGGACCTGCAGTCGCTATCATCCGATTGTGCTCTGTTCCGAGTAAATCGTCATCTTGATGATGCTGCGGTGGCGTGCGATGTGGGCTCGTCTGTTGGTCACCAAAATCGCACCGTGGGGTTGAAATCCGGGGCGGCCAGTTGGCGGCAGTATTCGCGGCTCCACTCGAGGAATGGCGGCGTCATCACGTGTGTGGGTATTCAGAGTGCAGTAGAAACACAGTTGGCGGAGGGCGTCTTGTCGTTCAAGAAGGTAGGTCTGCTTAGTCTAATACTGCTGATGTTCGTTTCTGGCTTTCTTGGCCTTATCGTGACGCAAAGAGATAGTTCAAGGGCACCACTTAAGCCCTTAACGGCACTTGAACCGCTTCACGGCGCGTTTTTCATTCAGACAATCGATGATCTTCGTGTGGGCGGACACAAGATCATGCTGTGCGGCGTTGCATTTACGAAGCCCCAATCCATGCGCGGAATGGTAACGGAAGCTGCGCGCCGGGACTATCAGGGTGTTGCCTTGACCTGCAAGCCGGTCGGTACAGGAACACCCTGTGATGGCAATGTCGCGCCAAAATACGCCGATGCTGTGATTGTCCAGTGCTTTACGTCTGACGGGGCGGATTTGGCCGCGAAACTAGTTGAGAGCGGGATCCTGTGTGGACAGAGTGCCCAAGCGGGCACAACCTACAGGCCTTGCTCGCCGTCGTCGTAGCTCTGTCGCTGGTCGTCGTGATCAGTGGCCCCAGATTGCAATGTGCGATAGGCTTCTACAGAGAAGAAAGCTGACCCTCGGTCGCAGGCGGAAGATGGTACATTTGAATCGACTAACAGTGTGTTCAATCGACCACACCGAAACCAAAAATTATCTCGCAATTGCGAAACGGGTTGGAATTAGCCCAAAAAGCTGGTACCCGCTTAATTCACTACCTAGACCTTGCGGCGGGTGGGCCTCAGGTAACGTGGGACAGAAGGATCGAAACGGATGAATGTTGTTTTCAAAAGTGCGTTGGCTGGATTTGTTGCCTTGGTCGGCCTCGCTCCTGTGTCGTCTTTTGCGCAGGATGCATCGTGCACTTGTGCAACTGCCTATCAGGGTGTGAATCCGATTGGATCGATCAAGCGCGTCAATGGCAACGTGATGGTCTCGCAAGTGGCAGGCTATGGTCCTGCGCAAGCAGGAGGCGCGCTGGATTTCGGCAGTCGCGTCGTGGTTGGCGCCAAGGGCTCGGCTTCAGTGAATGTCGGTGGCTGCAATGTCAGCGTCCCGGCTAACTCGACCCTCGATATCTCCCGTGTTGAGAACAAGATCTGCCTCAATGTTCTGGGTTCTGAGCACACTGCCCAAGCTGGTAATTCCACGGGTAATTCCAACAACAATACGCCACTCTTCATCTTTGGCGGCATGGCGCTTGGGGCCGGTATTTTGGCGGCGACGGCGGACAAAGATCACGGCGTTAGCAATTAAGTCTGAGTTGCGGTAACAGGGACGCTGCAGCAGACATGCGCGCGCCCCTGTTGTCTCGCCGCTCGCTGTGACAGAACCGCGTTGATGCGCACGCTGGTGTGTGGCCGGAGTGCGTGTCAAATCGCTCAGACCTAAGGCGGCATGCGAATGGCCTGGCTCGGTCGTTCGTTGGGCGAATTGACGTCTTTTCGACGATCAAAGTCGACCTCTTGGAACGGGGCATATGTGTAGCGCCGGACACGCGAGGCGTGGGGCTTTGCCATGCGTTAACTTTGTTGACCGGCGCTGTTATCTGTGGTGCAGTATCGGTCATCGACCAACATGATGACGACCCTGTCAACCATTAGCTCCGGTTCGGCATTCCTGTTGAGTAAGCTTGACAAATGCGTCATTCGCTGTCCTGCGAGTGACGCATTCATTTTTTTTGGAGATGACGTCGCTGCGCTGCTTCGTTGCAGTTACAAACGCTCATGATCGATCTGCACTCTCATATCTTGGCTGGCCTCGACGACGGCTCACCTAGACTTGCCGAATCGTTGGAAATGGCCCGGCTGGCGGTAGCCGACGGAACGACCCATATGGTGTGCACGCCGCACGTCACACCGGGCGTGTATGAAAACGGAACGTCGAACATAGTCCGCGCAGTTAAAGAGTTGGACCAGGCGCTGCGCTACGCCGCGATACCGCTTGCTCTTTACGTGGGCGCCGACGTGCACATAGCGCCTGATCTTCCCGAACGATTGGCGGCAGGCAGTGTGCCAACTTTGAACAGGTCGCGCTATTTTCTGTTCGAACCACCCCATCATGTTTTACCTCCAAGAATGGAGGATCTTACTCTACGCCTCATAAACGCCGGGTTTGTTCCGATCCTTACGCATCCTGAGCGTTTGACCTGGATCAAAACGAATTATGACGTTATCGAGAGGCTGAATGCAGGGGGCTGCCTTATCCAGCTTACCGCAGACTCGATTGTTGGTGCTTTTGGGCGCACGGCGCTTTATTATTCGGAAAAGCTGATTGACGAGGGCAGGGTGGACATTATTGCATCGGACACGCATAGCGCCACGCGCCGCCGTCCTGGACTTTCGCAGGCGGTTGCTGCTGCTGCCAAGCGATGTGGCGAAGACGAGGCTCACAATATGGTGTTGAAACGTCCAGGTGAGATATTGGCGAACCGACCCATCGAACCGGTCGGAAAGACACGTCCGAAGACATCGAGCGCCGGCAACACCGGCCGTTTTGGAGCATTTGGCCGCTTGTTCAAGGGCGGGACAGCATGATGGGCGTTTTTCGTATTGCAAAAAGCCCTATCGGCACCGTATTCGTCCTGTTTGCGTTGCCAGTAATGTCTGCGTGCACGAGCACCTCGTCAGCAACACCGTCCTCGTCGAGCTCGGTTGATGCGCTGCAGTTAGCGTCATCGTCGACGTCACTTTCAGGCGGTGGGGCTCTGAAGGTGGTAAAGGATCTGCCTGCGCCGCAAAACACCCAGAATGGCAGCGAACAGCCTTTATCACCGAACGACGTGCTGGAAGTGAACGTGTTTCAGGTCGACAATTTGAACAGAACGGTTCAAGTGGATTCTAGCGGCCAGATTTCGCTGCCGCTTATCGGCACCATTGCCGCAGCGGGGAAGACCGTCCGCCAATTGGAGCAGGAGATCGAAACCGCCTATGGCGCCAAATATCTGCAATCCCCTGATGTTTCGATTTTCGTCAAGGAGTCGATCGGGCAGCGCGTAACAGTCGATGGCGAAGTTAATAGGGCAGGTATCTATCCGGTATCGAGCAATTCTTCCCTCATCGACGCGATCGCCCTTGCTGGAGGATTCAATGCCGTTGGTGACGCAAAAAAGGTCTTTGTCTACCGCAATGTCGGCCCAAACATCTTGGTTGCTAATTACAATGTAGAAGAGATTCGCGGTGGCAAGGCCCGCAATCCGCGCATCTACGGTGGCGACAAAATTGTAATTTTTGCGTCGAAGTCGAAAATCGCAATGAACAATCTCAAGGACGCTCTCGGCGTTGCTTCAAGTGCAGCTAGAATTGGCGTACTGGTTCCATAGATGCTTTCCATCCAGCCCAATATAGGCAAACCTAGGATTATCTAGCGCTATGCTCGATCGCAACAGGCAGCACCAAATTGCTGGGCCCGGCAATAGCCAAGTCTTGTCCGCAGATGTCTATTATGATGGTGCGCAGAACTACAGCCCCTATGGCCGCGATTATTTGGAGGCGGAACAGAGATTTAATCCGCTGAAACTGTTGTTCTACGTTGTCCAGTATCGCTGGCTGATCGTAATGATGGCTGCCGCCGGGCTTGTCGCAGGCGTCATCGTTACCATGATGCAAACTCCAAAATATCAGGCAACAACCCAGCTAGAAGTCTTGGTTCCTTCTGCCAAGGTGTTCCAAGACATCGAGGTGGTTTCCGAGAACAGCGACGTGCGCGCATTTCTCACTGCCCGAGAAAAGCTGAGAAGCCGTGCGCTGGCTCAGCGCGTAGTGTTCCAGTTGGGGCTTAGCGAAAAGCCGGACTTCCTGTTTCCGACGCCCGATTTCTCGCCCGCTAACATCTTCTACCGCGCCTTCGGAGTTTCCAAGGCGCCGTCCATGGAGGAGAAAACGCCAGAGCAACGTGAGGCGATTGCGATTGATCGCGTTCTTAATGGCCTGACAGTCAACCTAGTCCCAAACACGAGTTTGTTGTCCATTACCTTCATCGATCAGAAGCCGAAATATGCAAGCGATGTGGCCAACCAGGTTGCGCAAAGCTTCATTGATCAGCGTCTTGATCAGACCAGCGAAACCTCCGACCTGGCCCGGCAGTTCATTCAGGAACAGGTCTTGCAGGTAAAACAAAAGCTTCAGAAATCAGAAGAGGAATTGGTCGCCTATGCGAAGGATGCAGGCATTACCGTAACAGGTGACGACAAGTCATTGATAGGTTCGAATATCGATGCCCTGAACACAGCGCTCGCGACTGCTATCCAGGACCGTCTCGATGCAGGGCGAGCGGTGGACCAGATCGACAAAGGCCGCGGCTCGAGCCTCGCGCCGGTCTTGGAAAGCGAAGGTCTGCAGAAGCTCAGCGAGAAGTTGGCGGATCTGACGAGCCAGTACCAACAAAAGTTGGGTATTTTGAAGCCCGGCTTTCCGGAAATGCAACAGCTTCAGTCGCAGATCAAAGAATTGCAAAGGGTCTACAACAACGGTGTTTTGGCGATCACAGATTCATTGCGCTTAAAGTATCAAGAGGCGCAGAGCAAGGAGGCGGATCTTAAGAGCAAACTCAATGAAATGGAAAAGCAGCAGGCCATCTTCAATGACAAAAATATCAAATACACCATACTAAAACGCGAGGTCGATTCGAACAGATCACAATATGACAGCCTTATCGCTAAACTGAACGAAGTTGGAGTCAGTTCGGAGCTCAAGACGCAAAGTGCTGCAATTGTTGACTTCTCGGCACTCCCTGAGCGACCATATTCTCCACGTCTCAGTTTAAACCTTGCTATTGCTTTGGCTTTGTTCTTGGCCATATGTGCGTTGATTATTTATGTAATTGAGTTGTTGAACAACACCTTTACGAGTCCTGAACAGATTGAGAGAGAATTGGGGTTGGCAATGCTCGGCATCTTGCCGTACGTTGACGACCGAGAACTCGCAGCCAGCATCGCCGATCAGAAGTCAGGGCTGTCGGAGGCCTACCGCTCGCTTCGCACATCATTGCAGTTCTCAGGTGCGGAAGGCGCGCCGCGGTCGCTCGTCGTTACCAGTTCTGAGCCTTCGGAGGGAAAGTCGACGACATCGCTCAAGCTCGGCCAAGATTTTGCCGCCCTTGGCGCGAAAGTTCTTATTGTTGACGGCGATCTTCGGAAACCGAATCTACATCGCTTGTTTGGTCTCGACAACACGATTGGCCTCAGCAATCTGCTAACAAATACCGTTCGGAAGGACGATCTGGGGATCATATTCAGGGCGACGAAACATCCCAATGTGACCGTGATGACCTCAGGGACAATTCCGCCAAATCCTGCGGATCTGCTCTCATCACCGAAGATGGCTCTGATCTTAACCAATCTTGGCAAACGCTTTGATCTGGTCATCATCGATGCACCGCCGGTAGTCGGCCTCTCGGATGCCCCGATCCTCAGTAGGCTTGCCGAGGGTACATTGATGGTTATCTCTACTAGTCAGGTGACGCGCAAATCTGCCAAGACAGCCTTGAAGCGCCTGCGAGCTGCTGGCGCAAACGTGGTCGGAGCCGCGATGTCCAAGTTTGCGGTAAATAAATTCGACTACAACTATTCATACAAGTACATGAACTACCAATACTACAGCTACGGCACGGATGCGAATGCGTCAAAGATCGAGGGCAAAGTCGATGATAGAGCAAGCCAGCCCGCGCATGGGAAGTCTTCGGCGTTCAGTCGTCTGGTTCGTCGCATCCGTTCTAGTGTTGGCGGCTTCCTCGATCGGGCTAAGTCGATTTCTTGAAACCGAATCGCCTGCCATTTCTCTTTCACTTGATCCTTTGAACGTTGATGCGCTGATAGGTGACCTCACAAGCCAACTGAACGACAGGAATAATGCTCCCGATCTGGACCAGCTGCTTGTCAAGGCTAAGGGGGCGCTTGCCTTCGATCTGGGAGACGCTCGTCTATATAGCCTAATCGGAGAAATCAAATTCCGGCAGGGCGACAAGAACGGAGCCTACCAGCTCTTTCAGCAAGCCCGAGAACTTTCTAAGACAGAGATACATGCGCTGCAAAGATCCATTGATCGCCATGTGGAGACAGGTGATTTGGCGAAAGCCGTTGCTGAGATGGATATTTTGCTGCGGCGATGGCCGGATCAATTTTCAGTGGTCGCTGACGGCATACCAACGATTCTCGCAAATCCCGATGGCTACCAAGCCGTGCTGGCAGCCATTGCAGCGGAGGCGCCCTGGAGAGGCAGTCTATTTCTCTCTCTTAACGGGACTCCCGAAGGGCTCGACTTAGCAAATCGGCTGCTTCTGGATTTGACTGGGTCAGGCGCACCGCCGAAGCCCGGCGAACTGGCCGCCGCGATTACCGGCTACATCCGTCAGAAGGAATACGAGGCGGCATATCGACTGTTTCTTTTCAGTCTTACTGAAGAAGAACGAAAGCTCGGTGGGTACATTTACAACAGCACGTTCGAGCCTACGTTCGGCGGCAAGCCGTTTGATTGGCAGCTACAGGATCAATCAGGCTTGGAGGTCACTTTCGCGCCATCCAAGGATGCGGTGGAAGGGGAGGGCGGTGCCACTGTCCGCTTCTTGAACACACCTGTCAAAAACGCAGCTCTCCAGCAGTACATTATGCTGCCTGCAGGGTCGTACAAGATTTCGCTGATTGCTTCAGCGCGAAATTTGAAGCTTCCAAAGGATTTGTTCTGGTCTATCAGATGTGTTGACCCATCGGGAGAAATAGCGCGATTCAGCATCCCGGAGGGCACGTATAATCGTCAGAATCTCAATCAGGAATTTTCGGTTGGACCAAGTGCGTGTCCTCTTCAGTTGCTGAGGCTGCAGACTGCTGCCATTGCAGAGAGCTGGCGATTTCGATATGTCGGCACCTTGGTGATGCACAGATTGAACATTGAGAGACTTCCATCTTGAGCGACAGACCGTCTGAGTGGGATAAGTATCTTCTAGGTTCGGTCCTGTTTGTCTCGCTGCTGGTCGGCGGCGGTACCGCGAGTGGCCTCTACACGGACACCTTGATCGAGGTCGTTGCGATCGTTTCCGCGGCAGCCGTCTTTTCGCTCACCTCTGGGCAGAAAAGCCGCCGTTCTGTCCTGTGGCTGCTGATTTGCGCCGTGGCGTTGGTGAGTGTGCAAATCGTGCCCCTGCCTGGGGCAATATTCAATGGATTGCGGCCAGAGCTACTACTCGGAAATTCTTGGATTGGAGAAGATCGATTTCGCTTCATCAGCGTTGGTGTCGGCCGCACAGTTGAATGTCTGCTATATCTAGTGGCCGCAGCGGCGTTTTTTCTAGCCATATTGCGCCTACGTGCCGAGCAGCTCAGCGCGCTTCTTCCTTTTTTTTTCATGGGTGTTATCTGCAACGGACTAGCGGGCGCGATTCAATATTCCCTTTCCAATGACATCGCAATTGTCGGCCTCTTACCCTTTACCATTAACGCGGGGCTTTTTGCCAACTCGAACCATTTTTCAGCCTTGCTCTTCGTTTCAATCCCGTTCGTCGTCTATTACGGTCTGTTCCGCGGGCATCTTTTATCCGGATCGATCGGCTTGGTTGCGCTTTTGCTTCTACTTCTAGCAGCCGGTTCCCGCGCTGGTGCTGTGATCGGATTGGTGATCACAGTGTTGTCAGTCATCTTCCTTTCAGCCCGTTCTAGGGCGAGCGGGTTCAGTGTGCTTCTGGTTTTTGTCGGGCTGTCGATTTACACGATAGGCGCTTGGACCAAGATAGATTCACAGGTGCTTGATCCCGCTTTCGGACGAGCAGAATTTGCACGAACCACGATCGAAGGGATCAAAGACAATTGGGCGACAGGTGTTGGATTCGGGAATTTTCAAAACGTCTATCAGATCTATGAACGTGAAAGCATGATTTTCAAGCAATACGTCAATCATGCTCACAATGACTATCTTGAACTCGCCCTCGAAGGTGGAGCGCCCGCTATCCTGCTGATAGCAGGTTATTTCGTACTGCTTCTGGCTGCCTTGGCAAGAAGTCGCCGCAACCCGTTTCAGAAAGCGGCATTTCTCTCGGTTTCTTTTCTCCTGGTTCATTCCCTAGTCGATTATCCGCTGCGAACCGAGGCACTCGCAATGACCTTTGCGTATATGAACGCCATCCTCTTCCACAAAGGATTTGCAGAGCGCTTGAGTCCTAAGAGTGACATGATCGAGGTAGACCACAACGGTGGCAAGCTGCTAGTACCGATCGGAATTTCGTCTTAGCTCGTCGCCCCCGCTGGCTGTCAACTGATTGAGGCGGACCAATGTCGGGCAAGCGCCCTCGACCGCCAGCTCCGGGTCTCAGCCTCGGCAATAATTTCCTGTCCCACCTACGTGAAACAGCGTCATGAGCAGAAATTTCCCGATTTTGCGAGCCACATGGAAAATTCATTCCCGAACCGTTCGGCCGCAAGCCTGTCTTGCATTGTTCTGGACCGGAACGTTCTGCTAGAACGCCCGCACGAGAATAGATTGTCCGGAAGTGCAGTTTGAATCGGGCGGCTGAAGGTCGCCTCCGATGCAGCCCCTTCCGTGGATCAGTACGAAAGAACGCTCGCCGTCCATGAACATCGCACTTACGCACCTTCAGCGGCTTGAGGCTGAATCCATCCATATTTTTCGCGAGGTGGCCGCAGCCTTTGCCAAGCCGGTCATGCTCTATTCGGTCGGCAAGGATTCGTCCGTGCTCATGCACCTGGCGATGAAGGCGTTCTATCCGGCCAAGCCGCCCTTTCCCTTTCTCCATGTCGACACGACCTGGAAATTCCGCGAGATGATCGCCTTTCGCGACCAGATGCAACAAAAGCTCGGCTTCGACCTCCTGGTCCATGTCAATGAAGACGGCGTGCGCGACAACATCAATCCGTTCGACCATGGCTCCAACACCCACACGCATGTGATGAAGACGGTGGCACTGCGGCAGGCGCTCGACAAATACGGGTTTGACGCAGCCTTCGGCGGTGCGCGACGCGACGAGGAGAAGTCGCGGGCCAAGGAGCGCATCTTCTCGTTCCGCAACGCCCAGCATGCCTGGGATCCGAAGAACCAGCGGCCGGAGATGTGGAAGATTTTCAACACCCGCATCGCTGCCGGTGAATCGATCAGGGTGTTCCCGTTGTCGAACTGGACCGAGCTCGACATCTGGCAGTACATTCTCCAGGAAGACATCCCGATCGTGCCGCTGTATCTGGCGAAGGAGCGGCCGGTCGTCGAGCGCGATGGCATGCTTATCCTGAGGGATGACGAGCGCATGCGACTGCGGCCCGGCGAAACAGTGGAGAACCGGATGGTGCGGTTCCGCACGCTCGGCTGCTATCCGCTGACCGGCGCGATCGACTCGGAAGCCGCCACTCTGGAGGCGATAGTCGGCGAAATGCTCACGGCGCGCACTTCCGAGCGGCAAGGTCGCCTGATCGACCGCGACGAATCCGGCTCGATGGAAAAGAAGAAGCGCGAGGGGTATTTCTGAGTATGCGCCACATCATGGCCAAGAGCCTCACCCCGACCGACGGCGTCCGCGACTATCTGGCGGCACAGGAACGAAAGTCGCTGCTGCGCTTCCTCACCTGCGGCTCGGTCGACGACGGCAAGTCGACGCTCATCGGGCGCCTGCTTTCCGACACCAAGCAGATTTTCGAGGACCAACTGGCCACGCTCGAGCGCGATTCGCGCAAGCACGGCACCACCGGCGACGACGTCGACTTCGCGCTGCTGGTCGACGGGCTCGAGGCCGAGCGCGAGCAAGGCATTACCATCGACGTCGCCTATCGCTTCTTTGCCACGCCAAAGCGCAAGTTCATCGTCGCCGACACGCCCGGCCACGAACAATACACGCGTAACATGGCGACGGGTGCATCGACCGCGGATCTCGCCATCGTGCTGATCGATGCCCGCCAGGGCGTACTGCGCCAGACAAGGCGGCATTCGATCATCGCCTCGCTGCTTGGTATTCGCCACATCGTGCTCGCAGTCAATAAGATCGATCTTGTCGGCTTCGACGAGGCGGTCTTTAACCGGATCGTGGCAGACTACGCGCAGTTCTCACGTGAGCTCGGCTTCCAGACGATCCTGCCCATACCGATGTCGGCCCGTTATGGCGACAACGTCACCGGCCGTTCCGACAGGACGGACTGGTATTCCGGCCCGACGCTCATTGAACATCTCGAAGCCGTCTCGGTCGAAGAGGCCGCGGTCGAATTGCCGTTTCGGTTTCCCGTCCAATATGTGAACCGTCCCAACCTCGACTTCCGCGGCTTCGCCGGCACCATCGCCTCCGGCTCGGTTGCGCCGGGCGACGAGGTGGTCGTCGCCAAATCGGGCAAATCCTCCCGTGTCAGGCGCATCGTTTCGCACGGCGGCGACCTTCAGCAGGCCATCGCCGGCCAGGCTATCACCCTTGTCCTCGATGACGAGGTCGAGGTCTCACGCGGCAATATGCTGGTATCGCCGGCGGCGCGGCCACAGGTCGCCGACCAGTTCGCCGCCAATATCGTCTGGTTCGACGAACATGCGCTGCTGCCCGGCCGCTCCTACATCCTGCGCACCGAGACCGACCAGACCAGCGCCACCGTGACCGACCTGAAATACCGCGTCAACGTCAACGACTTCGCCCATGAGGCGGCCAAGTCGCTTGAAATGAACGAAGTCGGCATATGCAACATCTCGACGCGCTCGCCAATCGCCTTCGATCCGTTTGTCGAAAACCGCACCACCGGCGCCTTCATCCTGATCGACCGCATCACCAACGCCACCGTCGGCGCCGGCATGATCCTGCATTCGCTGCGCCGCGCCGAAAACATCCACTGGCAGTCGCTCGATGTCGGCAAGCGCGCGCGTGCCGATATGAAGAACCAGCGGCCGGCGGTGTTCTGGTTCACCGGGCTTTCGGGCTCGGGCAAGTCGACTATCGCCAATCTGTTCGAAAAGAAGCTGTTCGCCACCGGCCGCCATACCTACATTCTGGACGGCGACAACGTCCGGCACGGCCTCAACCGCGATCTCGGCTTCACCGACGCCGATCGTGTCGAAAACATTCGCCGCGTCGCCGAAGTGGCGCGGCTGATGGCCGACGCCGGGCTGATCGTCATCGTGTCGTTCATTTCGCCGTTCAGCGCCGAGCGGCGCATGGCGCGCGAACTGATGGCGGACGGCGAATTCATCGAGGTGTTTGTCGACACCCCCTTCGAGGAGTGCGCCAGGCGCGATCCGAAGGGCCTTTATGCGCGGGCGCTGAACGGCGAGATCAAGAATTTCACCGGCGTCGATTCACCATATGAGGTGCCGGAAAAGCCCGAAATCCATCTCAAGACACTCGGCAGATCGGCCGAGGAGATGGTGGACGCCCTGGAACACTGGCTGAACGAGCGGGACATTGCCGAAGACCAATATGAAAGCGGCGGCGGTATCTGACGACGAAGCGATGCTCGCCGTCTTCGAACACCTTGCCTTGGCGGCAGGGCGCGAGGTGATGCGCGTCTTTCGTGCCGGCTGTGCGGTCGACAGCAAGTTGGATAGTTCGCCAGTGACGGAGGCGGATCGGGAGAGCGAGAAGATCATCCTTGCCGGGCTGCGTGCCGCATTTCCCGAGATTCCGTGCGTGGCCGAGGAAGAAGCTTCGGCCGGCATCATGGCACCGGATCTCGGTGAGGCCTTCTTCCTCATCGATCCGCTGGACGGCACCAAGGAGTTCGTCAACCGCAGGACCGATTTTACTGTCAATATCGCGCTGGTCCGTCACGGCGTGCCGGAGATCGGCGTCGTTTTCGCGCCGTGCACCGGCCGCTTCTTTTCCGGCCGGCCGGGCAAAGCGGAAACGATCGAGATCAATGACAACTACGAGATCGTCGATCGCCAGCCGATTTCGGCAAGGGCCGGTACGATGCCGCTGACCGTCGTTGCCAGCCGCTCCCACAACACGCCGGAAACCGACGCCTATATCCGCGCGCTTGGCGCTGCCGAGATCGTTTCGGTCGGCTCGTCGCTGAAATTCTGCCTCGTCGCCGGCGCCGAGGCGGACCTCTATCCACGCTTCGGCCGCACCATGGAATGGGACACTGCCGCAGGTGACGCGGTGCTACGCGCCGCCGGCGGCGCGACGCGCACGCTGGATGGTCAGCTGCTCGCCTACGGCAAGCGCAACCAGAGTGATGACGAGGATTTCGCCAACCCGCATTTCATCGCCAGCGGCAAGGCTGCTGGATCTGGCTAGACGATGATTGCGCAGTTCCGGGCCCATACGAAAGTACCGGCGTACCAGTGGCCTATCGAAGCGACCTCAGATACTGCTCGAGGTCTGGGAAAGGCAGCCGTAAGATCCCCATTCAGTCTACAGTTGGCTTCTGCGTGGCCGATTGGCTTCGTGTCGCGTCGATGCTGAGGGGCATTCAATCGGTGTCCAAATTCCCATAAACCGATACACTTGAACGGCTATGCGAGCGAGTGATGGAGTGATGGCGTTCCACACCAACAATCCCGAGACCGACGCGCTGGCCCCCCGGGGTTGCGGCGCTTAAGAGGACTGGTCTGACAGAGGCCGGCCATGCCGCGCTCGGGCATGAGCTTGAGCGCGAACAGGTTAGAGCGTCCCTGGTGGAGATCGGCGTCAGGTCCTGCCGGATCTGCGAGCCCAGGGCAAGCCTGATCAAGGCAGACCCGCCGACAAGGCTTTTCGCGACAGCCTGTACGCGAATGACTGATGTTCATCGACGCCCTGACGGCGCTGATGACAAACGAGGATGATGCGTGCGCGAACGTAAGCGCGTAGCTGATGCCGTTCAGCGCTGGTAGTTCCAAGGCATGAGCGCCTCGATATCGCTGTTTGGCCAGCCATTGGCGA
>NZ_JAMYTD010000048.1:7500-44096 GCF_040322255.1 Mesorhizobium sp. M0166 | reverse complement strand
CGACCGCGAAGACGACCGTGCTCCCGGCAAACGACGCCTCAATACAAATTTGGGCTTGCATTTTGGTCCGCGATTAGACGACTGAAACACCACCGACGGTCGAGATACAGAAAATTCGAAATGCGTATTTTGGTATCGGCGGGACAGCGCCCCCTGTAGCCTGCCGGCCATCTCCCCCTCAAGTGGGGAGATCGACTAGTCGCCAACGCCTCTGCTGCCCTTCATCGCCCTTTCGGGCACCTTCTCCCCGTGAACGGGGAGAAGGAAAGGTGGTGCTTACGCAAACGCCCCATGACAATGCTTGTATTTCTTGCCCGACCCGCACGGGCAGGCTTCGTTGCGGCCGACCTTGCCCCAGGTCGCCGGGTTCTTCGGGTCGCGGTCTTCGGGGGCGACGATGGCATTGGTCTCCTGGCGGACCAGCACCGCCGTCTCGCCGCCTTCGAAATCGTCCTCGCCGGTGCTGCCGTCGATATGGCTGCCGAACATGTCGGGGGCTTCCGGCGGCGGCGCTTCCGCCGCCTGGCGGACCAGCTCGACGCGCATCAATTGCGCGGTGACGGCCTGGCGCAGGTTGCCCAGCATCGCTTGGAACAGCTCGAACGCTTCGCCCTTGTACTCCTGCAGCGGATCGCGCTGGGCATAGCCGCGGAAGCCGACGACCGAGCGCAGATGGTCGAGATTGACGATGTGCTCGCGCCACAGATGATCGAGCGTCTGCAGCACCACCGACCGCTCGACATAGGCCATCACGTCGGGGCCGAATCGCTCGGCGCGATCCTTGGCGGCGGCTTCGGCGGCCTGGCTGATGCGCTCGCGGATGTCGTCCTCGGCAATGCCTTCTTCCTTGACCCAGTCCTCGACCGGCAGATCGAGATTGAGGAATTCGGCGATCTCGGCCTTGAGGCCGGCGACGTTCCACTGCTCGGCATAGGCGTTTTCGGGAATGTTCTTGGCGACGATCTCCTCGATGACGCCTTCGCGCATCTCTGTGATGGTCTCGGACAGGCCTTCGCCGTCCATCAGCTCGATGCGCTGCTCGAACACCACCTTGCGCTGGTCGTTGGAGACGTCGTCATATTTCAAGAGGTTCTTGCGGATGTCGAAGTTGCGCGCCTCGACCTTCTTCTGCGCCTTTTCCAAGGCCTTGTTGATCCACGGGTGGATGATCGCCTCGTCTTCCTTGAGGCCGAGCTTCTGCAGCATGCCGTCCATGCGCTCGGAGCCGAAGATGCGCATCAGGTCGTCCTGCAGCGACAGGAAGAATTTCGAGCGGCCGGGGTCGCCTTGTCTTCCTGAACGACCTCTAAGCTGGTTGTCGATGCGGCGCGATTCGTGGCGCTCGGTGGCGAGCACGTAGAGGCCGCCGGCGGCGAGCGCCTTTTCCTTCAGCCGGGCGATGTCGTCGCGGATTTCCTTTTCCCTGGTCTCGCGCTCGGGGCCGGCCGGCATGTCGCCAAGCTCCTCGGCGATGCGCATGTCGGCATTGCCGCCGAGCTGGATGTCGGTGCCGCGGCCGGCCATGTTGGTGGCAATGGTGATGGCGCCGGGTTTGCCGGCCTGGGCGACGATCGCCGCCTCGCGCTCGTGATGGCGGGCGTTCAGCACCTCGAAATCCTTGAAACCTTCCTTGCGCAGGCGCTCGGCCAGTTGCTCGGATTTCTCGATGGAAGTCGTGCCGACCAGCGTCGGCTGGCCCTTGGCGCGGGCTTCCTTGATCTCCTTGACGATCGCCCGGTATTTCTCCTCGACCGTCCGGTAGACCTCGTCGTCTTCGTCGATGCGGATGACCGGCAGGTTGGTCGGGATCTCGGTGACGTCGAGATTGTAGATGTTGGCGAATTCCTCGGCCTCGGTCAGCGCCGTGCCGGTCATGCCGGCGAGCTTCTTGTAGAGGCGGAAATAGTTCTGGAAGGTGACCGAGGCGAGTGTCTGGTTCTCCGGCTGGATCGCCACATGCTCCTTGGCTTCGAGCGCCTGGTGCAGGCCTTCCGAATAGCGGCGGCCTGGCATCATGCGGCCGGTGAACTCGTCGATGATGACGATCTCGCCGTTGCGCACGATGTAGTCCTTGTCCCTCTGGAACAGCCGGTGCGCCTTCAGCGCATTGTTGACGTGGTGGACGATGGCGACGTTCTCGACGTCGTAGAGCGACTCGCCCTTGAGCAGGCCGGCATCGCGCAGCATGTTCTCCAGCTTTTCGGTGCCTTCCTCGGTGAAGATCGAGGTCTTCTGCTTCTCGTCGATCTCGTAGTCCTGCGGCTGCAGCTGGATGATGAAGGTGTCGATGGTGTTGTACATTTCCGAACGATCCTCGAGCGGACCGGAAATGATCAGCGGCGTGCGGGCTTCGTCGACCAGGATGGAATCGACCTCGTCGACGATGGCGTAGCTGTGACCGCGCTGCACCATCTGGGCGCGCTCGTATTTCATGTTGTCGCGCAGATAGTCGAAGCCGAGCTCGTTGTTGGTGGCGTAGGTGACGTCGGCGGCGTAGGCGACGCGGCGCTCCTCGTCGGACAGGCCATGGACGATGACGCCGACCTTAAGGCCGAGGAATTTGTAGACGCGGCCCATCCATTCCGAGTCGCGCGTGGCCAGGTAATCGTTGACGGTGACGACATGGACGCCGTTGCCGGCGAGCGCGTTGAGGTAGACCGGCAGCGTCGCCACCAGCGTCTTGCCTTCGCCGGTGCGCATCTCGGCAATGCCGCCATTGTGCAGCACCATGCCGCCGATCAGCTGCACGTCGAACGGCCGCATGCCGAGCACGCGGCGCGCGGCCTCACGCACGGTGGCGAAGGCCGGCACCAAGAGGTCGTCGAGGCTGGCGCCGTTGGCGATATCCTGGCGGAATTTGTCGGTGCGGGCCTGAAGCTCGGCGTCGGAGAGCGCCCGCATCTCGTTTTCCATGGCATTGATCGCCTCGACGCGCGGCCGGGTCGATTTGACCCGACGATCGTTGGAGGAGCCGAAAACCTTACGGGCGAGACCGCCGAGACTGACCATCCAATGGCCCTTTCGATAGCATTCCAAGTCATTGCGACGGGCGCCGGCCGGCCCCATCAAATCCACGTGAACGCGGACAAACGCAAAAAGCGCCCGGAAAACGGTTCTGGACGCAAAGTCGTTGGACAGATAAGAGGGGGCTCATTCGATGTCAACGCCGCGCTCGCCCTGTCGACCGCGCCAAATTCCGCCACAATCCTGCTGGTCTGGAAGCCATTCCGCTCTAGCTACCCCGCTTTGGAGATAATCGTAATGTCTATATTGTTCCGCCGCGCGTCGCTCGCCAGCCTTGGTCTGGCATTCGGGCTGACGGCCCTCTCGCTGTCGCCGCTGATGGCGCAGGAAGCCGCCCCTGCCCAGCCGGCAGCGCCCGCCCCGGCGGCCAAGCCGGTCGATCCGAACGCCGTGGTCGCCACCATCAACGGCCAGACGCTGACCGAGGCAGACCTTGGGCTTGCCGAGGGCGAGCTGTCGCAGCAGTTCGCGCAGCTTCCGCCCGAGCAGCGCCGCGCCGCGGCACTGTCGGCGGCGATCGAAATCCGCGTCATGGCGGCTCAGGCGGTGACCACCGGCCTCGACAAGGATCCCGACTTCCAGCGCCGCATGGCCTTCCTGCAACAGCGCGCGCTGCATGGCGAAATGGTCGAGAAGGGCGTCGTCGACAAGGTTACCGATGCCGAGGTCCGCGCCCGCTACGACCAGGAAATCGCCAACACGCCGCCCAGCAATGAGGTGCACGCCCGTCACATCCTCGTGAAGACGAAGGAAGAGGCAGACGCCATCATCAAGCAGCTCGACGGCGGCGCCGACTTCCAGAAACTCGCCAACGAGCACACCAGCGATCCGAGCGGCAAGACCAGCGGCGGCGATCTCGGCTGGTTTGGGCCTGGCCAGATGGTGCCGGAGTTCGACAAGGCGGTGTTTGCGCTGGCAGTCGGCAAATACACCGAGCAGCCGGTGCAGTCGCAGTTCGGCTGGCACGTCATCAAGGTCGAGGACAAGCGCACCAAGCAGCCGCCGGCCTTCGACCAGGTCAAGGACCAGGCGCGCCAGGCGGTCATCCGCGACAAGTATTTCGCGCTGGTCAAGTCGCTGCGCGCCAACGCCAAGGTCGAAATCCCCGATGCGAACCTGAAGAAGACGGTCGACGCGCTGGAAAGCGCGAAGTAGGCCAGATTGGGCTACGACAGGGCGCGCTGCCGCCCTGTCGCTTCTATTTGCTAGGGCGAGCGATGATGCGTCGACGCCGCCGCCGGACCGCCGTGGCGTCGCCGGCATCGCCAGCGACTATGCCTTTCAAGATATAGCCGACCGCCCTGCGTAAGATCGCTTCGTCCTCGTCCAGGCGGTCTGTCAGAAGGTGCGCCCAGGCAAACGAGGCGATCAGGTCGGCGACGACCGTGGCATCGACATCGGCTGCCACCTCTCCCCTTGCCTTGGCGCGTTCGACCATCTGGCCGGTATGGACGCGACGCCCTCTTGCGTATTCGGCGAGGGCGGCGGCGGCTTTTTCGTCCGACTGCGCCTCGGCAATCAGCGATCTGAACACGCTGCCCGACGATGTGTCGCGCCAGTGCGCGAACAAGCTCTTCAGGAAGCCGACGAGATCCTGCTCCAGGTTCCCGGTATCGGGATTGTCGACGCGCTTTTGCCGCTGGTAAACGTCGAGCAGCAAGGCGGCCTTGCTTGGCCACCAGCGATAGATCGTCGGCTTTCCGGCGCGTGCGCGGCGCGCCACAGCCTCGATCGAGAAGCCGGAATAGCCGGCTTCGACCAGCACCGCCTCGGCGGCATCGAGAATGGCATCGGCGCTTTCGGGGCTGCGCCGTGCGCCGGCTGACTTGCGCCCGGGATCGGTGGCTTCGCCCATTTCTTTGTCCTTACCCGCGATTTCTGCAGCCATCATATACAACTCTTGACGAAACGAAACGATCCGTTTTATATGTAACGGAACGTTCCGTAACGATAAGGAGAGTTTGATGAACTCGACCGCCGTCACCCGCTTTTCGCGCCTGCGCTTCGCCGTGCTGGTGCTGCTCGGCGTCTATCCACTGATCACTGCCATTCTGTACGTGGTTTTTCCGCTGACGCAGGAATGGCAAATCTGGCAGCGTACGCTGGTCATCGCGCCGCTGATGGTCTCGATCATGATCTGGGGACTGATTCCGGGGGTGCAGCGGGCGTTTCGCGGCTTCATCAACCCAGCGGTCCGCTGATGTTCATTCCAGCGCTTGCGACGTTTCCGACGCAACGCGCCAGGCGCCATCGGCCAGCACGAGTTCCAGCGTCACCCGCGCCCTGCCGGTCAGGCGCTGCGCCGATTTGTCCTTCGGCACATAGTCGTAGCGCATGGCGAAAACCACGTCGGCACGATCCTTGCCGTTCGGCGTCACTTCGAGGCTGCCGGGCTCGAGACCGAACGACCACGACGCCCATTGCGCGAACCAGTCGGTCTTGACCTTGACGATGGCCTCGCTGTCGTAACGCGTGCCGTAGATGGTGGCCGACGAACCATAAAGCCGCTTGACGGTTTCGCGCATTCTCCTGGCATCAGGCGCCAGATAGTCGTCGCGCAGGAATTTTTCGATGGCGCCCTTGTCGCCGACGGAGCGTTCGAGCGCGGCCACCTCGGACGCGGGCGCCGGGCTGACGGCCGGTTTCGGTTGCTGGGCAGTGTCGCCGCCCGGAACGAATTCGAAACGCTCGAGCAGCGACCCCTGCTCCCAGGGACGCTGCGCCTCGCGCGTTGCCGAAACGACGTCGCGGCGCACCGCGATCATCATGTCGTTGATGCTTTGTCCGGGCTCGGCCATGTGCCGCAAAAGTGCGGCCGCAAAGGGCGAGTTGCGCCCCGTCCCGTCCATTGCCACGGCGCCGGGCGCCGTCGAGAAGGCGATGAACGAGCCGCGTGTCGACTCGAACTGGGCAAGGCCGACGAGAGCCGTCGCCGAGCGCGTCGTGGCGCTGAGGCTGAGACTTCGGGCAAACGGGTTGTTGCGGCAGGCATCGAGGAAGACCAGGCTGACCTTGGTCTGCTGCTCCATGATGTCGAGAACCTCGTCGATCGGCACCGCCTCGAGCTGCAGCTTGACCGGCATGTCCAGCCTGGCATCGACCGGCACGATGAAGTTGCGCCCGTCGACCTGCAGGCCATGGCCGGCATAGTAGAACAGCCCGGCACCGGCGCCTTGCAGCGCATCTGAGAATTCGCCGATCTTGCGTTCGAGCTCGCGCTTGCCGAGATCGTTGCCTTCGATCACCTCGAAACCGATGGCGCGCAGCTTGTCGGCGATGTCGAGCGCATCGTTGACGGGATTGGCCAGCGTACCGGCTTCGGCGTAGCTGCCGTTGCCGACCACAAGCGCCACGCGCCGCGCCGTCTGCGCATCGGCGCGCAGCAGCAGAAAACCCAGAAACGCCAGTGCCAAGACCACAAGCCTGCCCATGGGGCAGGATCATAGCGCTATCGGTCGCAGCGACGTCAACAAATTTGCAACAGCCGGCTTGCTGCATGAGGCGGTGTCAGGCTTCCGGCACCCGTAACAGCTGTGAAAACGCCTTGCGCCAGCGCGTGCTATCGGGCAAACCGGCGTTCCTTTCGCGATTTTTCCCGCCCGGGGTCTTCCATGTCCACACAGGTTTCGCCGCTCGCGCCGAAGAAATATCCCAAGATGCCGGTGATCGAGGGCGTGCGCATCGCCACCGCCGAGGCCGGCATAAAATACAAGAACCGCACCGACTTGCTGGCCATGGTGTTCGACGCCGGCACCACCGTCGCCGGCGTGTTCACCAGGTCGAAATGCCCGTCGGCGCCGGTCGATTTCTGCCGGCAGAACCTCGTGGCTGGCAAGGCACGGGTGCTGGTGGTCAATTCCGGCAATGCCAATGCCTTTACCGGCCAGAAGGGCCGCGCCTCGACGGCACTCACGGGCGAGGTGGCGGCGAAGGCGGCCGGCTGCACAGCAGGCGAGGTGTTCCTGGCCTCGACCGGCGTCATCGGCGAACCGCTCGACGCCGGCAAGTTCAGCCATCTGCTGGCCGGGCTGGTCAAGGACGGCAAGCCGGAATTGTGGACCGAAGCCGCCAAGGCGATCATGACCACCGACACCTATCCCAAACTGGCGACCGCGACGGTCAAGCTCGGCGATGCCGACGTCATCATCAACGGTATCGCCAAGGGCGCCGGCATGATCGCGCCCGACATGGCGACGATGCTTTCCTTCATCGCCACCGATGCGCCGATTGCAGCACCCGTGCTGCAGGATCTCTTGTCGCGCGGCACGGCCAAGACCTTCAACGCGGTTACCGTCGACAGTGACACCTCGACCAGCGACACGCTGCTGATGTTCGCCACGGGTGCTGCCGCCAGGCGGGGCGCGCCGGCAATTTCCGATCCCAAGGATGCGCGTCTCGGCGCCTTCCGCCGTGCCCTCGGCAAGGTGCTGAAATCGCTTGCACTGCAGGTGGTGCGCGACGGCGAGGGCGCCCGCAAGCAGGTCGAGGTCACCGTCACCGGGGCCAAATCGGCCCGCTCGGCCAAGCGCATCGCGCTGTCGATCGCCAATTCGCCGCTGGTCAAGACGGCAGTCGCCGGCGAGGACGCCAATTGGGGCCGCGTCGTCATGGCCGTCGGCAAGGCCGGCGAACCGGCCGACCGCGACCTTCTGTCGATCTGGTTCGGCGACAACCGCCTGGCCTATCAGGGCGAGCGCGACGCCGCCTATTCCGAGGAGGCGACTTCGGCGTATATGAAGCGCGACGAGATCCGCATCCGCGCCGATATGGGCATCGGCCGCGGCAAGGCGACGGTGTGGACCTGCGACCTCACCAAGGAATATGTCGCCATCAACGGCGATTATCGGAGCTGATGACGTTGGCTTCCAGACATCCGGCAAGCGTGCTGGCGATCGTGCGCCGCTATGAGGCGGCCGGCTTTCGCGCCTGGCCGGCGGCCGCCGTCCATTATGACGGTACCTGGGTGGTGCGGCTGACGGCCGGCCACCCGGCCAAGCGGCTGAATTCGGTCAATCCGCTCGATCCAGGCGACATCCAGCACATTGCCGAGCGCATCGGCCGCGCCAGCCGCCGCTTCGACGCCTATGGCAGGCCGCTGACCTTTCGCATCTCGCCGCTGTCGGGGCCTGATCTTTCAAAGTACCTCGACAGCGAGGGCTGGAGCACATTCGCCGAATCGCTGGTCATGCGGCTGCCGCTGGCGGACGCCACGCTCGACGACGCCATGGATCAGATTCCGTTGAAGGACATCAGCCGTTTCATCGGCGTCGCGCTCAAGGTGAGCGGTTCGGATGTGTCGCTGCGGCCGGGCCTGTCGGAGATCATCGGCGCCATCCAGCCGGAGGCCGGGCTGTTTGCGCTGGAGGCCGGGAGCGAGCCGCTGGCAACGTTGATCTGCGTGCACGACGGCGACCTTGCCGGCCTGTTCGAGATCGCCACCGACAGATCGGTGCGCAACCAGGGCTATGGCCGCCATCTCATCCGGTCGGCGTTGAAATGGGCGCGGCTGCGCGGGGCGCGGGAAGCCTGGCTGCAGGTCGAGGCGGACAACGCGCCGGCGCTGGCGCTTTACCGTTCGCTCGGATTCGACGAAGTCTATCGCTATCACTATCGCCGGCCATCCGGCGCATGAGCGGCTTGGATACGGTCGGCAAGCGCCTGCTCCTGGTCGCCGCCTGCGCTCTGGTCGATGCCGACGGGCGCGTGCTGTTGGCGCAGCGGCCCGAAGGCAAGCAACTCGCCGGCCTGTGGGAGTTTCCGGGCGGCAAGGTCGAGCCCGGTGAGACGCCGGAACAATGCCTGATCCGCGAATTGTACGAGGAGATCGGCATCGAGACCGACATCCCTTGCCTGGCCCCACTCACCTTCGCCAGCCATTCCTACGATGATTTTCACCTGCTGATGCCGCTGTTCGTCTGCCGTCGCTTCCGCGGCATTGCCCAGCCGAAGGAAGGCCAGGTGCTGAAATGGGTGCGGCCGCGCCAGATGCGCGATTTTCCGATGCCGCCGGCCGACGCCCCGCTGATCCAGTTCCTCATCGATCTGCTGTAACGGCCGACCTCCCGCAAACCAGGAAGCTCCACAACGCGCTGCCAGCAGCGTTAATGAAAGATTTATCTGGCCGTGAAAAATTGACGCAAGGCGGTTACGCCGATTCCACCGCTGGGGAGCGATTTGCATGAGCTTCGACAAGGACTGGGACTCGCCTTGGTCCGACCGCCTTCCTGGCGCCGCCAATGCCGGCATGGGAATATTGCGCATCGCCCTCCTGTTCGGCTCGGCCGCAGTGGCTCTGGCCTTGATCGCGACGCCCTACCTCGACAGCCGGACCCGCTCGCAGTTTGCCCGCGACGGCCTTGATACGATGAGCACCGGCTCGATCGGCCAGCGCGATAGCTATACGCTGCGCAAGAGCGTGCTGCAGCCGCTGCCCAGTTCGGTTTGCGTTATACGGGCCGATGGCAGAAGCAGCGGCGACTGCTGACTCCTCAACAGATCTCTAGAATGCAGCTGGTTCACCGCCCATTAAGCCTGTCGCGTTAACCTTTCTTAACGGGTCGGCGCTAGGTTAGGGCAAGAGGGATGGGCGCCCATGAAAATCTTGCTGCAACGATTTTTAGAAGACGAGAGGGGTGCGACGGCTATCGAATATGGTTTGATCGTTGCCGTGCTGTCGCTTGCCATTGTCGCTGGCATTGGCCAGGCTGCCGGCGCCATCCAGTGGTTGTTCAGCGACAACAGCAGCAAGCTTGCCAACGCTTTTGGACAGTGACCCGCTTAGTTTTTGCGTGGGATAGCTTAGCTTTTGCGCAGGGATTCCGCTCAGGGGCCACCGGGGTTTTCCAGGATTGTCTTCAGCGATATTTTTGCGGAGCCCGGCTTCAGCGGCTTTTGCTGAGAGGCATCGGGGGCCCAGCCTGACATCCAGACCACCGAGAAACTCGCCCTGACGCGGCCATCGGCATCCGAAAACCGCTCCGTATAGATTTCGGCGGCGCGCGCGAACAACGCTCGCGTGCCCGGCCGCCTGCTGCGGTCGACAAGCGCGCTGGTCTCGCCCATGGCGCGCAGGTCGGCGATCAGGCCAAATAGCGAATCGTAGCGCACCGTGATCGTCTCGACGTCGGCAACCGGCAGTGCCAGGCCGGCGCGCTGCAGCAGCGCGCCGGCGTCGCGGACGTCGGTGAACGGGATCACACGCGGGCTGGCGCCGCCATAGAGCTCGGTCTCGGCGGCAAGCAGGCTTTCGCGCAGCTCGGAGAGCGTGCCTGTGCCGGCGAAGGCGCCGAGGAAAAGCCCGTCCGGCTTCAACGCTCGGCGGATCTGCACCAGCATGCCTGGAATATCATTCATCGCTTGCAGCGACAGCAGCGAGACTGCTAGGTCGAGGCTTTCCGGCTCGAATGGCACGGTTTCCAACGGCGCCAACAGTCCTGGCTGGCCGCCCAGGAAAGCGGCGTCGGCCTCGACGCGCATGTTTTCCGTCACCTTGCCGCTTTCGGCGAGCACCTCTGCTGCTGCCGGCGTCTGGCAAAACAACAAAGCCGCCTTGCCGAAGCTGCGTTCGACGGCGCCGAGCCGGTCGGCAAGATCCTCGGCCGCCCGCCGCATGAGGAAATCCACGCCGGCGATGGGACGGGCCAGTGCCCGGCGCTTGCGCGCCAGCCAGAGCGAGGTGTCGATTACAGGCTGCAATGGACAGGTCCTTGTGCTTCGCTCTCTGATATAGTGATGCGGAGGACCAACCACGTGGCCGATCCCATGCCAGAGATCAAGCGTATTGCGACCAAGCGCATTGCCAGCAAGGCATTGGGCTGGCCAGCGCGCCTCTTGTTCCCGCCGGTCTGTGCCGGCTGCCGCCGCCATGTCTCGCAGCCCGGCGTGTTGTCCGGCGCCTGCTGGCCGAAACTCAGGTTGCTGGAACGGCCATGGTGCCCGGTGATGGGCACGCCGTTCACCCACAGTATGGGTGAGGGTTTCCTGTCGGCGGAGGCGATAGCCGACCCGCCGCCGTTCGAGCGCGCGCGGGCGGCGGTTGCCTATTCCGGCGTTGCCCGCCAGATGGTGCAAGGGCTGAAGTACCAGGACCGCACCGATCTGGCGCCGTGGATGGCGCGCTGGATGCTTCGCGCCGGTGCCGAGCTCATCGCCGAGGCCGATGTGGTCGTGCCGGTGCCGCTGCACTGGCGGCGTTTCTTCCGGCGGCAGTTCAACCAGTCGGCGGAACTGGCGCGGGCGGTGGCGCAGCTCGGGGAGCGGCCTTTCGCGCCATCAGCTATCAAGCGCGTCAAACTCACGCGCCAGCAAGTCGGGCTTGAGCGGCGGGAACGCGAGGAAAATGTTCGCGCCGCATTTAAAGTGCCTGATGAGGCGGAGATCGAAATCGCCGGCCGCCGGGTGCTGTTGATCGACGATGTCTACACCACCGGCGCCACCGTCCGCGCGGTCGCCAGGGCATTGAAGAAGGGCGGTGCCGGCGCGGTCGACGTACTGACCTTCGCGCGCGTGCTGCCGGGGGACTTTCGGGCCGACGAATCGGCGCCTATATAGCCTATATGACAGCGGAACGAGGCAGGGTTGCTGACCGATGGTCGATGTGACGATCTACACGCGGATGATGTGCGGCTATTGCACCGCGGCCAAACGGCTGCTCGACAGGAAGGGTGTCGCCTATACCGAGCACGACGCCTCCTTCTCGCCGGAACTGCGCCGGGAAATGATTTCCCGGGCCCACGGCCGCTCCACCTTTCCGCAGATATTTATCGGCGACACGCATGTCGGCGGCTCCGACGATCTCCACGAATTGGAGGCGGAAGGACGGCTGGACGGATTGCTCGCCAACGGCTCGACCAGATAAGGACATGACCATGGGTGCCATCAAGTCGGGGGGTGCTTTCAAGGCGGCGGCGATCCAGATGCGTTCGGGAACCAGCCCGGAGCGCAATGCGGTCGATCTGGAACGGCTGGTGCGCGAGGCGGCAGGTCTTGGCGCGACCTATGTCCAGACCCCGGAAATGACCGGCGCGCTGATCCGCGACAGCCAAGCGCGGGCCGCTTCCTTTACCTCCGAAGACAAGGACATCGTCGTCTCGACGTCGCGGATGCTGGCCAGCGAGCTCGGCATCTTCCTGCATATCGGCTCGACCGCTATTCTGCGCGCCGACGGCAAGCTTGCCAACCGTGCCCTTCTGTTCGGGCCGGACGGCGCCACGATTGCCACCTACGACAAAATTCACATGTTCGACGTCGATCTCGACAATGGCGAGAGCTGGCGCGAATCCGCCGCCTATGAGCCAGGCACCGAGGCCGTCGTCGCCGAAATCGATGGCGCGAAGCTCGGCTTTGCCGTCTGCTACGATCTGCGCTTTCCGCAGCTGTTCCGTGCCGAGGCGCTGGCCGGCGCCGATCTGCTTTCGGTGCCCGCCGCCTTCACCCGCCAGACCGGCGAAGCGCATTGGCATGTGCTGCTCAGGGCGCGCGCCATCGAGAACGGCGCCTACGTGGTTGCCGCCGCGCAAGGCGGAGTGCACGAGGACGGCCGCGAAACCTATGGCCATTCGCTGATCGTCGATCCCTGGGGCCGCATCATCGCCGAGGCTGCCCATGACGAGCCGGCGGTGATCGTCGCCGAGATCGACGCGGCGCAGTCAGTCGCCGCGCGCAAGAAGATACCGAATCTCAAAAACGCACGCGATTTTGCCGTAAACGCCGGTTCGGCGCAGGCAATGCCGCTCAGGGGTGCCGCCTCTTGATCCGCTTTTCCCTGATCTGCGAGCACGAGCACGAATTCGAAGGCTGGTTTCGCAGCAACGACGATTTCGACACGCAGAAGAAGCGTGGCTTCGTCGATTGCCCGACCTGCGGCTCGCACAAGATCGAGAAGGCGCTGATGGCGCCGGCCGTCTCGACCGGGCGCAGCCGAGAAAAGATTGCGCTCGCCATGGGCGAGGCCCAGAAGCAGGCGCTGGCGCAGCTCAAGGCGCTGGCCGAAAAGGTGCGCGAGAACGCCGATTATGTCGGCGACAAATTTGCCGAGGAAGCGCGCAAGATCCATTTTGGCGAGAGCGATCCGCGCGGCATTTATGGCGAGGCGACGCTGGAGGAAGCCAAGAGCCTGGCCGACGACGGCGTCGAGTTCATGCCTATTCCAAGCTTCCCCGACGATCGCAACTGATCCGTCAACCTGCTCCGGACATAGCGAGGCATCTCTTTGCCAGGCAGCGCCGTGAAGGTCGGGCGGCGCCGAGGGGCGGCGATGCTGCCGCCCCTGCAGAGGCGTCTGCAGTTTCAGGCCGAGCAGCAAGGATGGGCCTCGCGGGCAATCGTTTCGCTGCTTCTTTCATACCCACTGTCTGACGGGCTTGCTTCACTGGACGGACTTGCTTCCGCATAGGCTGCAAACTGGCGTTCAAGCGCCTTGACCGCACTGCTGCGCCAGCCCTCCGCCAGGGATTCCGACATGGGATCGGGGAAGATTTCCTCTTCGCCGTTCTCCACTCCGTCCAGGATCGCCCGCGCAACAGACTCCGGAGAGGCCTTCGCGATGTCCAGGCCCCGTGTCATGTCCGTGTCCACCGGGCCGGGAAGGACCCTGTGGACGCTGACACCCCGTCCGGCCAGGAGCGTGCGCAACGACTGCGACAGCGAGAACGAGGCCGCCTTCGAGACTGAGTAGGCCGGACTGAACGGCACTGCGGCAATCGAGGCCAGCGACAGAATGTTGACGATGGCTCCTCGCGACCGGGCCAGCAACGGCAGCAGTGCCTGGGTAACGTCGTACGAGCCGAAGAGGTTGACGGCGAGCTGTTGTTCGAGCACACGACGGTCGCTGAGGTCGTCGAAGGGCGATACGCCGGCGTTGTTGATGAGGATGTCGAGAGCATCGATCTTCTCGACCGCCTCCCGGATCTGCGCAGCGTTGGTCACATCCATGGTCAGGGACGTCACACGCCGGTCCGGGTGGGCCATGGCTTGGCGGGTTGCTGCATAGACGCGCTTTACGCCTCTGCTCAGGGCTTCCTCGACCAGTGCCCGACCGATGCCCCGATTGGCTCCAGTCACCAGGATGGTTGAACCTTCGATCTTCATTGCGTCTCTCCTAGTGCTTATCGTTGCGTTCGAGCTAGTGCACAATCGCGCCGCAACTCAGGTTGGCTACAGTCGCCGTTGTCGATACGACTGGTTGGTGAGATGGACTTAGCGCCGGACGTCGACGCCATGGGAGTGACAAGTGTGACGGGATTCCGATGGACTCGCTAATCACGGCCGCGGCGCATGCGCTTGCGGCGGGCGATCCGCTCGGCGCCTTGAAGCGGGTTGCGCTGCGCGACGATGCGCCGGCACTGGCGCTGCGCGGCATCGCGATGGCGCAGCTTGGCGACCTGGTTCGGGCGAAGGTTCTCCTCAAGAGGGCGGCGCACGCATTCAGCCCGAGGGAGGCCGTGGCCCGCGCGAGGTGTGTCGTCGCCGAGGCCGAGATCGCGCTCGTCTCGCGCGACCTTACCTGGCCGGCCAAGGCACTCGACGCCGCGCGGGCGACGCTTGAAAAGCATGGCGACCGCGTCAACGCCGCGCATGCGCGCAACCTCGACGTCCGGCGCTTGCTGCTGATTGGCCATCTCGACGAAGCCGAGCGCAGGCTGGACGGCTTCGATCCCTCGCCGCTGCCGCCGGCATCGCGGGCTGCTCACGAGCTGGCTGTCGCCGGCATCGCCATCCGTCGCTTGCGGACCGGCCCTGCGCGCGCCGCCCTTGGCCTGGCGGCGCGGGCGGCGCGCGCGTCCGGCATCGCCGCGCTGATGGCGGAGGTGGAGAGCGCATCGCTGGTGCTGGACACGCCGGCCGCACGCCTTGTTGTGCGTGGCGAGGAACGGCCGATCCTGCTCGACGAAGTCGAAGCCCTCCTGGCGTCGGGGGCGCTCGTGGTGGATGCATGCCGCAATGTCGTGCGGGTCGCAGATACCGTCGTCTCGCTGGCGACCCGCCCGGTGCTGTTCGCGCTGGCCCGTGCGCTGGCCGAAGCCTGGCCGGGGGACGTGGCAAGATCGACGCTTATTGCGCGCGCTTTTCGCGGAAAGGACGCGGACGAATCACATCGCGCACGGTTACGGGTCGAAGCCGGGCGGCTTCGCGCGGAGCTTCGGAGCTTGGCCGATGTGAGCGCGACGAAGCGGGGCTTTGCGCTGGCGCCACGCCGCGCAGGTGAGGTCGTCGTGCTGGCGCCGCCCGTCGAAGAAGAGCATGCCGCAGTGCTCGCCTTCCTCGCCGACGGCGAGTCGTGGTCGAGTTCGGCCCTGGCGATTGCGCTTGGAGCCAGTTCGCGTACCGTGCAGCGGGCGCTCGAGCAGCTTGCCCAGGCCGGCAAGGTGCAGTCGTTCGGCCGCGGCCGGGCGCGTCGCTGGATGACCCCGCCGCTGACGGGTTTCCCGACAATCTTGTTACTCCCCGGCCCACTGCCGGGCTACTAGGATAGAATCATGGAACGATCCGCAGCCGAAATCCTTCGAGAATATGGGCCCTTTCCGGGTGTCGACCACGTGGACGGCGTTACCTTCGACGGTGAGCATGTCTGGTTTGCCTCAGGCGACAGATTGAACGCCTTCGATCCGGCGAGCGGCAAAGTGGTGCGCTCGATCGATGTCGCGGCACACGCCGGAACGGCTTTCGACGGCCAGTACCTCTATCAGATCGCGGAGGATCGCATCCAGAAGATCGATCCGAAGAATGGCCAGGTGCTGGCGTCGATCCCGGCTCCTGGCAACGGCGGTGATTCCGGGCTCGCCTGGGCCGAAGGAACGCTCTGGGTCGGGCAGCACCGGGGCCGAAAGATTCATCAGGTCGATCCCGAGACAGGAGCAATCCTTCGCACCATCGTTTCCAACCGCGTCGTTACCGGGGTCAGCTGGGTCGACGGCGAGCTTTGGCATGGCACCTGGGAGGGTGAGGAGAGCGATGTCCGGCGGATCGATCCTGAAACGGGTAAGGTCCTGGAGAAGCTCGATATGCCGCCGGGAACAGGCGTGTCGGGGCTCGAATCCGATGGCGGCGACCAGTTTTTCTGTGGCGGCGGAAACAGCGGCAAGATCAGAGCTGTTCGTCGGCCCAAACGAGGCTCGGCGGCCAGGATCTGAGTTTTTTGCCGTCGGTACCCGTTTGATTTCGGGACCATTCAACCAGGTCAAGAGCTAACTGGTTTTCGCGGCTTTTAGCCCGGTGGCCCGAACCAGGTGTTCATCGCGTCTTGAAGACCATCCTGCGTCCTGTCGCCTACCCAAGCAACATATCCATCGGGTCGGATTAAAACTGCGGTTGGAGCGGAGACCAAGCCTAGCCCAGGCAACTCCCATGGATCGTCACATTTGGCGTAAACCACCTTAATGCGGTCTGACCACGGCTTGACGTCGAAGCTGCCCGGCGCACCGAGATTCAAGAGCACTGGCCGCGCATTTTGGTGGAGCGCAAATACGCGCATAGGACCATCAGGCGTGGCCAGGTCGAGGTCAGGCATGCGGCGGCCGACCAGCGGATGCCCCTGGCCGAGGTCGTAATGGATACCAAGTCCGGACATCTCGGCAGCGATCCGTTTGCGAGTCTCCTCCATCCCAAGGAGCTCTGATACGATTTCACGCAAGGCTTCAGTGCGATCATCAGTACGTTGCAATGCGACCTGTGCCATTGTCGTTCGCAACACGCGGGCCGCAATCGGATGCCGCTCGATGTGATAAGTGTCGAGCAAGCCTTCAGGCGATGTTCCTTTCACCACTTGGGCCAACTTCCAACCGAGGTTCACCGCATCCTGCACACCGGTATTGAGGCCTTGTCCGCCCACCGGGGAATGCACATGGGCGGCATCGCCCGCCAAGAGAACCCGGCCCTTGCGGTAAGCCGCCGCCTGCCGCGACATGTCCGTGAACCTGGAAATCCAAGTTGGGCTATGGATTCCGTAATCTGTTCCGCATGCGGCGACGAGTGCTTCGCGGAGATCGCGCAGCGTGGGCTCGGTCGTGGCGCCGACACTCTTTTCAGTGACCATGACGCCTATGGGACCTTTATCGGCAAAGACGACCTTGCCGTCACGAATTTCGTACTCTTCCCTGCCGAAGGCATGGATGCCAAGTGCCGTGCGATGAATGCCCAGTGGCGGCTCCTCCGCCATCTCGGCCTCGGCGAGGATGCTGCTGGTCGTCGCATCCCATCCTCGAAACTCAATGCCAGCAGCTTTGCGGACCAGACTGCGGCCTCCATCACATCCGACGAGATAGCTTGCCCGCAGCGACGCTCCATCGGACAATTCGATGGTGACGCCGGCGTCGTCCTGCACGAAACACGTTAATTCACGGCCGCGATATGTCTGTACTGCCAGCTCGCTGACCCATCCAGCGAGAATGCGCTCAATGTGTTTCTGCCTCAGCGCCAGCCCGTAGTTGTGGCGGGTCGGAAAATCGCTGATGTCTAAACGCATCGCCGCGAATCCCGTGACTTGGGCTATTTGTCCTTCCGCGAGGAACCGGTCCACGATGCCGCGCTGATCGAAAACTTCGAGAGTGCGTGAGCTCAGGCCGCCAGCACGCGAACCGGCAAGCTCTTGGTTCGGGCGGCGTTCGACAATGGCTACGTCGATGCCTGCCAACGCCAACTCGCCTGCCAGGGTTAGGCCCGTCGGGCCTCCTCCGGCAATCACGACTGCATGTTCTGTCATCGGCAAACTCCCCTGGAGTTACGACTCCCAATGCAATGATCGCAGAGTCCTGGTGGTTGCCGTTTGGGTTAGTTCAGGCTCGCTATCAGTTTTTCGAGCAGGCGTGCGAGCATGATCTGCTCCGGGCGCGCTAACCCAGAAAGTATCTGGTGCTCGTTGGCGACGTGAGCGGTAACCGCCTCGTCGATCAGAGCGAGGCCCTTCCCGGTCAGTTGCACGACAATGCCACGGCGATCATCGGGATGCGGGCCGCGCTTGATCAGGCCGGATTTCTCGAGCCGATCGAGGCGGTTGGTCATCGCGCCCGACGTCACCATTGTCGCCTCGTAGAGAGCCGTCGGTGTCAGCGCGTATGGCGGCCCGGAACGACGCAGCGTCGCCAGCACATCGAATTCTCCGGATTGCAGCCCGTAACTTGCAAACAGCGGCGCCAGCCGCTCTCGTGCGATCAGCGAGGCGGCCTCGCTGAGGCGCCCGAGTACGGCCATCGGCGAGACATCGAGATCCGGCCGCTCCGTTTTCCATTGCTCGATCGCTTTTGCCGCGCGATCCATGTCTCTCACCGTTATGTATCTTGATGTAAAGAATCTTTATATTATCTTACCTCAGCTTGTGGTGTAGGCCAAGGGCCGCGGACGGGCGACGGGACGGTGCGATGAAATTTCTCTGGGACTCGGCGCTTGGCCTTCTGGTCGTCACCGGCGGACTGCTCGGCCTGACGCTGCCGTTCGGCAAGATCGCGACGGCGGCCGCCGTGCCCGCCATGGTCTGGGCCTTCGTCATCTCGCTTGGTGCCGGCGGCGTGCTTTTGTGCGCATTGCTGCTCAACGGCAAGCGCATGCGGCTTACGCCGCACAGACTGCGCTATTTCTTCGTCACCGCGGCCGTCTCCTATGCAATCCCCAATCTGCTGATGTTTTCAGCCATTCCGCATCTGGGTGCCGGCTACAGCGGCATCATGTTCACGCTGTCGCCGGTCGTCACGCTGGTGTTCTCGATGCTGCTCGGCGTCAGGCGCCCGACCATGCTGGGCGTTGTCGGCATTGCCGTCGGTTTCGTCGGCGCAGTCATGGTGGCGGTGACGCGCGGCGAAGCGGGCCAGCCGGCCGAATTTTTCTGGGTGGCGATGGGCCTGCTCATCCCGGTCAGCCTCGCCGCCGGCAATATTTACCGCACCGTCGACTGGCCCGAAGGCACCGGCCCGATCGAGCTTGCCGTCGGCAGTCATCTGGCAGCAGCCTTGATGCTGTTTTCCGGCATTCTGGTCCTGCTGGGCGGCAATGCATTCGGCTCGCTCGGCGGCGTGCCGCTGGTCGCTGCGGCACAGGTGGCATCAGCCTCGGCGATGTTCGCATTCTTCTTCCGGCTGCAAGCGGTCGGCGGCCCGGTCTATCTCAGCCAGATCGGCTATGTCGCGGCGGCGGTCGGGCTGTTTGCCGGGACCCTCTTCCTCGACGAGCGCTATCAATTGCTGACCTGGGCCGGTGCCGTCATCATCACCGCCGGCGTGTTCATCACCAAGGCGCAAAGCCAGAAGACATAGGGGCCAGAAGACATAGGGGCCAGAAGACATAGGGGCCAGAAGACGTAAGGTTCAGACGGATGCCTTCTCCGCCAGCACCATGTAGTTGACGTCCATGTCCTTCGAGCGCTGCCAGCGGTCGGCGAGCGGGCTGTAGGTGACCCCGGTGCGGTCGATGACGGTCAGGCCGGCGCCGGCAAGCGCTTTTTCGAGTTCCTCGGGGCGCACCAGCTTGCCGAACTGGTGGGTGCCGCGGGGCAGCCAGCGCAGCACATATTCGGCGCCGATGATGGCCAGGCCCAGGGCCTTCAGGGTGCGGTTGATAGTGGCGACGAACATGATGCCGCCAGGCTTGACCATCTCACCGCATTTGGCCAGGAACAGATCGACATCGGCGACATGCTCGACCACTTCCATGTTGAGGATGACGTCGAATTTTTCGCCGGCGTCGGCCAGATCTTCCGCGGTCGTGGCGCGGTAATCAACGCTCACGCCGACTTCCGCCGCATGCAGCTTGGCCACTTCGATGTTGGTGACTGAGGCATCGGCGCCGACCACTTCGGCGCCAAGCCGCGCCATCGGCTCGCACAACAGCCCGCCGCCGCAGCCTATGTCGAGGAAGCGCAGGCCTTCGAACGGCCGTGCCGCACGCGGATCGCGGCCGAAGCGGGTCGCCACCTGGTCGCGGATATAGGCAAGCCGGATCGGGTTGAACTTATGCAGCGGGCGGAACTTGCCGTTCGGGTTCCACCATTCGGCGGCAAGGGCGGAAAAGCGTTCCACCTCTCCGGCATCGATCGTCGATCGTCGGGGCTCTGGCATGGTTTGGTCTCCTCGGACGCTAGGAAGTCGGGCGCGAGGCTGCGAATGTCAAGGCGCGAAATTCACCGCCGGCGGCGCGATGCGCGCGATGCCTGCCGGCGCCGCCTTTTGCCGGCTGCATTTGTGTCAGCACGTGTCAGTTGATGGTGTGCCGGAAGGAAACACCTAGGCTCTGGCGGGCGAAGCAGAGACATCGTGTTCGAAGGAGTGCAAAACGATGCGGGCGGTAGCTTCCATTCTTTGGCGCCGGCTTGACCAGGAAGGCCACGACGCTTGCCTGCTGTCGGAAGCGAGTTCCGGGTGGAACCTCGGGGGACACGCGCTTTTCGTCCAGGACGGCAAGCCGTGCAGCATCGCCTACGAGGTGGACTGCGACGCCGATTGGCATACACGATCGGCGCGCGCCGACGGCTTTTTCGGCACGCAAGAGCTGCATTACAGGATCGATCGGCTGACCGAGCGCCAATGGGCGCTGAACGGCGAGCATCAAGCGGAAGTCGGCGGTCTCATCGATGTCGATCTCGGCTTCACGCCCGCCACAAACCTTGTGGCGCTTCGCCGTTTTGCCCTCGATGTCGGCATGGCGACGCCCGCCCCGGCAGCCTATCTGACATTTCCCGAACTCAGGCTCGTGCGCCTGGAACAGAGCTATCAGCGCGTCGATGCGGCACATTACGCCTATGCCGCCCCGATGTTCGGCTACAATGAGATGCTGGAGATCTCGCCGCTCGGTTTCGTCCTCGACTATCCGCGCCTGTGGAGAGCCACGGCACAGCTGGGCTGAGGCGCGCGTCATTTTGGCAAGAAGTATGCAAGCCCGATGCTGCGCTGGTGTGTCGCCCGGCCGGCAGCGGCGGCACGCCTTGCGAAACGACTGTCATTTGGCTAAGGAGGCCGCGCATTGAGCGCCCAGCCACAGCTTGGCGCATTTTTCGCTCTTCGGCCTTCGGTCCGGCATCCAGTCAAAGGCATTTCGCTTCCATGGCGCGCATCGTGATGAAATTCGGCGGAACGTCCGTCGCCGACATCGCCCGCATCCGCAATGTGGCGCGTCATGTCAAACGCGAGGTCGATGCCGGCCATGAGGTCGCCGTTGTGGTCTCGGCGATGGCCGGCAAGACCAACGAACTCGTGCAGTGGACGCGCGAAGCCTCGCCGATGCACGATGCGCGCGAATATGACGCCGTCGTCGCGTCCGGCGAGCAGGTCACCGCCGGCTTGCTGGCGATCGCGCTGCAGAATATCGGCGTGCATGCCCGCTCCTGGCAAGGTTGGCAGATCCCGATCAAGACCGACAACGCGCATGGTGCGGCGCGCATTCTCGATATCGACGGCGCGTTCCTGATCAAGCGCTTCGGCGAAGGCCAGGTGGCGGTGGTCGCCGGTTTCCAGGGCATCGGGCCGGACAACCGGATCGCAACGCTCGGCCGCGGCGGTTCTGATACCAGCGCTGTCGCCATCGCGGCGGCGGTCAACGCCGACCGGTGCGATATCTACACCGACGTCGACGGGGTCTACACGACCGATCCGCGCATCGAGCCCAAGGCGCGGCGGCTGGCCAAGATTTCCTTCGAGGAAATGCTCGAAATGGCCTCGCTCGGGGCCAAGGTCCTGCAGGTGCGCTCGGTCGAGCTTGCCATGGTGCACAGGGTGCGTACCTTTGTGCGGTCGTCCTTCGACGATCCCGATGCACCCGGAATGGGGGATTTGCTCAATCCGCCGGGAACGCTTATTTGCGACGAGGAAGAGATCGTGGAACAGCAGGTCGTCACCGGAATTGCCTATGCCAAGGACGAAGCGCAGATTTCACTGCGCCGCGTCGGCGACCGGCCGGGCGTCGCCGCCGGCATTTTCGGGCCGCTGGCCGAGGCCAACATCAACGTCGACATGATCGTCCAGAACATTTCCGAGGACGGCAAGTTCACCGACATGACCTTCACCGTGCCATCCGGCGACGTCGACAAGGCGCTTGCCGTGCTCGAGCGGCTGAAGGCGACGATCGGCTACGATGTGGTGCAGTCGGAAGCCGGCATGTCGAAGGTCTCTGTCATCGGCATCGGCATGCGCAGCCATGCCGGCGTCGCTGCCACCGCCTTCAAGGCGCTTGCCGACCGCACGATCAACATCCGCGCCATAACAACGTCCGAAATCAAGATTTCGATCCTGATCGACGGTCCCTATACGGAACTAGCAGTTCGCACTTTGCATTCCGTGTACGGTCTGGATAAGCAGTAGCCGACTGCATCGGCCCGAAAATCGGAGTCGATTCTCGGAAAGCAGGATGCAGCGGATCGAAAGTCTTGGAGCGGCCTTTATGCGTCCAATTGGACGATGGCGCTCTAATTGAGTTGTTGCGTTTGTGCCGCTGTGCAGGGCAACCTGCACCGGTTGAAACGCTATTGGAGAAGAAGCCGCGATGCGTGATTCGGCCAGCGGCCCGCGCGTTTTGCTGAAACGGCTCCGCGAGCTCATGCAAGAGCCGCTGGAGCCGCAGGAGCGGCTTGACCGAATCGTGCGCGACATCGCCTCCAACATGGTTGCCGAGGTCTGCTCGCTTTATGTTCTGCGCGCCGATTCGGTGCTCGAACTCTACGCCACCGAAGGCCTGAACCCGAACGCCGTCCACCTGGCGCAGCTCAGGCTGGGCCAAGGCCTGGTCGGCACGATCGCGGCCTCGGCGCGGCCGCTCAACCTCTCCAACGCGCAGGAGCATCCTGCCTTCGCCTACCTGCCGGAGACAGGGGAAGAGATATACAATTCCTTCCTCGGCGTGCCGGTGCTGCGGGCAGGGCGGACACTCGGCGTCCTGGTCGTGCAGAACAAGACCATGCGCCATTATCGCGACGACGAGGTCGAGGCGCTGGAAACGACGGCGATGGTGATCGCCGAGATGATCGCCACCGGCGATCTGGAGCGGCTGACAAGGCCCGGTCTCGAGCTCGATTTGCGCCGCCCGGTAAGCTTTACCGGCCTATCCTTCAACGAAGGCGTCGGGCTCGGCCATGTGGTGCTGCACGAGCCGCGCATCGTCGTCACCAATCTGTTCAACGAGGACAGCGAGGAAGAGGTCAGGCGGCTCGACGCGTCCCTCGGCTCGCTCAGGCTCTCTATCGACGACATGCTGGAGCGCCGCGACGTCGCCTTCGAGGGCGAGCATCGCCAGGTGCTCGAAGCCTATCGCATGTTCGCCAACGACCGCGGCTGGGTGCGCCGGCTCGAGGAGGCGATCCGCAACGGCCTGACGGCCGAAGCGGCGGTCGAAAAGGTGCAGAGCGACATGCGTGCCCGCATGCTGCACATGACCGATCCATACCTGCGCGAACGAATGAGCGATTTCGACGATCTCGCCAATCGGCTGCTGCGGCAGCTTATGGGGCGCGGTCCGGAGGACGTCGCGGCTTCGCTGCCCAAGGACGCCATCATCGTCGCCCGCTCCATGGGGGCTGCCGAGCTGCTCGATTATCCCAGGGACAAGCTGCGCGGGCTGGTGCTGGAGGACGGCGCCGCGACCAGCCATGTCGTCATCGTGGCGCGGGCCATGGGCATACCCGTCGCCGGCCAGATGAAGGGCGCCGTTTCCATGGCGGAAAACGGCGATGCCATCATCGTCGACGGCGAGGAAGGCGCGATCCATCTGCGCCCGCAGCCCGACCTCGAGGCGGCCTATGCCGAGAAAGTGCGCTTCAGGGCGCGGCGGCAGGAGGTCTACCGCGAACTGCGCAAGAAGCCGTCAGTGACCAAGGACGGTGTCCAGGTCGATCTTCTGATGAATGCCGGGCTGGCGGTCGATCTGCCGCAACTGGCCGAAGCGGGCGCGGCCGGCATCGGCCTGTTCCGCACCGAGCTGCAATTCATGGTCGCCTCGACCTTTCCGCGCGCCGAAGCCCAGGAGCGGCTCTATCGTGACGTGCTCGAAGCGGCACGCGGCAAGCCGGTGACGTTCCGCACCATCGATATCGGCGGCGATAAGGTGCTGCCCTATTTCAAGGGCTCGATCCAGGAAGAGAATCCGGCGCTCGGCTGGCGCGCCATCCGCCTGACGCTCGACCGGCCCGGATTGCTGCGCACCCAGATTCGCGCGCTGCTCAAGGCGTGCGGTGGACGCGAACTGAAGCTGATGCTGCCAATGGTGACCGAACTCGGCGAGATCGCGCAGGCGCGCGAGATCATCGATCGCGAGGTGCGGCATCTGTCGCGTTTTGCCCATCATTTGCCGACCAGCCTCAAGCTCGGGGCGATGCTGGAGGTGCCGTCGCTGCTGTTCCAGCTCGATGAACTGATGAAGGCGGTCGATTTCGTCTCGGTCGGCTCGAACGACCTGTTCCAGTTCGTCATGGCGGTGGATCGCGGCAACACCCAATTGTCCGACCGCTTCGACCCGCTCTCGACGCCGTTCCTGCGCGTCCTGAAGCAGATTGCCGACGCCGGGGCGCGCAACCATACGCCGGTGACCCTGTGCGGCGAACTTGCCGGCAAGCCGATTTCGGCGATGGCGCTGATCGGCCTTGGCTACCGCTCGATCTCGATGTCGCCGGCATCGATCGGCCCGGTCAAGGCGATGCTGACGGAACTGCCGCTCAGCGAGTTGGAAGCGTTCTTCGACGACAATCTGATGGCGCCGGCGCATGGCCTGCCGATGCGGGCGCTGCTGCAAGCCTTTGCCGACGACCGCTCTATACCGCTATAGACTTCGCCATGATCAACCTCCCCCGCGACCGTATGGATCAAGTCGTCAAGCGTTTCGACATGCTCGAAGCGCAGATGTCGGCCGGGCCGGCGCCGGACGCCTATGTCAGAATGGCCTCCGAATATGCCGACATCCAGGAGATGGCGGCAAAGATCAGGGCACTGCGCGCCGCGGAGCGCGAACAGGCCGATCTGGAGGCGATGCTCGCCGACAAGGGCACCGACGCCGAGATGCGCGCCTTGGCCGAGGCCGACCTGCCGGAGGTCAAGCATCGAATCGAGGCGCTGCAGAAGGACATCCAGATCCTGCTGTTGCCCAAGGATGCCGCCGACGACAAGAACGCCATCCTCGAAATCCGCGCCGGCACCGGCGGTGACGAGGCGGCGCTTTTCGCCGGCGACCTGTTTCGCATGTACGAGCGCTATGCCGCGGCGCATGGCTGGCGTTTCGAGACGGTGTCGGCCAGCGAGGGTGAGGTCGGCGGCTACAAGGAAATCATCGCCACCGTTTCGGGTAAGGGCGTCTTTGCCCATCTGAAGTTTGAATCCGGCGTGCACCGGGTGCAGCGCGTGCCGACGACCGAGGCGGGCGGACGCATCCATACCTCGGCGGCGACTGTCGCGGTGCTGCCGGAAGCCGAAGAGGTCGATATCGAGATCAGGGCAGAAGATATCCGCATCGACACGATGCGCGCCTCGGGTTCCGGCGGCCAGCATGTCAACACCACCGATTCGGCCGTGCGCATCACCCATCTGCCGACCGGCATCATGGTGGTGCAGGCGGAAAAATCGCAGCACCAGAACCGGGCGAAGGCCATGCAGATCCTGCGCGCCAGGCTCTATGATCTCGAGCGCAGCAAGGCGGACGAGGAACGCTCCGAATCGCGCAAGTCGCAGGTCGGCTCGGGCGACCGATCGGAACGCATCCGCACCTATAATTTTCCGCAGGGTCGCGTCACCGACCATCGCATCAACCTGACGCTCTACAAGCTTGACCGGGTGATGATGGGCGAGCTCGACGAGATCGTCGACGCGCTGATCGCCGATCACCAGTCGAAGCTGCTCGCCGATATCGGCATCGATGGCTGACAGCCTGCCCGCCACGCTGGCGCCGCTGCTGCGGGAGGCGCGAAACCGGCTCACCGCAGCCGGGGTTGCGGATCCGGCGCTCGACGCCAGGCTGATCGTCGAGCATCTTTCCGGCACCAGTCGCACGCAGGCCATCGCCGATCCCGGGCACGCGGTCGATGCGGACGTGACGGCGGTAATCGAAGCCGCCTTGCGACGGCGCATCGCCGGCGAGCCGGTACACCGGATCCTCGGCTATCGCGAATTCTACGGCTTGCGCCTGTCGCTTTCGCCGCAAACGCTGGAGCCGCGGCCGGATACCGAAACGCTGGTCGAGGCTATACTGCCCTTCGTCAAAGCAATGGCGGCTCGCGAAGGCGGCTGCCGCATCCTCGATCTAGGGACCGGCACCGGTGCCATCGCGCTGGCGCTGCTCAGCGCCGTTCCGGCCGCGACCGCCACCGGCGTCGACGTTTCGCAGGAGGCGCTGGCCACAGCCATGCGTAATGCCGGGGAATTGGGGCTCGCCGGCCGGTTCACGGCGCTCAAATCCGACTGGTTTGAAAAAGTTTCTGGCCGGTACCATGTAATTGTCGCAAACCCTCCCTATATACCTTCAGACGACATTGGAAATCTGCAGGACGAGGTCCGCGGTTTCGATCCACGCCAGGCCCTCGATGGCGGCGTGGACGGTCTGAGCCCCTACAGGAAGATCGCCGCAGGAGCGGCAGCGTATTTGGAACTCCAAGGCAGGATTGCGGTCGAGATCGGCCATACGCAGCACCAACAGGTTACGGAGATATTCTCCGCGGCCGGGTACCGTTCGGTCGGGGCGTTTCGTGATCTCGGCGGAATCGACAGAGTTCTTGTGTTCGAACGGTGGAAGCCGTGATGCAGTGCGAAAAAAGCGCTTGGCAATACCGGGGAATGCGGCTAGGGTCGCCATAACCGGATGAGACGAAGCAGGCAGTGCTCTTAGCGATTCGGTTTTCCTTGGAAATAGCTGCCTTCTTGCGCAAACGACGCCCAAGCTTCGTGCGGGAATCGTCCGGCAAGTGAAGTAACCGGAACAGGATGGCACGTGGCGCCAACGCAATTGATGCGGGCGAACGCCGGTGAAGGAACGAAACGGCTGGCCGCATGAGCGCCTCCGTTCGTGAAGAGTTTTTCGAAAATTTCAAAGTGAAGAGAGTCTAATGAGGCCACAACAGCAAAACAGGCGCATGCGCGGTCGCAACAACAATGGCGGCGGCGGCAACAACAATAACAACAACAATCGTAAGGGGCCGAATCCCCTGACGCGCAACTACGAGAGCAACGGCCCGGACGTGAAGATCCGCGGATCGGCTCAGCAGATTGCCGAGAAGTACGCAACCCTTGCCCGTGACGCGCAAAGCTCCGGCGACCGGGTGATGGCGGAAAACTATCTCCAGCATGCAGAACACTATAACCGCATCATCGCAGCCGCTCAGGCGCAGATGCCGATCCAGAACGCCCAGCAGAATCGCGACGATTTCGACGATGATGGCGACGAGGATCGCGACGAGTTCGACAATGCCGGCAACAACAATGCCAACGAGACGTCGGGTTCGACCGTCAATCACGGGGCCGGCCCGCAGCCGGTCATCGATGGCACGCCGGCCGAACTGGCGCTGAACCAGGAAAACAGCCGCGACAATCGGGGCGGTCGCGACAACCGTGACGGCCGCGACAACAATGGCGGACGCCACCGCGACCGTCGTCCCAACGGCGGTTACGGCCAGAACGGCCAGCGCGGCGAGTATGGCGCGCGCGGCGAGCAGGGTGGCCAGCGCATCGAACAGCCACGGCGCGACGAGACGCCGGCGCAGGCGGAGCCCGTACCGGCCGCTGAACCGGACTTTGTGGGTGAGCCCGCACCGCAATTCGACAATTTTTCGCCGGCGGGTCTCGCCGCCCAGGCCGAGCTCAACGAAGCCGCTGCCGAAAACAGCCCGGCCCGCCGCCCCAGGCGTCCGCGTCGCCCGCGCCTCGATGTCGAACAGGCAAATGGCGGCAACGACAACGCCGGCCCTGAGAGTGCCGAGACAAGCAATGCCAAGACGGGCAATGCCGAGACTGGCAATACCGAGACTGGCAATACCGACGCTGGGAATGTCGATGCAGCGCCGGCTGAAGGCCCCGGCGGTCAAGCTGTGATCGCAGACGTCGAGAATTGATCGAAAAAACGTTCAGCCGACCTTAGCGCATCCTTTACCCTGGACGGCGGAGAGAAATCTCCGCCGTTTTGTTTTGTGCGCTCGCGATATTATGCGTCCGCCAGTGTCGAGGCGTCTTGAGGGTCCGTGGTTTGCGTCCCATATCTTGCGTGAACAGGATCCGGCTCGAACGGGCGGGTCCGTCACCGCAATCTGATCCGGTGCCGCGAAGCGGGCCGGTGACGGAAGGAGACAGGCATGAATCTTGAAAAATATTCCGAGCGTGTGCGCGGCTTTATCCAGTCCGCGCAAACCATGGCGCTTTCCCGCAATCACCAGCAATTCACCCCCGAACATATCCTTAAGGTCCTTGTCGATGACGACGAAGGCCTCGCTGCGTCGCTGATCGAGCGCGCCGGCGGCAATGTCCGTGACGTCAAGCTCGGCGTTGAGACGGCACTGGAGGCAATGCCCAAGGTCGAGGGCGGCAATGGCCAGCTCTATCTGGCGCAGCCGCTGGCAAAGGTGTTTTCGACCGCCGAGGAACTGGCCAAGAAGGCCGGTGACAGCTTCGTCACCGTCGAACGGCTATTGCAGGCGCTGGCCATGGAAAAATCGGCCAAGACCGCCGACATCCTGTCAAAGGCGGGTGTCACGCCGCAGGCGCTGAACCAGGTCATCAACGACGTACGCAAAGGTCGCACCGCCGATTCGGCGAGCGCCGAGCAGGGCTACGACGCGCTGAAGAAATATGCGCGCGACCTGACGGCCGACGCTCGCGCGGGCAAGCTCGATCCGGTCATCGGCCGTGATGACGAAATCCGCCGCACCATCCAGGTGCTGTCGCGTCGCACCAAAAACAACCCGGTGCTGATCGGCGAACCCGGCGTCGGCAAGACGGCGATCGCCGAAGGGCTGGCGCTGCGCATCGTCAATGGCGACGTGCCGGAATCACTCAAGGACAAGCAACTGATGGCGCTCGACATGGGCTCGCTGATCGCCGGCGCCAAATACCGCGGCGAGTTCGAGGAGCGGCTGAAGGCGGTGCTTTCCGAAGTCACGTCTGCGGCCGGCGGCATCATCCTGTTCATCGACGAGATGCACACGCTCGTCGGCGCCGGCAAGGCGGATGGCGCCATGGATGCGTCGAACTTGCTGAAGCCGGCGCTGGCCCGCGGTGAACTGCACTGCGTCGGCGCCACCACGCTCGACGAATACCGCAAGCATGTCGAGAAGGATGCGGCCCTTGCCCGCCGCTTCCAGCCGGTCTTCGTCAATGAGCCGACGGTCGAAGACACCGTCTCGATCCTGCGCGGCCTGAAAGAGAAATACGAGCAGCACCACAAGGTGCGCATCTCGGATTCGGCACTGGTCGCGGCCGCAACCCTGTCCAACCGCTACATCGCTGACCGCTTCCTGCCGGACAAGGCGATCGACCTCGTCGACGAGGCCGCGTCGCGGCTCCGCATGCAAGTCGATTCGAAGCCCGAGGCGCTGGACGAGATCGACCGCCGCATCATGCAGCTCAAGATCGAGCGCGAGGCGCTCAAGGTCGAGAAGGACGATGCCTCGAAGGACCGGCTCGCCCGGCTCGAGAAGGAACTCTCGAACCTCGAGGAGGAATCGACCGAGCTGACCTCGAAATGGCAGGCCGAGAAGCAGAAGCTCGGGCTTGCCGCCGACCTCAAGAAGCAGCTCGACGAGACGCGCAACGAACTTGCCATTGCCCAGCGCAAGGGCGAATTCCAGCGCGCCGGCGAACTTGCCTATGGCAAGATCCCGGAACTCGAAAAGCAGCTGCAGCAGGCCGAAGCCAGGGATGGCAAGGCCGGCATGGTCGAGGAAGTGGTCGGCCCCGACCACGTCGCCCATATCGTCTCGCGCTGGACGGGGATCCCGGTCGACAAGATGCTGGAAGGCGAGCGCGACAAGCTGTTGCGCATGGAAGACGAGATCGGCAAGCGAGTCGTCGGCCAGGGCGAGGCGGTGCAGGCAGTGTCGAAAGCCGTACGCCGTGCGCGCGCCGGCCTGCAGGATCCGAACCGGCCGCTCGGCTCGTTCATGTTCCTCGGGCCGACGGGCGTCGGCAAGACCGAATTGACCAAGGCGCTGGCCAGCTTCCTGTTCGACGACGAGAGCGCCATGGTGCGTATCGACATGTCGGAGTTCATGGAGAAGCACTCGGTCGCCCGGCTGATCGGCGCGCCTCCCGGCTATGTCGGCTATGAGGAAGGCGGCGCGCTGACCGAAGCGGTACGGCGCCGGCCCTATCAGGTCGTGCTGTTCGACGAGATCGAAAAGGCGCATCCGGACGTCTTCAACGTGCTGCTGCAGGTGCTCGACGACGGCCGGCTGACCGACGGGCAGGGCCGCACTGTCGACTTCCGCAATACGCTGATCATCATGACGTCCAATCTCGGCGCCGAATATCTGGTCAATCTTAGCGAGGACCAGGATGTCGACGTCGTGCGCGACGAGGTGATGAATGTCGTCAGGGCTTCGTTCCGGCCGGAATTCCTCAACCGCATCGACGAGGTGATCCTGTTCCACCGGCTGCGCCGCCAGGATATGGGCCAGATCGTCCAAATCCAGCTCAAGCGGCTGGAAAACCTGCTTGTCGACCGCAAGATATCGCTTTCGCTCGATCAGGAGGCGATCGACTGGCTGGCGGCCAAGGGTTACGACCCGGCCTATGGCGCGCGGCCGCTGAAGCGGGTGATGCAGAAGGAATTGCAGGACCCGCTGGCGGAAAAGATCCTGCTCGGCGAGATCCTCGATGGCTCGACCGTCAAGGTCACCGCTGGATCCGACCGCTTGAACTTCCGCTCGAAGCCCGCAGTCGTGGCAACCGAGGCGGCCGCCTGAGTTCAAGCTAAGACCTGTTCCATCCCGATGGAATCGGGATGGAATTCCTATCTTCAATCTTGACCATGATCTTTTCCGAAAAATCGGCATCCGCTTTTTGCTAAGCCGACCTTTGGTTCATGGTCCTACACCACTGGCGGGGCGCAGATGACGTTGGACGACTACAACAGTTTCTGCGCCTCGCTGCCTTCGACGACCCATGTCGTGCAGTGGGGCGGCGCCCATGTCTGGAAAGTCGGCGGCAAAGTCTTCGCAATCGGCGGCTGGAGTGAAGGCAAGGAGCCGTTCGTCACCTTCAAATGCTCCGATATCGCCTATGATGTGCTGAGGGAACAGCCGGGCCTTCGGCCGGCGCCGTATCTCGCCTCGCGCGGCATGAAATGGATCCAGCGCCGGACAAGCGAAAGCATGGATGATGAGGCGCTGAAGGATTATCTGCGCGAAAGCCACCGTCTTGTGGCGCTGAAGCTGACGAAGCAGGCGCGCAAGGAGTTGGGGCTCACTGTCGTCTGATCGGTCAGAAATCCGCCATCTTCATGCCCGGTTCATATTGGAACCTTATGGTTGACAACTGATTTGCCGTCGAAGGGGTTCGCCTGCCGCATCGGCCCGAAGATCGAATTCGATGTTCGGAAAGCACGTGCGGAGATTCAGGTGTTGGAGCGACCTTGCGCGTCCGAAAGGACGCGCGGCGCTCTGAGGGGACAACGCCGACGGCGGCATTTACGGACCGGAGAATCTTGGCCACCATGTTGCGCACCATCTTCACCCTTTCAGCGCTTGCTGCCGGGCTGCTGGCGTCTAATGCGATGGCCTCACCGCTGGCGGACACCGTACCGGGGGTTGTTCGCGCTGCCGATACGGGCGGCGTTCTGATCGCCCAGAACGGCAATCTCGATATCTACTACGACGCCAGGGGAAACCGCGTCATCGTCGATGCGGAGACCGGCAAGGTTGTCGCCATCCAGCCGCCGCAGACCAGGCTCGACCGCCGTGCCTTGCGCCGTGAGCGCTTGCGCAATCTCGGACCGGTCGAGGACGACCGCTATTATCTCGACGACCCGCAGGACATGGCGCGCTACCGCCGCAGGCAGTTGGAAGACGAGGGCAGGATCATCGTGCCGCCGGCCGACGACTACGATCTTAATGGCGACAATTCGGTGGAAGCGTTCCCCGAAGCGCCACCGGATGACGGCTACGGCAACGATTATCCGGAGGCAGCGCAGCCGGTGAAGCCGCGCACCATCGAGCGCCAGCCGCTCAACGAGGCCTCGATCGAGCCGGTCGAGCCGACAGTGCCGAACGAGCAGGCGGCCTTGCCGCCAGACACAGCCTCGCCGCCAAACACTGGCGGCAAGACGGCGGTCGACCCGTCGCTTGCGCTCGGCGCCCGCGAGGACGTGGCGGCGCTGCAGGTGCTGCTCGACCGTGCCGGTGCGTCGCCCGGCGTCATCGACGGACGGTTCGGCTCGAATGTCGACAAGGCGCTCGCCGCCTATAATGAGATCACCGGCAGCAATCTGAAGTCGACCGACGCGATCGGCATCCAGGCCGCCCTGGCGCAATCCGGCGGCGATGCCTTCGCCTCCTATACGATCACGCCCGAGGATGCGGCCGGTCCCTATGTCGCATCGATACCGGAGGACTACAGCCAAAAGGCCCAGCTCGATCGCATGGGCTACACGTCGGTGCCCGAAGCGCTGGCCGAGCGCTTCCACATGGACGAGGCCTATCTGAAATCGCTCAATCCGGAGGCCAATTTCAATCGTCCAGGCACCATCATCAAGGTCGCCAATTTCGGGAGGCTGGTGGCGACGCCGGTGGCGCGCATCATCGCCGACAAGGCCAACAAGCAGGTCCGCGCCTATGATGCGGCGGGCAAGCTGGTCGCAGCCTATCCGGCGACTATCGGCTCGTCGGACACGCCGTCGCCGTCCGGCACGCATACGGTGTCGCGTGTCGCGCTGGACCCGAACTACACTTACAACCCGAACATCAATTTCAAGCAGGGCGAAAACGACAGGATCCTGACCATCCCGCCGGGGCCGAACGGCCCGGTCGGCTCGGTCTGGATTGCGCTGGACAAGCCGACCTACGGCATTCACGGCACGCCGGATCCGTCAAAGATCGGCAAGACTGAGAGCCATGGCTGCGTGCGGCTGACCAATTGGGATGCGCGCGAGCTGGCCAAGATCGTGACGCCCGGCGTTATCGTGGAGTTCGTCGAGTAAAGCGCAACGCCTTCGCTCGAATCACCCGATGACCTTGCGCAGCAGTGGCGCGTGCAGCGCTGCGGCATAGATCAACTGCATCACCAGGATAAAGCCGACGCTGAGCAACGGGCTGATCAGGCACAGTGTCGCGCCGACGGCCCACAGGATCTGTGCCTTGACGATGCGCAGATAGACCGTTCGGGTGGTCTCCGCGTCGACACCTTCGGCCAGAAATCCGTTCTTGTCCGCATAGCGCCAACTGGCGAGCAGCGTCAGGCCGAGCATCAAAAGATTGAGCCAGTAGACGATCACCGCAGTCCTGAATTCGAGGAAGTCGGCGAGAAGGTCGGTCGAGAACGGCAGCAAGGCGATGAAGCCGAGGAAGCAGAGGTTCAGCGTGGCAAGCCGCCGGTCGGATTTTGCGATCAGCCCGTGTTGCGCCTGCTGGCCGAACCAGAAGATGGTCAGCGTCAGGAAGCTGAGCGCATAGGTCAGGAAGCGCGGTGCCAGTGCTGTGATCGCGGTGATCAACTCGCGTTCGGAATGCACCGTTTCATGCGCCGGCACCCTGATCTCGAGAACGATCAGGGTGAGCGCGATGGCGAACACGCCGTCGGTGATGCCGACGACGCGCCCGCGCCCTTCCGCCGAGGGTTCGAGCGGTCGTTTCATGCGGTATTTCCCCCCTTGTCCGTGGCGCTGCGAGAAGCTTAGCACGGCATCTGTCGTTTGCACCCGGAGCGCCGTGATCCTGCCTGTATGGCCAGGTTGGCCTGGTTTCAACGAGAACACCGTGCTGGCCGGTTGTCGCCGGCGCGCCGGCGATCTAGGTAAGGCGGCATGCACACGCCAACCAAAGTCGGTACCGGCGCCGTTCCCCTGACCGGCTCGCTTCCCGCCGATACGTTCTGTCCGCAGGCACAGCGGCGGTTCGTGCTGATCGCCGCGATCCTGGCTTCCGCGCTCGGCTTCATCGACGGGTCGGTCCTGGCCATTGCGACGCCGGCGATCCGCGTCGACCTCGGCGCCAGCCTCGCCGAGGCACAATGGATTTCCAATGCCTATGCATTGACGCTTTCAGCCCTCATTCTCGTCGGCGGCGCCGCCGGCGATCGCTTCGGCCTGCGCCACTCTTTCGTCGCCGGCATCGTCCTGTTCATTGCCGCCTCGCTTGCCTGTGCGCTGGCGCCTAACCCGGCAGTGCTGATTGCATTTCGGGCTATCCAGGGTGTCGGAGCGGCCATCATGGTGCCGGGCAGCCTGGCCATTATCGCCAAAGCGTATCCGAAAAAGGAACGCGGCCGGGCGATCGGCATCTGGGCCGCGGCATCGGCACTGACGACGGCGCTCGGCCCGGTGCTGGGCGGCTTCGTGCTGTCAGCGTTCGGCGACGGCATCTGGCGGGCGATCTTCGCCATCAATCTGCCGCTCGGTCTTATCTCGATCTATCTTCTGCTGGCCAAGGTCCCTGCCGACGCGCCGGCGGAAAAGCGCAGCCTCGATCTCGGCGGGGCTGCACTCGCCATATTGGCGTTCGGAGCTCTCGCTTACGGCCTGACCTCGATGAGCGGCGACGGGGAGGGGCTGATGTCCGGCCCGAGTATTGTCGCCGGTGCAGTTTTGCTCGTCATGTTCATCGTCTTCGAGCGCCGGCGGCGCGAGCCGATGATCGATCTGTCGCTGTTTCGGATCGGCGCGTTCGCGGGCGCCAATGTGGCGACCTTCTTCCTTTATTTCGCGCTGTCGGCCAATCTGTTCTATCTGCCGATGCTCATGATCGCCGGATGGGGGCTGAGCGCGGCCGAGGTCGGCTTCATATTCCTGCCGTTGTCGGCACTGATCGCACTGTTGTCCGGACCGGTCGGCCAGTGGTCCGACCGCATCGGGCCTCGCTTTCCGATCGCCAGCGGCAGTCTGGTTGTGGCTCTTGCCTTTGCCGGACTTGCCTTGCTGGCCTATTGGGGCATCCACAATTTCTGGCTGGGGGTATTCCCGCTGATGGCGTTGATGGGGTTCGGCATGGCGCTGGTGGTATCGCCGCTGTCGACCGCCATCATGACGGCGGTCGAGGACAAGGATACGGGTGCGGCCTCGGGCATCAACAACGCCGTTTCGCGCATCGGCGGCCTGATCGCCGTGGCGGCGATGGGATCGCTGGCGGCCTGGGTTTACGCTGGCGTGCTCGGCACCGGTGCCGGCTCCGGCATTCCGGGTTTCGGCGAACCGCCGCCAGCCGGCCTGGCGCCCGGCCTCGATGCGGCGCGACTTGCCGCCAGCGACGCGGCATTCGCCGCCGTTGCCGCAGTGACCGCGCTGCTTTGCCTGCTTTCGGCAATCACTGCGTGGACGACGGTTTCGGGCGAGCGGCTGCCATGGGCGCGCGACACGGCGAATCAGCAGGGCTGACGACGAAAAACGTCGGCTCAGCCTTCGATCTTGGCGCTCGCGACCTTCAATTGATTGCTGTCTTCCTGCTTGAGCAGGTCGTCGATGCGTTCCCGCTCGCGCTTGAAGGCGACGAGGTCGTCGCCCTTCAGCGTCTTGCCGACCGGCAGGCGGACGCGCATCGAATCGACCTTGGTGCCGTTGACGATCAGTTCGTAATGAAGATGCGGACCGGTGGAGAGGCCGGTTGAGCCGAGATAGCCGATAACCTGACCCTGGCGAACGCGAACACCCGGCTCGATGCCTTTGGCAAAGGCGCTCTGGTGATTGTAGGACGTCTCGTAGCCATTGGCGTGACGCAAGATGATCTGCTTGCCATAGCCGCCGGCCCAGCCGGCCTTTTCGACGACGCCGTTGCCCGCGGCAATGATCGGCGATCCCACGGGAGCTGCCCAGTCGGTGCCGGTGTGCATTTTCACATACCCCAAAATGGGGTGACGCCTGGCACCGAACCCGGACGTAAACCGGCCATTGGGCAAGGGATTGCGCAGCAGAAACTGCTCGGCGCTGCTGCCGTTTTCGTCGAAGTAGTCGGTGCTGCCGTCCTGCATCTGGAAACGGTAGAAATTTCGCGTCGTGCCGCCGAAAGTCGCGGAGACGTAAAGCAGCTCGGATTCGTCGGACGCCTGGTCGTCGCCATCGGGCTGCGAGAACAGCACCTCGATGCGGTCCGTAGGATTGAGGCGCGACTGAAAGTCGACACTGGATGCCAGCAACTTGATCAGCCGTTGCGTCATCGCCTTGGACATGCCGTAGGAATAGGCGGTGCGGTAGATGCCGTCATAGACATTCGGCAGATTGCCGCGCACTACGGGCGCAGGCGAATCGTCGAACGCCGTCAGCAATTCGGGATTCGGCTCCGGCTCCTGCGCCGGCACGTACTGGTCATGGTCGTCGAGCGCGATGGTGACGATGTGCTGGGTCCTGTCATAAACGCTGGTGCGAACGATCTTGGCGGCGTCGCCATGGACCTCGAGCCCAACGCGCAGCACGGTTCCTGCCTTGAGGGCCGTGGCATTCAGCAATTTGGCGATCGCCTCGGCCATGCCGGTGGCATCCTCGCCGGTATAGCCTGA
>NZ_JAMYTD010000048.1:0-2500 GCF_040322255.1 Mesorhizobium sp. M0166 | reverse complement strand
GGGTCTTTGCGCCGAAAATGTAACGGGGCTAAAGCCATACACCGAAGCTTAGGGTTTGCAGCAATGCAAGCGGTAGCGGAGCGTTCTGTAAGCTGATGAAGCCATACCCGTGAGGGGTGGTGGAGGTATCAGAAGTGCGAATGCTGACATGAGTAACGTAAGGGGAGTGAGAGACTCCCCCGCCGAAAGTCCAAGGGTTCCTGCTTAAAGCTAATCTGAGCAGGGTTAGCCGGCCCCTAAGTCGAGGCAGAAATGCGTAGACGATGGGAACCACGTTAATATTCGTGGGCCTGGAGGAAGTGACGGATCATTGAGGTAGTCCAATCTTATCGGATTGAAAGGGCTGCTGCGTGGTTCCAGGAAATAGCTCCTCCTTATAGACCGTACCCGAAACCGACACTGGTGGACTGGTAGAGTATACCAAGGCGCTTGAGAGAACTATGCTGAAGGAACTCGGCAAATTGCACGCGTAACTTCGGAAGAAGCGTGACCCTTTCATGCGCAAGCATGGGAGGGTGGCACAGACCAGGGGGTAGCGACTGTTTATCAAAAACACAGGGCTCTGCGAAGTCGCAAGACGACGTATAGGGTCTGACGCCTGCCCGGTGCTGGAAGGTTAAGAGGAGGGGTGCAAGCTCTGAATCGAAGCCCCAGTAAACGGCGGCCGTAACTATAACGGTCCTAAGGTAGCGAAATTCCTTGTCGGGTAAGTTCCGACCTGCACGAATGGCGTAACGACTTCCCCGCTGTCTCCAGCATAGACTCAGTGAAATTGAATTCCCCGTGAAGATGCGGGGTTCCTGCGGTTAGACGGAAAGACCCCGTGCACCTTTACTATAGCTTTACATTGGCATTCGTAGTGGCATGTGTAGGATAGGTGGTAGGCTTTGAAACCTGGGCGCCAGCTCAGGTGGAGCCACCCTTGAAATACCACCCTTATCACTATGGATGTCTAACCGCGGCCCGTTATCCGGGTCCGGGACAATGTATGGTGGGTAGTTTGACTGGGGCGGTCGCCTCCTAAAGAGTAACGGAGGCGCGCGATGGTGGGCTCAGAACGGTCGGAAATCGTTCGCTGAGTGCAATGGCATAAGCCTGCCTGACTGCGAGACTGACAAGTCGAGCAGAGACGAAAGTCGGTCATAGTGATCCGGTGGTCCCGCGTGGAAGGGCCATCGCTCAACGGATAAAAGGTACGCCGGGGATAACAGGCTGATGACCCCCAAGAGTCCATATCGACGGGGTTGTTTGGCACCTCGATGTCGACTCATCGCATCCTGGGGCTGGAGCAGGTCCCAAGGGTATGGCTGTTCGCCATTTAAAGCGGTACGTGAGTTGGGTTCAGAACGTCGTGAGACAGTTCGGTCCCTATCTGCCGTGGGTGTAGGAATATTGAAAGGATCTGTCCCTAGTACGAGAGGACCGGGATGGACGGATCTCTGGTGGACCTGTTGTGGCGCCAGCCGCATAGCAGGGTAGCTATATCCGGACGGGATAACCGCTGAAGGCATCTAAGCGGGAAACCCACCTTAAAACGAGTATTCCCTGAGAACCGTGGAAGACGACCACGTTGATAGGCCGGGTGTGGAAGAGCGGCAACGCTTGAAGCTTACCGGTACTAATAGTTCGATCGGCTTGATCGTTCTCATTCCTAATGTCCATCGTGAACACGATGGATGGCACAGAAAACAGCTTCTCGAGCAACGTGCGTTTTGCCGACCTGGTGGTTATGGCGGAGCGGCTGCACCCGATCCCATTCCGAACTCGGCCGTGAAACGCTCCAGCGCTGATGGTACTTCGTCTCAAGACGCGGGAGAGTAGGTCGCTGCCAGGTCTGCCAAGCGCACGTTGTTTAATCTTCTCCTTACGAACAGGCCCGCCAACGGGACTCCGGGCCGCGAAAGCGGCCCTTTCATTTGGCGGAAGCTTGAATCCGGTGAGCCAAGGCTTACCTTTAGGGTTGACGCGGGGTGGAGCAGCCCGGTAGCTCGTCAGGCTCATAACCTGAAGGTCACAGGTTCAAATCCTGTCCCCGCAACCAAATTCGAAAACGGCCCGCCTTGTGCGGGCCGTTTTCGTATGCGCTGAAGTACGGCAACAGGACACTTAGCATTCCGCGGCCAATCTTTCGCGTATGTGTTCCGATCCACCTCTCATCCGTCGGGCGAATGGCCGATCGGGATTTACGACGCGCCAAAAGGGCGCGCTGCCGTGTTGACTGATATGCACCAAGTGCCGCCGCACAGTCACTGGGCAGCAGGCGTCTGCTCCGTATTTTACCGCGAGCTTACGTCGTAACTCTGCAAGATCCGACAAGTGGCCAGGTCGAGCAGCCCGCAGCTCGTCAGCGACCATTTTCTCGGTTGGGATCAGCATGCTCTGCGTAAGGTGTTTGCCTTTGCGTCGCGTTTTGACCGTAAGCGCGTAGCTGATGCCGTTCAGCGCTGGTAGTTCCAAGGCATGAGCGCCTCGATATCGCTGTTTGGCCAGCCATTGGCGA
>NZ_JAMYTD010000047.1:0-45593 GCF_040322255.1 Mesorhizobium sp. M0166 | reverse complement strand
CGGGGGGGGGTTGGGCTGCCTGTGGCCCCCCCCCGGGTGGCTCCGGTGCGTGGGTTGGGGTTCACACAATCACACCACCTCCGGGGGGCCCCCCCCCACACATCGGGGGGTCGTGGGGCCCCCCCCCCCCCCGGAGAGGGGCCTTCGTAGAGCGCAGTCCCCTCTCCGGTCTCGGCTTCGCCGAGCCACCTCTCCCCACTTTCGTGGGGCGAGGAACCCAACCTGGAATGAAGCCGCGCCCTATCGCGCGTCGTCGTCAGCCCGGCCCAACGTCGTCATAACTGCATCTCGATCGTCAGGTTGGCCGTGTCGCCAGCCCCGAGGCCTTCGCGAACCCGCACCGCGGTCTTGATCGGCAAGAGCAGGCTGCCGGATTTCTTGTCGGGAAACAGCGATGTCCGCCATCTGGTCTGGCCGATGACGGCTTCGACGCCAAGCGAGCCCCAGGGCCTTGCCGCCCCCACCATCGCCGTCTTGATCCGGGCCCCAAGCTCCGGCGGCAGCGTCACGAAATGCCAGCCGCCCTTGCCCGGATAGACCCAGATCTCGGCCTGCATGTCATAGCAGAACATTTCTGTGCCCTTCCTCAGGTCAAGGCCGTCATGACTGGCTTTGCCATGCTGCCTTGTTGGCGATACTGACGATCGGCGAACCATCGATGATTTCCACAGCCCTGCGGGGGAAAGCCATTCTTCCCTGCAAAGAGGATGGCAGCGCCGCCATTGCACTACCGCCTTGTCACGATAGACGGCCGCCGGGTTTCCCAGCCTTCCCGTTCCAGTTCCGGCACGCTGTGGTTCTCGCTCGGGTAGCCGATGCAGAAGTAACCGATCAGCGTCCACTCCGGCGGGACGTCCAGGATTGTCGCCATCTCGGCCGGATCGAGGATCGAGACCCAGCCCATGCCTATTCCTTCGGCGCGCGCAGCCAGCCACATCGTGTGGACCGCCATGACAGCGGAATAGTCTATGGTGGCTGGCATGGTCAGGCGTCCAAGCCCATGCCCTTGCTCGGTTGCGCGGTCGGCGAAAACCGCAAGCTGGCAGGGCGCCTCATTCAGGCCGGCAAGCTTCAGGCGACCATAGAGCGCGGCGCGTTCGCCGCAAAAATTTGCGAGTGCCTCCGCGTTGCAGCGCTCGAAGCATGCCCTGACGGCGGCGCGGCGTGCTTCGCTCTCGACGATGACGAAGCGCCAGGGCTGGCTCAGCCCGACGGACGGCGCGGCGCTGGCAAGCTCGAGCAGCCGCTCCAGCGCCCCTTCGGGGAGCGGCGTCGGCTTGAACCGCCTGACGTCGCGCCGCCACAGGAAAAGATTGGCGAGCCCGGCGCGAAAGTCGGCCGGGAACTCTGGGTTTGTGGTCATGGCGCGCTGCCTTTGTTGTGGTTGCCCGGTTCGCCGGACTTCGTCTTGTTTGCTTCGATCCGGGCAGTGATGAGGCGCCTCAAGCGACACTTCGTCTACCCGCATTGTCGCATTTCGCCGGGCGCGAATTCTAATGCATGTCGCGCCAAAGCATGCCCTCGGGCTTGATCCGAGGGTGTGCAGCGGTTTGCGGTAACGACATGCATCAAAAAACGAACCTAAAGCGCGCCACTTGAGGCCGGTCGAACGCGAGGCGCTTTAGCCGAGGCCGGACGACATCGCCGCGATCTACGCCGTTGGACCTTGATCGGCAAACAAAACCCGCCTCGGCAAGCCGGGCGGGTCGTTGGAGCCAATTAGCACCATACCCAGATTAGTAGCATAGCTGCCGGCACAAAGCAAGAACAAAATGTGGCGTTGCCGATGAAACTGCCGATTTCAACTCTCGAGTGGGGCGATCGCTGCGGCCGCGACCGTGCGGCCGAGGCCGCCATGCAGATCGAGGCATCGTTCGAACCATTGCGCCACCACATCGCTGTCGTCGAGTAGCCGGTAGGGCGTGGCGATGCGCGCCCATTGCAGCGCGCCGAAAACGATGTAGTCGGCAAACAGCGGCGACGGGCCGCCGATGAAGGGCTGATAGCCAAGCATCGAGCGGAGCGGCTCCAGCGAGGCGCGGAAGCTGGCGAGCCCGGCGTCGCGGGTGGCGTATACTGCCTCCAGGCGCTTGCCGAAGCGCTGCTCGCGGTTCTGCCGGAAATAGGCGGCGTTCGCCTCGTCCTGCATTGCATGCAGGTCCAGTATCGCTGCGGTGGTGACGTAGGGATGGATGGTCAGCTGCGACCAGCGTTCGATGAAGCGCGCCGTCGCCTTGCCGCCGTCGCCGGAAAACAATGTCGGCCGCTCGGGATAGGCCTCCTCGAGATAGAGCGCGATAGCAAAGGAATCGGCGACCACCGTCTCGCCGTCGCGGATCACCGGAACGAGCTTCGAGACGCCGCCTTCCACCTTCGGCACTTCGAGAAAACGGGTCGGCACGCTGGTGATGTCGAGCCCTTTGTGGGTCAGCGCCATCACCGCCTTCCAGCAATGTGGGCTGAATGGGCGGGCGGCGTCGCGTCCGACAAGGTCATAGAGCAGAATGGTCATTGGCGGCAGCGTCCTTGCAGTCTAACTATGCCCGAAACAGACCCGCGCGAAACAGGGTCTCGCAGGTCGAGAGAAGAATGAAACAGCATTTCAGGATGTTTGCGGCCTACAATCAATGGGCTAATGGCCGCATCTACGATGCCGCCGCCGATCTCGACGAGGAAGAGTTTGACCGCAATATCGGCGTCTTCTTCGGTTCGATGATGGGAACGCTCAACCACCTCCTGGCAGCCGACCGTATCTGGATGAAACGCTTCACCGGCGAGGGCGACGCGCCGGCAAAGCTCGACGCGATCCTGCACCGCGCCTTGCCCGGCTTGCGGCTGGCGCGCGAGGCCGAGGACAAACGGATCATCCACTGGGTAGACGGCCTGAGCGACAAGGCGCTGTCGGGCCGCTTCTCCTATATGACCGTCTCGGACATGCGAACCGTCTCGCAGCGGCTGGCGCCGGCGCTCGACCACTTCTTCAACCACCAGACCCACCACCGCGGCCAGGCGCACGCGATCCTGACCATTCTGGGCAAGCCAAGCCTCGGACTGGACCTGACGATGTTCCAGCGCAGCGAGGAGGGCAGGGCTTTCGCCTGAACCTGGGGCGGCTGGTGAAGCGGTGGATAGTGGACGATCTGCCGAGATTGCAAAACCTACCAAAACATTTTATGGAGCGCACGGTCGTGAGGGCGGCCGCTTCAGCAGCATTCAGCAGCAACAGCGAGAATTGGCACGCATGCCCAATGAACCCTTGCGCCTCGTGGCGTTCTTCGCCGTGGTCCTGGCGCTTCTCAACTCCGGTTATTATTTCCACCAGGGCGACATTGTCGCGACCATCTATTTCATGATCGGCGCCATTCTTGTGACCGCGGTCACCCGGATGAGCATCAGAAGGCAGCTGATTTAGGACCGATCTTCTTATCCGGCCGCCATCTCGACGGCTGGTTCGCTTCGACTGCGATCGAATTGAAAGCAAAGTCTTAGGACTTCGTTTGCGCTGTTGCTTCAAGGTAGCCGGCTGAAGCAGGAGCAAAAGCATGCAGATCGATTTGTCCCCGACGAGCTGGGGCAGGGTCGTGGCGGTTACCGTCGCGGGCACGGCGGTCTGCATTGCAGCCGCGTTCTTCGTCGATTCCTTCAATTTCCCGTATTTGTCGCCGGAAGCGCTGTGGCGGGCGCAGCTCACCGACCTGCTGCTGCCGCTCGTCCTGGCCAGCTCGTTCTTCTCTTTCCTGATGTGGAAAATGCGCCAGCTGGCGATCGCGCAGAAGACACTGGCCGTCGTCGCGGCGACCGACAGCCTGACGGCGGTATTCAACCGGGGTGCGTTTTCCATGCTCGTCGAGGCCTATCTAGAACAGGCCCGCAGCCATTCCGTCGTTAATGCCGGCGCCTTGCTGATCGTCGATGCCGACCATTTCAAATCCGTCAACGACCGCCTCGGCCACGACTGCGGAGACCAGGCGCTCAAGCTGATCGCCAGGACGATCCAGGGCCAGCTACGCGGCGCCGACATCGTCGGCCGGATCGGCGGCGAGGAATTTGCGGTTTTCCTTCCCGGCGCAGATCCTTCGCAGTCCTGGCTGGTGGCGGAGACAATTCGCCGACGCGTCCGTGAGGCGGAGTTCTCGCCTGGCGGCCGGCCCTGTCCTCTCTCGGTCAGCATCGGCGGCGTGGCGTTCAGCGGGCCGACCACCTACGCCGAGATGTTCGTGGTGGCGGACAAGCACCTTTACAAGGCCAAATCGAACGGCCGCGATCAGGTCAGTTTCGAACCCGCGGCAGCGGGCGACGCGCCGGGCGGCGGCCCGATGACGGTCCATTGATGGTCGTTTCTGTCAGGCGGCGTAGCCGCCGAGGCCCCGGGCGACGGGCTTGACCGAGACTGCCGGCTGGGCGGCCGGCCAGAGAATGCCTGCCGTCACGGCGAAGGTGATCAGGGCGTCGCGTGCCGCTTCGGCCGAGATCTCGCCGGCACGTGCCGCCTCGCAGGCCTTTACCGCCGCACCATAGCTCAGCCGCCGGCGCGAAGGCGGGAACTCGGTCAGGAATTCGTGCATCTCGGAGAACGAAGCGATTGTACGCTTGTAGCCGGCGCCAACAGTTAGGGCGACCGGGGTGGAAAACGTCCTGTCGTGCATTCTGGCCTCTCGAATGGGCGGAGGTCACGGCGGACGCCGTTCTCCGGTCTGGGGGTCGGGCAGAAACGCGGATCACGGCGCGAGGTTCCATGTTGCCGGGACTGTTTTTTCGCCGGCTCCGGGAGCGGTCGCCGGGCGAGCAGCGCCAGCGGCGAGGCGGGTGCCTATTTCCACATGCCGCGCATGCGGGCGCCGAGGTCGACACGCACCTGCGGCTGGCGGCGCGGATCGTCCCTGGCCTGGACGCTGGCCCATGCCACCTGCTCGAAGGCGCCGAGGATCGAGCGCGGGATGAAGCGCGTGCGCGAGGCATAGACATGGCGGTCGCCGCGCGCCGCCTGGCCGTGGACGAAAAAACGATGCGGCATGACCAGGTGCAAGTTGTCCTTGGCCCGCGTCATCGCCACGTAGAGCAGCCGCCGCTCCTCGTCGACGTCCTCCTTGCTGCCGACGCCGAGATCGATCGGGATGCAGCCATCGACGGTGTTGAGCACGAAGACGTTCTTCCACTCCTGGCCCTTGGCCGAATGGATCGTCGACAGGATCAGATAATCCTCGTCGCGGTGCGGCGGGCCGGCCTCGTCGCTGGTCGCGTCCGGCGGATCGAGCGTCAGCTCGGTGAGGAAGCGCTCGCGCGACGCATAGCCGGAAGCGATCTGCTCGAGCTGCAGGAGATCGGCCCGGCGCGTCGTTGCATCCTCGTGGATACGTTCCAGATGCGGCTCGTACCAGAGCCTGACCTGCTCGATGTCGGCCGGCCATTTTTGCGCGCCGGCGCGCAGGCCGCTATAGAGCGCGACAAAGCCCGGCCAGTCGTCGGCGGCCCGCTGAGGCGGCCGATAGCGGGCAAGCCCCATCGTCTCGTCGAGCGACGTCGCCATGGTCTCGACGATCGCATTGGCGGCCGAAGGGCCGATGCCCGGCAGAAGTTGCAGCACGCGAAAGCCGGCGACGCGGTCGCGCGGGTTTTCGGCAAAGCGCAGCACGGCGAGCATATCCTTGACGTGAGCTGCGTCGAGAAATTTCAGCCCGCCGAACTTGACGAAGGGGATGTTGCGGCGCGTCAGCTCGATCTCCAGCGGGCCGCTATGGTGCGAGGCGCGAAACAGCACCGCCTGTGCTTTGAGAACCGTGCCGGCCTCGCGTTCGGTGAGTATCGCCTGGCAGACATAGCTCGCCTGCTCGGTCTCGTCGCGCACGCTCACCAGCTTCGGCTTTTCCGCCGATTTGCGCTCGGTCCAGAGATTTTTGGTGAAACGCTCCGACGCTTCGCCGATCACCGCATTGGCCGCCGCCAGGATCGTCTCGGTCGAGCGGTAGTTGCGCTCCAGCATGACGACTTCCGCCGGCTGCGCGAACTGCTTGGGAAAATCCAGGATATTGCGCACTTCCGCGGCGCGGAACGAATAGATCGACTGCGCGTCGTCGCCGACCACCGTAAGCCCCGATCCGTCGGGCTTGAGCGCCGTCAGGATCGATGCCTGCAGCCGGTTGGTGTCCTGGTATTCGTCGACCAGCACATGGTCGAAACGCGCACCCAGATGCGCGGCGATTTCCGGCTCGCCGGCCATCTGCGCCCAATAGAGTAGCAGGTCGTCGTAATCGAGCACATTCTGCGCCTGCTTGGCCTCGACATATCGGGCGAATAATTGCTTCAGCTGTTCGGCCCAGCCGGCGCACCACGGGAACACCGAACCCAGCACCTCGCCGAGCGGCGCCTGTGCGTTGACCGCACGCGAATAGATCGCAAGGCAGGTGCCCTTGGTCGGGAAGCGGGCTTCGGTCTTCGAAAACCCAAGCTCGTGGCGGGCGAGATTCATCAGGTCGGCGGAATCCTCGCGGTCGTGGATGGTGAAGGCCGGATCGAGACCGATCTCCAGCGCATAATCGCGCAGCAGCCTGGCGCCGATGCCGTGGAACGTGCCGGCCCAGCTCAGCGCATCGGTGATGACGGAGGCATCGCGCCCCAGCACCTCGCCGGCGATGCGCTCGACCCGCTTGGCCATTTCCGCTGCGGCACGGCGCGAAAATGTCATCAAAAGGATGCGGCGGGGGTCGGCACCCCTGACGATCAGATGCGCGACCCGGTGCGCCAGCGTGTTGGTCTTGCCGGAGCCAGCGCCGGCAATCACCAGCAACGGCCCGGCGATCTTGCCGTCGCCATGTTCGACGGCAAGCCGCTGCTCGGCGTTGAGCTTCGCCAGATAGGCCGGCTGGAAGGACGAATCACGGGCGGCGAGGTTCATCGCCCATCAAGCATCGTTTCTGCTTTGTTCGCAACGGTTTGCGGAGCCGGAATAGGGCTCGTGCACGAAGAAGCCTTGCGGGCAGGCCTGTCGACTAACGCTCGGGTTCGACGCCCATCCTTGCCGATTGCCGCCGCAGCGCCTTGCGATCGTCCTGTGGCGGCGGCAGCAGCAGCGGATCGAAATCGTCGGGCACCTCGTCGATCACTTTCTTGGCGACGCGATAGGCGACATAGACGATTGCCCCGGCGATGAGCAGACGGATCATGCCTTCCTCCATTGATTGTGCAGCAACCGGAGACGCGGCATTTTGTTCCCCGGCCCCTTGGCGAATGCGGGAACGACACCGGCCGCGCAACCAAATTGCCGACGCCTCGTTGTCGGGCGAGAGGAGACTGCGATGAAAAAGCGCTCAATCCTGCTGCTTATGGCAGCTCTGACGGTTGCGGGTTGCGACAACAACATCCAGCCGACCAAAGCCCCCGGCGACACCGTCGAGCAGAACCCGCAGGTCGACAAGAATCCGGTGCCGAAGTCTACGACCGGCGGCGATCAGCCCGGCACGCCGCCGAAACAATGACCGCCTCAAATGGCGTCGGCGCCGGTCAAGGAGAGGGGCCGGCGCCGCTTGGGAGGAAGCTGATGGCGCCGGCCAGGCGGAGATCAGGCCCGCCGCACATCCAAGGATAGCCGAGTCTTTCCGCAGCGTCATGGTCGATAGCGTACAGACGGCACGCCCCTGTGGACAAACGTGTCGGCCACGGCAGCGTTTGTTCATCACATAGTTCGTTCTTCCCATGGAACAAACCAGGCTGCTGCGTGTTTGGATGTCGATCGGACGCTCCCAAGGCCGCCGTTCACGAAAGAACCCGCGATCCTTATCCCCCCTCAGGATCGCGGGTTCTTTTTGCGTTTGCGGGAAGTTGCGGCGCGACAGGCTGACTTGCTTGCTGCCGGTTTTCGCGCCTTATGCGGCGAGCCGGGGCTCAAGCCCTTGCGAAGCATGGTTGTCCCGTGCAAAAGCCCGGCCATGCTGATCATCAACGACCTTTCGCTCCGCATGGCCGGACGCCTGCTTCTCGACCATGCCTCACTGACCTTGCCGGCCGGCAGCAAGGCTGGCCTTGTCGGCCGCAACGGCACCGGCAAGACAACCTTGTTCAAGGCGATCACCGGCGACCTCGCCTCCGAGACCGGCTCGATCAGCCTGCCCAAAAACACGCGCATCGGCCAGGTCGCGCAGGAAGCGCCTGGCACCGAGGAGCCGCTGATCGAGATCGTGCTCAAGGCCGACCTCGAACGGAGTGCCCTGCTCGAAGAGGAAAAGACGGCGACCGACCCGCACCGCATCGCCGACATCCACATGCGGCTGGCCGATATCGACGCGCACTCGGCCGAGTCACGCGCGGCCACCATTCTCGCCGGCCTCGGCTTCGACGATGCCGCGCAGCGGCGCCCGGCCTCGTCCTTCTCCGGCGGCTGGCGCATGCGCGTCGCGCTGGCCGCAGTGCTGTTTGCCGAGCCCGATCTGCTGCTGCTCGACGAGCCGACCAACTATCTCGATCTCGAAGGCACGCTATGGCTGGAAAACTACGTGTCGAAATACCCGCATACCGTGCTGCTGATTTCGCACGACCGCGACCTGCTCAACCGCGCCGTCAATTCGATCGTCCATCTCGACCAGAAGAAGCTGACCTTCTGGCGCGGCGGCTACGACCAGTTCGAGCGCCAATACACCGAGCAGCGCGAATTGCAGGAGAAGGGCCGCGTCAAGCAGGAAGCCGCGCGCAAGCACATGGAATCCTTCGTCGAGCGCTTCCGCGCCAAGGCGTCGAAGGCGAGGCAGGCGCAGTCGCGCATCAAGGCACTGGAGAAGATGAAACCGATCGCCGCGATCGTGAACGACACGGTGCGGCCGTTCTCCTTTCCGGAGCCGGTGAAGACGGTGGCCTCGCCGATCATTGCGCTCAACAACGTCAACGTCGGCTACACCGAGGGCGAGCCGATCCTGAAGAAGATGACGCTGCGCATCGATGCCGACGATCGCATCGCGCTGCTCGGCGCCAACGGCAACGGCAAGTCGACCTTCGCCAAGCTTTTGGCCGGCCGGCTGAAGGCGGAGACCGGCAGCATGACGGTGGCGCCCGGGCTGAAGGTGGCAATCTTCGCGCAGCACCAGCTCGACGACCTCAGGCCCGACGAAAACGCCTACGAGCACGTCCGCCGGCTGATGCCGGAAGCGCCGGAATCGAAGGTGCGCGGCCGCGTCGCCCAGTTCGGCCTGACCACCGAAAAGATGAACACCGCCGCCAAAGATCTGTCCGGCGGCGAGAAGGCGCGGCTCTTGATGGGCCTGTCGGCCTTCGAGGGGCCGAACCTGTTCATCCTCGACGAGCCGACCAACCATCTCGACATCGACAGCCGTGAATCGCTCATCCATGCGCTGAACGATTTTCCCGGTGCGGTCATCCTGATCTCGCACGACCGCCATCTGCTCGAGGCGACGGCCGACCGGCTGTGGCTGGTCAAGGACGGCGCGGTCAATCCATATGACGGCGACCTCGAGGACTACAAGACGCTGGTCACCGGCGTCTCCGGCGACCGCCGCGGCAAGCGCGAGGCGGATAAAGCCTCGAAAGCTGACCGCCGCCGCGATGCAGCCGCGCGCCGCGCCGCCTTCGAGCCGCTGGCCAAGGAAATCCGCGCCACCGAAGCGCTGATGGACCGCCTCCGCAGGCGCATCGACCTGATCGAGGACGAACTCGCCAATCCGGCCGTCTACGAAAAGGACCCCTCGACTGCCACAAGGCTGGCCAAGGAGCGCTCACAACTCGCGCAACAGCTGGCCAGCCACGAGGAAAAATGGCTGTCGATGTCGTCGGAGTATGAAGAAGGCACGGCGGAGTAGGAGCATGTCGGCAAAACTATGGATCGAAGCTGCCAAGGTTTTGGCCGTCAATTCCGAAGCTGTCGTAAAATGCCCTGAGTGTGGAGACGGCAATCTGCTGGTCATCAACGCCGGAGCCGGATCATCGCATGTCGAGCGCCACATGCATTGCCCGAAATGCGGCGCCTACAACGCGTTGCTCAAGCGCATTGATGGCGTGTAACTGGCCCTACACGCCACTATCACAACCGGCTAGTTTGCGCCCATGAATCAGCACGCCAAGCTCAAAATCGGCCATTCGGCCTGTCCGCATGATTGCCCTTCGACCTGCGCGCTCGAGGTCGAGTTGCTCGACGCCAGGCGTATTGGCCGCGTCCATGGCGCCAAGGCCAACAGCTATACGGCCGGCGTCATTTGCGCCAAGGTCGCCCGTTACGCCGATCGCATTCACCATCCCGACCGCCTGCTGAAGCCGCTGGTCCGTGCCGGCGCCAAGGGCGAGGGCGTATGGAAGGAAGCGAGCTGGGAGGCCGCACTCGACCTCGTCGCCGAAAAATTCATCGCGGCGGAGGCAAAATACGGCTCGGAGACGGTCTGGCCCTATTACTATGCCGGCACGATGGGGCTGGTGCAGCGCGATGGCATCGAGCGGCTCAGGCACGCCAAAAAATACTCCGGCTTCTTCGGCTCGATCTGTACCAATCTGGCCTGGACCGGCTGGATGATGGGCGCCGGCGCGCTGCGCGGCCCCGACCCGCGCGAGATGGCAAAGTCCGACTGCGTGGTGATCTGGGGCACCAATGCCGTGGTCACGCAGGTCAACGTGATGACCCACGCCATCAAGGCGCGCAAGGAACGCGGCGCCAAGATCGTCGTCATCGACGTCTACGAAAATGCGACGATGAAGCAGGCCGATCTCGGCCTGGTGCTGAAGCCCGGAACCGACGGCGCGCTGGCCTGCGCGGTGATGCACGTGCTGTTCCGTGACGGCATGGCCGACCGCGCCTATCTGGAAAAATACACCGACGATCCGCATGGTCTGGAGGCGCATCTTCAAACGAGGACGCCGCAATGGGCCGCCGATATCACCGGGCTTTCCGTCGACGAAATCGAGGCCTTCGCCCGTCTCATCGGCACGACGAAGAAGACTTATTTCCGCCTCGGCTACGGTTTTTCGCGGCAGCGCAACGGTTCGGTCAACATGCATGCCGCGGCCTCGATCGCGGCGGTCACTGGCTGCTGGCAATATGAGGGCGGCGGCGCCTTCCATACCAATTCGGGCATCTTCAAGCTCAACCAGGAACTGCTCGAAGGCACGCGGATGCGCGACCCCGCGATCCGTCATCTCGATCACTCGCGTATCGGCCCGGTGCTGACCGGGGCTGAGGATGCGCTCTATGGCGGCCCGCCGGTGACTGCGCTGCTGATCCAGAACACCAATCCGGTCAATGTCGCGCCAGAGCAGCGGCTGGTGAAGCAGGGTTTTCTGCGCGACGATCTGTTTTCCTGCGTGCACGAGCAGTTCATGACCGACACGGCCAAGCTCGCCGATGTCGTGCTGCCGGCGACGATGTTCCTCGAGCATGACGACGTCTACAAGGGCGGCGGCAACCAGCACATCACCCTCGGGCCGAAGCTGATCGAGCCGCCGGAAGGCCCGCGCACCAATCATTTCGTCATCGAGGAGCTCGGCAAAAGGCTCGGTGTCGCCGACCGTCCCGGCTTCGGCATGACCGAGCAGCAGCATATCGACATCATTCTGGGCATACGCGTGCTTGGCAGCTTTTCGAGCCTGAAAGAGCAGAAATGGGTCGATTTGCAGCCGGATTTCGCGGCCGCGCATTTCCTGGAAGGCTTCGGTCATGCCGACAAAAAGTTTCATTTTCGTGCTGACTGGACGGGCCAGGCGTCACCCAATCGGCCACCGAAAAGCATGGGCCTGTTCGGGCCGGTGGCGCGCTTGCCCGAATTCCCCGATCATGTCGATCTGATCGAGGTGGCGGACGAGGCGCACCCGTTCCGGCTGACCACCTCGCCGGCGCGCAATTTCCTCAATTCGACCTTCACCGAAACGCCGGTGTCGCAGGCAAAAGAGCGCCGGCCGCAGCTGCTCTTGCATTCCGATGATGCGGCGGCACTCGGCGTCGCCGACGGCGGCCGTGTCGAGGTCGGCAATCGGCGTGGCGAGGTAGTGCTGCACGCAAAGCTGTTCGACGGCATCAAGCGCGGCGTCGTCGTCGCCGAAGGCATCTGGCCGAACAGCGCCCATGAGCGTGGCGAGGGCATCAACGTGCTGACCGGCGCCGATGCGCCGGCGCCCTATGGCGGTGCCGCCTTCCACGACAACAAGGTCTGGCTGCGCCCGGCGGATTGAGCGTCGGAACGATATCTCCATCCGGCCGTTTTCGCGTGGCGGGTGGAGGCATTGTCATGGCAGAAGTGTTGCCGGCGCCGGATCCCATCGGAAGGACACTGTCGTCCGGCGAACTCGTAACCACGATGTCGCACTTTCATCGCGCCGAGATTGCGCGCATGGCCGGGTGGCGCGACCGCCTGGACCGGACGAGCAACTGGGCGATAACGGTTGTCGCGGCGATGCTCTCAGTCTCGCTTTCGACAGCCAGCGCTCACCATGGCGTGCTGCTGTTTGCCATGCTGCTTGTCCTGCTGCTGCTGTGGATAGAGGCCCGCCGATATCGCTTCTTCGACTTCTATCGGGCTCGCGTGCGCCAGTTCGAACGGCACTATTTCGCGCAGATATTCTCGCCGCAGCCGGACTTCGCGTCCGATTGGCTGTTGATCGTCGGCGAGAGCCTGCGCGCGCCGAAATTCCTGATTTCGCAACGCGTGGCTTTGGCGCGCCGCCTGCGTCGCAATTACATCTACATGCTGCTGATTCTGCTGCTGGCCTGGATCCTCAAACTGTCGACCCCTAGTCTTCTGACCGAAGGCGTCCGCATTGGCTTCGTCGGGTCGATGCGTGAGGCCGTCACCGGTGCTGCCTTGGGTCCAATTCCGGGCGCCGTCATCGTCGTGCTGGTCGCCGTCCTCTATGCCGGCCTGCTGGTGACAGCCTTCCTGACGGAGAGCGACGACGGCGAACTCTCCTTCGGTGACGTCCACGTCTAGCAACGCAACGGCTGTCTGGCAACGCAACGCCCTGTCGCGCGTTGTTGGACACGTGCATTGGGCGATGGGGGTTTCATGGCTTGGCAGGCTCCGACACGTTCCAGCCTGGCGCTGTTGGTTTGCGCTTTCGTTCCCGCAGGCGCGGTCTGGGCGGCGGAGACGCTCGTTGCCGGGACCAAGGCCTCCGGCATGGGTGGTTCGGGCGAAGGCGCTTTCGTCGCCGAGATCGTGCTTCTGCTGCTTGTCGGGCGCGGCCTGGGCGAAGTGCTGCAGCGCTACGGCCAGCCGGCAATCATGGGCCAACTGATCGGCGGTATCCTGCTCGGTCCTTCGTTGTTCGGCTGGCTGTGGCCGTCGGCCCAGCATTTGATATTTCCCAGTGATCCCGCGCAAAAGGGCATGATCGACGCGGTCTCGCAGCTCGGCATCCTGATGCTGCTTTTGCTGACCGGCATGGAGACGGACCTGCGGCTGGTGCGCCGGGTTGGCGCGGCCTGTTTTTCCATTTTCGGCTACCGGCGTCGTGGTGCCCTTCATCTTCGGTTTCGCGCTGGCGCAGTTCCTGCCGGACGCATTGCTGCCTGACCCCACGCAACGCACGGTCGCCGGGCTGTTCCTGGGCACCGCGCTGTCGATCTCGTCGGTCAAGATCGTCGCCATGGTGGTGCGCGAGATGAACTTCATGCGCCGCAACCTCGGACAGGTGATTATTTCCTCGGCAATCATCGAGGACACGATCGGCTGGCTGGTCATCGCCGTAACCTTCGGCATCGCCACCAATGGCAGGCTGCAGCTCGTACCGCTGGTGACCACCATCGCCGCCGTGGCACTGTTCATGGTGTTCTCCTTCACCATTGGCCGCCGTCTTGTCTTCACCTTGATCCGCTGGACCAACGATCAATTCCGCAGCGAGTTTGCGGTGATCACCATGATCCTCATCATCATGGGCGTGATGGCGCTGATCACCAACATGATAGGCGTCCATACCGTGCTGGGGGCGTTCGTCGCCGGCATCCTTGTCGGTGAATCGCCCATCCTCTCCAGCCATATCGAAGGCCAGCTGCGCGGCGTCATTACCGCGCTGTTCATGCCGATCTTCTTCGGCATGGCGGGGCTTTCCGCCGATCTCACCGTGCTCGCCGATCCGACGCTTGCCATGCTGACGGGCGCTCTCGTGCTGATCGCCAGCATCGGCAAGTTTGGCGGCGCGTTCATCGGCGCCAAGCTCGCCGCCATGTCGTTCAAGGAAGCAATCGCCGTCGGCAGTGCAATGAACGCGCGCGGCTCGACCGAAGTGATCGTCGCCAGCATCGGCCTGTCGATGAACATCCTATCGCACAATCTCTTCACCATGATCGTCACCATGGCCGTGATCACCACATTGGCCATGCCGCCGATGCTGCGGTGGGCGCTCGGCCGGCTGCCGGTTGGGCATGACGAGCAGCAGCGTGTCGAGCGCGAGGCGTTGGACGAATACGGCTTCATTTCCAGGCTGGAGCGGCTGCTGGTGCTGGTCGACGACAGCAGGATCGGCAAGTTCACTGCCTATCTCGCCGGACTGGTCGGTGGAGGCAGCGGCATGCCCACCACCTTGCTTCGCCTGCCCACCACCTTGCTTCAGCCGAAAGACGGCCGAATTGACAGGCCAACCGACAGCAAGGGACAGGAGCGCGCCCTGCAGGAAATCAAGAAGGGTGCAAGAAAAAGCGCTCAGGCGGTGAAACGGATCGAAGATACGCTTGTCGATAAAGTCCACCTGACGGCCCGCACCGAATTGGAGGCCACGAGTGAGACGATCGCCGAGGAGGCCCGCAAGGGATACGGCCTGTTGCTGGTCGGCCTTGACAATGTGCTGACCGTCGATGGCGCCTTCGCGCCGGCCCTCAACGACATTGCCGCAGGATTTGACGGCCCGCTTTGCCTGGTCCTGAACGGCGGCAATGCTGCCGAAAAGATGCCGACGCTGAAGGCCGGCACCAGCATTCTCGTCCCCGTCAACGGTACCCAGGTGGCGCGTCGCGCCGCCGACTTGGCGCTGGCCCTGGCCCGTCCAAACCGGGCGCGGATCAAGGTTCTCTACGTCTCGCAAAGGGCAGCCAAGGGCCGCAGGTCGACATCCGTGTCGCATAGCCGCGAGGAGGCCGTGCTGAAAGACATCGCCGATCTGGCGGGCCGCTACGGCCTGCATATCGACACAGCGTTCCATACCCGCGTCACACCCGACAAGGCGATCACCCGGGAGGCGGCCAAAGGCGCGGCGATCGTCGTGATGGGCGTCACCCAACGTCCGGGTGAGGACCTGTTCTTCGGCGAAACCGCCGGCGCTGTCTTAGCCGCCTGCAACTGCCCCGTCGTGCTTCTGGCCAGCGCGCGGCCCAAGCATGACGCCGCTGGCACTGAGCTGGCAGCGTGATTTCATGGCGCATCAGCTAATCGAGAACAGATCGTCCTGTCCGGAAACCAGAAGCCGCAAATCGACGGCGATTCAAACGGCATCTGGTGCCGGCTTTTGCTGGTGCCCTGACGATCCAGATCGGCGACCCGATCGACCGGGAACTGTTGCGCTAGCTAGCGCCGAGATCCACGCGGTCTTTGCCTGGGCAGGAAGCGACGCGACCCCGCCATGTGACCGGCAGCCGACGAGAAGGAAAAGCTGATTGACCTGTATCACGCCTTTGAAAAGTTCGCCCGGGGCGGGAGGCGTGTTCGCCTTCAATCGCTCGACGTCCTAAAGCGCTTCGCCAAATCGGCCGAGCGCAGCTTCGAAGGTCCTGACGGTCAGATGAAGCAATTCCAGAAGGTTCGATCAAACGGCGAGACTTTCTATCGCGGCATCGGCATTCGCACCGAATGGCAGTCGCAGGGCGACCATGGCATGCACATGGGAAGGATAAGCGGCGAGGCTATTGGTAAATTTTCGCCAGATCTCCCAGTCCTTCGGCAAAATTTCGCACCTGCTTCTGAATTATCACGGCGTCTATGGCGATCGTTTTGAGTTCATGGGCAAGCGAACGTCCCGCCTCGGTCGTTTTTTTACCCATCAGTTCCTTGATATGAACCCATCTCGGCCTGAAATTCCTCACCATAAGCGTCATAACTTCAAGATTCGAGGTCATCTCCGGCCCAAAGAGACGAACGCCGGACTCGATCGCTTTCATCTCAAGTCCAAGTTCGATACGATCGCAAAAGATCTTTAGCTTGTTAATCTCTTCACTAGTCGGGCGGGGAGGGGATTTGACTTCGAACTTTTTGTAGTTTCCCGCCGCGCTTTCTGCGTCATTGGCAATTCCAAGAAAATAGTTCGCCAGATAGCCCGCGCGTTCTGCTGTAAGCCTATCGCTTCGCAAATTGAGTTTAATTAACTCGTCATGTCGTTTCTGCTGGCGCTCTTCGGTCTTGTTCATGGCATTGACCGTTATGAACGCTGCAGCGACTGCCAAAGCGCCCGCGAAAAGCGTCTGATAATCGTAAAGCCATCTGGCTTGATGGTTGAGGTCGGACCAAGCCATTCCCACGATGAAACCTATGACTGCCGAGGTAATGGCCACAAACCATGCTTCGTGTCTTTCCATTTCGGAAATCTCCCGCCTGATCCTACCGTGCGGCCAGCCTTCGGCAACAGGCGCTGCAAGCTAGCTCGCAGTTCGATGTGCTCCAGTATCGAGGCGGCGTCATTTCCCTATCGCCTTGTCAATGACCTCAGTAAAGTTCGGCGGTTCGATACTATCGCTGCCATGTCCTGGCGGCGGCCTGCACAGAGCTTGCAGGATCAACGCGCGATCCTCCTTCGTTGCCGCTTGCTGCTCGATCATCTTGTAGTACGTTTCAATGATCGTGGCTCGCTGACGCGCATCGTCCATCAACAGCATAGATCGCATATTGAACCGGACCACGAGTCTAATCAGCCAAAAATAAAGCGCCAGCGGTATTGTGACCACCACCAATCGGCTAACTGTGGCGACAGTCAAGACAACGGATTCGTTACATCGCTGTTTTCAATGCCAGCTGCCTCAGTTAGATGCTTTAGTAGCACGATGACTGCATCATTGTCGTAAATCGCCCATGCCGGCAGTACTACCAAAAGAATGAATAGGACAAAGCCAGAAGTCACAAGTGCCCACCAGGAGGCGCTTGCACGATCGGTCCAATACATCCTTACGCCCTGATAGGCAGATCTCGCCTTCGCCGAGTCGAGGAAGCTGGAGAGCTTGTTCTCTGCATCTTGCGTGTTAGCGTCGATGGCCGCTTGGAACGCTTCGATCTGCCCGCTGAGATCCTTGGCCCGATTCTCAAAGGCTCCTGCCTGTTTCGCGGCATTTTCTGCTGCCTCCAGTGCACCGTTCGCGCGCTCGGTCAAACTTTCAGTGGTTTCTCGAAGGTTATTAGAAGTCAGCGCTGCTTGGCTTCTTACGTCGTCAATGAGGGTGTTAGATTTGGATGTGATCTCAGCCAACCTCTCAGCAATAATGCCTGTTCCATCAAGCGGGGCATCTTCCACAACTCTCCAGGCGGAATAACTGCCCAACTCCCGGATGACGGCAAATGGCGTGTTTGTGATACTCGGTTTCACAAATCGCCCCATCTCGTAGATCAGGCCCGCAGCGAAAGCTGCAGCGATGTCTTCAGGGCTTTGTGGCCGAGACTTACTCAGCTTCACAGCTTCGTCGAGCGAGTCATTGGTAACGATCGGGATTTCAGAAAAAAGAACGCTTCGACCTTCGACTTCAAGCACTGTGGCAGGCGCAGTGGTTGTGGCATGGTTGATCAAGCCATCCGTGAAATCCTTAAGGCTGCTATAGAGATCGGTCTCATTGTTTCTAAGGCGGATCATCCTTTCCGCAAAAGCCTGGACAATTCCCTTATAAATCTCAGTCTGCTGCTGAGCATAAAGAGAAGTTGCCTCGCGCGAATTTTGGCCGCCAGGGTCGTAGCTGTTCATCTTCAGAATCGATCTGACGTCGTTATAAGTAATCGCGTCCACTCTGATTCCCCTCAAGCGCTAAATACTATGGTCGTTCAGAGCGCGATATTGCGCAAGTGGCAGAAAATTCTCTCCCCTCCCGCCACGAGAGGCTCGGCATCGCGCTGTCTGCATTCCGGCATGTGGCGGTGGTGCCGATCTCTCTTACTCGCCGCGCGATCAGCACTGCAAATTGCGCCTGTCGGCATAACCGATTGAAAAGAAATAAGAACATTGTGGCGACAGGAGCCGCATGTCGAATTTCAAGCGGCCAATTTAGCGCACCCGTACAAAATTTTCGTGATTGGAAACGACAGGCTTGCCGACCCATCTCGGGGTGGTCCGAGCGACGCGAATTCCTCCCAAGGCACGCCACTTGACGGACAGACCAAAGACCTACCGGAGTACCCGAAATGACCAAGATCGCTCTTACCGCCGCCGCCCTCCTTGTTGCCACCGGCACTGCTTTTGCCGGCAGCGACCACTATGGCTCGGACAACGTCAACCAGCCGGCCGCTGCTGCTGCTGCCAACGTCGACAACACGTTTACCGGCTCGATCCGCAGGCCGGTTACTTCCGAGCATACCGGTGCCAAGACGACTTCCGAGTCGGTGGCGCCTGAATCCGGCCAAGGCATCTGGGGCCGCTGATTATCACGGCCCCGGAATACAAGAGCGGCGGGCCTGGCCCGCTACTCTTGCTTTCACCTGTCAACGGGGTGCGCGCCGGATAGCATCCTGCGCCAATCGAATACTTTGAATTGCAGGTTTCATCTGTAGCCACAATCTCGGTTGCTGAAATCGTCCAGCAACGTGCACTTCGGAAAAAAGCCGGGTGCGTATTCGTCGGCGCGGACAGCGCTCTCATCTCGAATGCGTCGAAAGCAACGACAACTCACGAATGACCAGTACACTGGAGTACCTGAAATGACCAAGATTGCTCTTACCGTCGCCACCATCGTCCTCATCGCCACGGGCAGCGCCTTTGCCGGCAGCGATCATTATGGTTCGGACGGCGTCAACCAGCCGGCCACGCCTGTTGGCAATGCGCCTGTCGGCACTATCGACAGCGGGTTTACCGGTTCCATCCGCAAGCCGCTGACGGCTGAGCACAACGCCGTCGACACCGGGGCGACGACCCGGTTCGGCACGGATCAACCCGTAGTGCCGCAATCTGGCCGGGGCAACTAGGGCCGATAGTTCCTCAAATCCCGGAGCACAAAGAGCGGCGGGCTTGGCCCGCCGCTCTTGTTTGTGCGAAGCCGGGTTGGCCGAAAGGTCGGCGATCCCCCGGCCTGCCAGGTATTCCTTAGCGAAGATCCTTCGGCCAAATGCAGTGCGTCAGCCGGGCGCTGCCGAAGCTGAGACCGGCCCAATCGCCATCGACGTCGAAACGGGCCAGGGCCGCGGTCGGAAATTTTTCCGCCAGCTTCTTCAGCGCCGCTTCATCCGATCCAGCCCCGGCAAGCCCGCGCGCGAACTCCTCCAACCCGGGATTGTGGCCAAGCACCAGCAGCGTTCCGGTTCCCGCCTTTACTTGCCGCACCTTGGCGAGGATGTCCGCCGCTGCTGCCTCGTAGAGCGCCTGGGCAAATTTGGCCTGCACCTTCGCCGGCAATTCCGCCGAGAGCAGCCGCCACGTGTCGCGGGTGCGCAGCGCCGGCGATACCAGCGCCAGCTCCGGCAGCCAGCCGCGCCGGGCCAGTTCGCGTCCGACCAGCGGCGCTGCCTTCAGCCCGCGCCCGGACAGCGGCCGGTCGAAGTCGATGAGATCGGGATCGTCCCAACTCGACTTGGCGTGACGCAGGAGCAGCAGTTGCTTCATGGATTCAACTCAAGTCCAAGGGATGCCGGGCTGAAAGTCTTTCCCATATCCGCCGCCATGTCTTGCACCCGTGACGGTATCAAAACTCGCCCAAAGCGTACCAAAGATGAACAGGCCTACACGCCGTTCATCTTTATCCCAACTGACCGAAATGTCTGCTTCAGTAATGGCCCAATCGCCCGATCGAACGTGAATTGCACCGACGACGGGACCTACTCGCCCGTCCTCGATCCGACAGAGATAAAAATATGCCGTGGCACTTTTCGGATCGTCCGCCTCGTCGTACTCGAAGACGCCGGCGAGATCACGCTTTGTCCGGATCGCGCTGTCGAAAACGTCCATTTGCTTGTCCGCAATCCATCAAAACAACGCCGAGACATCGCGTGCGCCATGTACGATGCGGACAATCTCGACGCGCTGTTCGGCCAGCCGATAAAGCACGAGATAATTGCCGATCGTCAACGCCCGCACATCGGCAGCGATGTTGGGCCTCTTGGGACCGGATTCCGGGAATGTCCCCAATTGCACGACGCGCTCGGCAATAGCATCCAAAAAGCGGTCCGCGGCAAGCGGGCTATCCAAATATCGATCAGATCGTCTTCTGCCGCCGGGCTGCGGACAACGCGGATGTCAGCCATTCCGCCGGTTTTTGCTAGTGTTGCCCAACCGGCTGCGGGCCTTCTGTTTTATGTCCTCGATGTCGAACGGCGCAAACGGACCGTTCTCCAGCCCTTGCGTCCAGGCTTTCCGCAACCGCTCCGCTTCGGCCTCGCGCAAGGGCTGGCGACGCCGCCATTCGCGCAGTGCCTCGCGGATCACTTCACTTGCCGAACCGTACTGCCCGCTGGCCACCGCGCCTTTGACCATGTCCAGCAGTTCCGGGGAAAGCGCTACGCTGACTTTTTCGACTGTCGCCATCAAGCCGTCTCCTCGCGAAGACGGTAGCAAATTTGCTACCCGATTCAAGAACTGACTCTTACGGCGTGATCCGCGCCAGGTGCTCGAGATCGGTCTCTTCGCGCATCGGGTCGGGCGCGATCACCACCGACGTGGCGTTGTCGGCATCGTCGGCGAAGCGCGAAAAGACCGTGCGGCCGCCTTCCATTCGCGCCTTGCCTTCGGCGACCAGCCCCAGCGCCAGCGGATAGAGCTGGTGCTCGGCCTTGAGCACGCGCGCGGCCAGCGTATCCTCGTTGTCGCCGACCATCACAGGCACGGCGGCCTGGGCGATGATCGGCCCGTCATCCATGTCGAGCGTGACGAAATGCACTGTGCAGCCATGGATGCGCAGGCCCGCGCGGATGGCCCGCGCGTGCGTATCCAGCCCCTTGAAGGCAGGCAGCAGGGCAGGGTGGATGTTGACCATGCGGCCCTGCCACTTCTCGACGAAACGCGCGCCGAGGATGCGCATATAGCCGGCCAGCGCGACGATCTCGGCGCTGAAAGAGACAAGGGCCGCATCGATCGCCTCATCATGCGCTTGCTTGGTGGCATGGTCGGACCGCGAAATCACTCTGGTGGCGATGCCGCGCGCCGCGGCGATGCCCAGGCCGGCGGCATTGGCGCGGTCGGAGACGACGCCGACGATCTCGGCCGGATAGGCCGGGTTGCTCGCCGCCGCGATCAGCGCCGTCATATTGGAGCCGCGCCCCGAAATAAGCACTACGGTGCGTTTCCTGCTCATAGGCCGATCGAGCCCCGATAGATGACGCCGGCATCGCGGCGCGGTACGATCTGGCCGATCGGCGTCACCGTCTCGCCGGCCTCCTGCAGCACGGCGGCGACCTGCGCCGCCTGGCCGGAGGCGACGACCAGGATCATGCCGATACCGCAATTGAAGGTGCGCATCATCTCTTCCGGCGCGACGCCGCCGGTCTTGGCCAGCCACGAAAACACCTGCGGCACCTCGATGGCGCCGAGATCGAGCTCGGCCGAAAAATCCTTGGGCAGAACGCGCGGGATGTTTTCGGGAAAGCCGCCGCCGGTGATATGGGCCAGCGCCTTAATGCCATGCGTGTTGCGGATCGCCTTGAGGATCGACTTGACGTAGATGCGCGTCGGCTCGAGCAGCGCCTCGGCCAGCGTCGCCTCGTCATTGAACGGCGCCGGATCGCTCCAGCCAAGGCCGCTGACGGCGACGATGCGGCGGACCAGCGAAAAGCCGTTCGAATGCAGGCCCGACGAGGCGAGGCCGAGCAGCACATCGCCCTCGACGATGTCGTCGGTCGGCAACAGCTGGCCGCGTTCGGCGGCACCAACTGCAAAGCCGGCAAGGTCGTAATCCTTGTCGTGATACATGCCGGGCATTTCTGCCGTCTCGCCGCCGATCAGCGCGCAGCCGGCCTGTCGGCAGCCTTCGGCGATGCCACCGACGATCGAAGCGCCCTGGTCGGGATCGAGCCTGCCGGTGGCGAAATAGTCGAGGAAGAATAGCGGCTCCGCGCCTTGCACGACGATGTCGTTGACGCACATGGCGACGAGGTCGATGCCGATCGTGTCGTGCTTGCCCGCGTCTATGGCGATCTTCAGCTTGGTGCCGACGCCGTCATTGGCGGCCACCAGCACCGGATCGCTGAAGCCGGCGGCCTTGAGGTCGAACAGGCCGCCGAAGCCGCCGATCTCGCCATTGGCGCCCGGCCGGCGGGTGGCGCGCACCAGCGGCTTGATCTTCTCGACCATGAGATTGCCGGCATCGATGTCGACGCCCGCTTCGGCATAGGTGAGCCCGTTCTTGCGCTTGCTCATTTCCGGCGCCTGCTCATCTGTTGCGCTTGCCTGTCGCTGGTTTCATTCGCTTGCGGGCTCTTCGCATGAACGGTTTTGCCCCGCAAGGCAAGCGCGCGATGATGGTGTTTTCAGTTGGATACCGGCGGAACCGGGCACGATACACTCCAACAGTAAAAAGAAGTCCCTGCCAGAATTGCGGCGAGGCCACCGACGGTGGCAAGAGACATGATTTCGCCGTCGAAGGGCAGCATTCCATACGAGAAGCCGGCGGCGACCAAAGCCGCCGCGGCAGCCCACAGACCCGGATTTGCAGCGACCGACCTCGCGAAAACGAACGCCACGACAGCGGCCGTCAGCCAGAGGGGCCAAGAGACGACCACGCCCACGGCCAGCTCAAGAGCGAAGGCCCACAGAAGATCTTGCGCTGCCACGTTACGGTGCGGAGCTCCGAACGATGCGAAGACCAAGAGACTTTCCGTCAGTCCGGCCAGATAGCAAAGCGTTACTCGCCAAGCGATTGTGATTCTCTGCGCCATCATCGTTCGGCAGCGGGGAAATAAGCTATTGCTTTCAGTGGTTCTTCGCACGGGCGGCAGCGCCTCGCAAGGACGGCAGCGGAATACCGGGCTCTACGTCTCCTCCAGGAAAGGCACTGCCGTTTCGTCCGTCCAGAGGCGACCTCCCTTGGGGAGGGTCTGCTGCTGTCCTATAAACCGTTCATCGTGCCCGCGTCCCCCGGTGACTGGAAGAAGGCATATTGGACATGTCTTGGGTTCCAAGGCGTCCCGGCTGGATGTCCCTCATGAACGTGCCGCCAGATCGAACCCCAACTGGGTTCCCAGATGTCAATGAACTTGAGAAATAGGCCGAGCAAAACCTTTGTATTCACCGGTTCGGCTCCAGCTATGTAGCTAAACTCCAGCGAAGCATTGTTCTGGCTGTCTTCGGACAGATATTTGGAAAAGGAACCGCAATGGACTGATGTGGACGCCTCTGTGTTTGCCTCGCGCTGGTTCCACAGCGACACATTGTATCCCAGTTCAGGAACGGGCTGTCTCGGAGGCATGTCCGTCTTGTTCTGGCCCTTTAACAGCCAGCGATGGAGAACCTCGCGCGACGAGGTGTTGACCGGCTCGGAGGCGATTGCTTTTTTGAGCGATCTGCCGAGCGGGGCCCACCTCGCGAACCTGTCGTCGGCTTCGTCCAAGGCCCGGAAATGCCCTTGGAGCTGCGGGACCAGCTCTTCGGCGTCCTTTCTCCTCGGCCCCCAGTAGACATGGATGTTGATCGACATAGTGCCCCTCGAACACGGGAGACGTACCAGCTTTCTTGACCGGCGTCGCCAAAGGAGAGCGCGCGAGCTTCGGGCTCGCTTCCATTTGGTTAGTTCAATGCTGGCTATCCTTCACGCCCCCTCTGCGTTGATCGCAAATTGCGCGGCGAAAGCCCGGATATAAGCCGGCCGAGCTTCCCCGCGCGCTACATAGGCAGCCACGTTTTGATATTCGTCCAAAATCCCGGACATTCTTAGTCGCAGCAGCACAGATACCATCAATAAATCGCCCGCGCTGAACGTATCATCGAGCCAGTCGGCGACGCCTAAGTGGGCCGAGAGTTTGTCCAGCCGAGCGCGAACACGGTCCTTTACCAACGGCAAGCGCTCCTGGCTCCAAGGCTTGTCGCGTTCGAATATTCTTGCCGTCGTTAATTCGAGGATCGGCGGCTCGACGGTGTTAAGTGCAGCAAACATCCACGTGATCGCACGCGCGCGGGCATTGCGATCCTTCGGCAGCAGGCCCGCATGCTGCTCAGCAAGATGGAAGACGATCGAGCCGGTCTCGAACAGCGAGAGAGAACCTTCCTCATAGGTGGGGATCTGGCCGAAGGGATGGATGGCCAGATGGTCGGGCGCCTTCATGTCTGCGAAGGAAACAAGACGAACTTCATAAGGCTGCCCCACTTCTTCGAGCGCCCAGCGAACACGCGTATCGCGCGCCAGTCCTTTGCCGCCATCAGGCGATCGTTCAAATGCTGTGATAGTGATTGTCATCGCGTCCGTTTCCTTGCCTGGGCGAATTTCTTCGGCTTCCTATCGTGAGACGAATGAGCCTCACCGAAATCGACGTCGGTCTTGACCTATTTCATTGTGGGGAGATTGGCAGCTTGTGTGTCGCTTCTCACTTGCCGTAACCCTCCATCTCCATCATGTATCGACAAACAAGAGCGACGGGATATGCGTTTGACCATCCCCAACATGATCACGATCATGCGCTTCGTGCTGGTGCCGGCCGTGGTGCTAGCCATGCTGCAGGAACGCTGGGACTGGGCCTTTGCCGGCTTCCTCGTTGCCGGCATTTCCGACGGGGTCGACGGCTTCATCGCCCGCCATTTCAATCAGTTTTCCCGCCTCGGCGCCTATCTCGATCCGATGGCCGACAAGCTGCTGCTGGTCTCGGTTTTCGTGGTCCTGGGCTTCAGCGGCGAACTGCCGCTGTGGCTGGTCGTTACCATGGTGTCGCGCGACGCACTGATCGTCTGCGCCGTGCTTTTGTCCACCGTCATGGCGCATCCCGTCGAGATGAAGCCGCTCCTGGTGTCGAAGGCCAACACCGCGATCCAGATCGTGCTGGCGGCAGTGGTGTTGGGCGAACTCGCCTTCGACATCCGTCTCGATCCCCTGAGGCCGGCCCTCATATTGCTGTCCGGGGTCTTGACCGTGGCTTCGGCCGCGGCCTATCTCGTGGCTTGGCTGAGGCATATGAGCGGCTATGGCGAAGGCTCCACACCCGGCACCTGAACGCGGGGCACCTGAACACCGGGCACCCGAACACCGGGCACCTGAACACCGGGCACCTGACGAACGGTCCATCGACGCCGAGGCTGAAGCCGCGGCGGCGGAGGCTTCGGCATCGGCGTCGTTTCGACGGCAGATCCGCTTCTGGCTGGTCAGCGCCATCATTCTTGCCGTCTTCCTCTATGTCTTCAGCGGCATCCTTCTGCCCTTCGTCGCCGGCATGGTGCTCGCCTATTTCCTCGACCCCGTCGCCGACCGGCTGGAGCGTCTCGGCCTGTCCAGGCTGATGGCGACGGTGGTCATCCTCATCGCCTTCATCGTCGTCCTGGTGCTGGCCGTCGTCATCCTGGTTCCGGTGCTCGCCTCGCAGATGGCCGATTTCGCCAGCAAGCTGCCGGACTATCTGACCCGTCTGCAGGGCCTGATCACCAGCTTCGACCCGAAATGGCTGGAAGAGAAATTCGGCGTCGACGCCAACGGCCTGCGCGAGGGCTTGAACTCGCTGCTGACCTCCGGCTTCGGCCTGCTGACCACCGTCTTCACCTCGATCTGGAGCTCCGGCGTGGCGCTGGTCTCGGTCGTCAGCCTGTTCGTGGTGACGCCGGTCGTCGCCTTCTACATGCTGCTCGACTGGGACCGCATGGTGGCAATCGTCGACAGCTGGGTGCCGCGCGACTATGTCAAGACCGTCAGGACGATCGCCAGGGACATCAACACGGCGACCGCCGGCTTCGTGCGCGGCCAAGGCACGCTCTGCCTGGTGCTCGGCGCCATGTATGCCACCGGCCTGACGCTGACCGGACTGAATTTCGGCATCCTCATCGGCCTGTTCGCCGGGCTGATCTCCTTCATCCCGTATGTCGGCTCGCTGACCGGCCTGGTGCTGGCCGTCGGCGTCGCCTTCGTCCAGTTCTGGCCGGACTGGACCATGATCGCGGCGGTGGCCGGCGTGTTCTTCGTCGGCCAGTTCATCGAGGGCAACATCCTGCAGCCCAGGCTGGTCGGCAAAAGCGTCGGCCTGCATCCGGTGTGGCTAATGTTTGCGCTGTTTGCCTTCGGCGCGCTGTTCGGCTTCGTCGGCCTGCTGATCGCCGTACCGGCTTCCGCCGCCGTTGCCGTTCTGGTGCGTTTCGCCATCGCGCGCTACCTCGAATCGCCGCTCTACAAGGGCCATTCCGACGAGCCGGTGCCGCCGCTGCAGGTGCGGCGCCGCGGGGGCGCGCGCGGTTGAGCCATATGCCGGACAAGATCGATCCGCCGCGTCAATTGCCGCTCGATCTAGGCCACGGCACCGGCTATTCGCGCGACGAACTCGTCGTCTCCAGCACCAACAGCCAGGCCGCTGCGCTTGTCGACCGCTGGCCGGACTGGCCCTCGCCGGTCGTTGTGCTGGCCGGGCCGGCCGGCTCGGGGAAAACCCACCTGGCCTCGATCTGGCGGACCCGCGCCGGTGCGGTGAAAGTGGAGGCGGGCCGCATCGGCGACTGCATCGAAAATCTCGGCGCGCGCCCGGCCCTGATCGACGATGTCGATGCCGGCCCGGTCGACGAACATGGCCTGTTCCACCTGATCAATGCGGTGCGCGGCGCCGGCTCGACCTTGCTGTTGACGGCGCGCCGCTTTCCCTCCGCCTGGGGCGTCAGGCTGCCCGACCTGGCGTCGCGGCTCAAGGCCGCGGCGACCGTCGAGATCCACGAGCCCGACGATCTTCTGCTGGCCGGCGTCATCACAAAGCTGTTCGCCGATCGACAGGTCGAGGTCGAGCCGCATGTCGTGCAATATCTGGTGCGCCGCATCGAGCGCTCGCTGGCCACTGCCATGCGGGTGGTCGAACGGCTCGACCGTACCGCGCTCGAGCGCAAGACGCCGATCACGCGGGCGCTCGCCGCCGAGACCGTCAGCGCCATGGACGAAGGGCAGGGCGAGTTCGAGATTTAGGGGACGGCATACAAAATGGCATCTGAATTCAGTTCATACGACATCATTGATCCGTTTCTAATGTCGTGGGCAAATCGGCACGGAATACGGGTCGCCACTAAATATCGCGACGACGATGTCCGTTCTATCTGGGTTTACGACAAGAATGGCAATCGTCGTGCTCAGTTGTGGCTCGATTTGCCTGACGCCAACGGCAACGTAACCATTGTGGCGTCGGTGCTGGATCCTAAAAGCGCTACAGAGAGGAACGCCACGCATCTCCCGAAATGCTGCAAGCCGCCCTTGAAGAACTACGGCCAATGGTTTTTGGCTGGGCCGGGGAAGGTGCATATACCTAGTTCTTACCTCGGCCGGTGTCTCATTTCGGGAAACAAACCTGGCATCTGTCTTGCACCTGACAGCTTGCCGGCTAATCCCGGTCCTGATTGCGTATCAAATCAGGTAGTAGGCTCGCCGGGAGTTGAGGCGGTTGGGGTTCTCTTCCCGGCGAGCTTACCTGTGGCCGTTGTAATGGACCGTTGAATGGTCTATTTTCGCTGAAATATGGACCAGAGGATGGTCCATAGAGGAGCGGCTCATGCAGGTATCCGTTACAGACGCCAAGGGGCAGTTGACCGAACTGGTGCGTCGTGCCGAGGCAGGTGACGAGATCATTCTGACCCGTCACGGTCATGCGGCCGTGCGCCTAGTTCCCGTCAAGGCAGTGCCGGACAGGAAAAGCCGTCGGGCGTTGCTGGAGGCGATGCGCGCATCCGGCGCCGCGAGGGCGAAGGCCGGGCCATCTGCCGCGCGAAGCCAGGATTTCCTCTACGGCGATGATGGCCTGCCTGAATGATCGTGGTCGATACCTCGGCGCTGATGGCGATCGTTCTTGACGAGCCGGAGGCTGATGTCTGCATCGCGGCGCTCGAGGCCGAAGACGAAATTCTGATTTCCGCCGGCACCGTGGCAGAAGCGCTGATCGTCGCGTCGCGGCGAAATGTCGGCGAAGAGCTGTCCGGCCTGATCGACGGGCTTGGTTTCGAAATCGCGGCAGTGACGCCGGCCTCTGCGCGTCGCATTGCCGAGGCCTACGCAAAATGGGGTAAGGGCATTCACTCGGCCGCGCTCAATTTCGGTGACTGCTTCGCCTATGAAGTGGCGAAGGAACATGCCTGCCGCCTGCTTTATGTCGGCGACGATTTTTCGAGGACCGATATCGAAAGCGCTCTCTAAGGAAGCAAGGCAAGGACCATAGGCGCGATTTTGCTTTGCTGCCCGGGTCGAGCCGCCACCGCTGCCACGTTCAGTTCCCGCCGTCCGACAGGGCGGCGCGTTCCGTGCCGAAGCGCTTGCGATAGTCGCCGGGCACAAGCCCGGTTATCCTGGCGAATACTTTGCGGAAGGAGCCGGGATCGTCATAGCCGACCTCCCAGGCGATCTGGTCGATCGATCGCATCGTGGTTTCCAGCATCTCGCGCGCCTTGCCGACGCGCAGGTGCTGGCAATATTCGGTCGGCTTGAGGCCGGTGGCGTTGCGGAAGCGCCGCAGGAAAGTCCGCTCCTCCAGCCCGGCTTGCTCTGCCATGGCGCCGAGCGTCACGTCACGCGCGCCGTTCGCCTGCAGCCAGTGCTGCACCTTGAGGATCGCTTCGTCGCCATGGGTCAGCCGTGGCGCGAACGGGCTGTAAAAACGTTGCTCGCGGCCCGGCGGATCGACCAGCATGAAACGCGCCGTGTCCATCATAACGGTCGGCCCGAGCACCCTGTCCACCAGCTTCAGGCCGAGGTCGGTCCAGGCCATGTAGCCGCCCGCGGTGATGATGTCGCCATCGTCGATGACCAGCCTGTCGGCGTCGAGCAGGATGTCTGGAAAGCGTAGCGCCAGCGCGTCGCGATAGGCCCAGTGCGTTGTCGCCGCGCGACCGGACAACAGGCCGGTCTCGGCAAGCACGAAGGCGCCGGCGCAGACCGAACCGAGCGTCGCCCCTGCCGCATGACGGTCCCTGAGCCAGCCGGCATAGGGCGCGGCTGCTTCCCGAGCGATCGGATCTCCCAAGGTCGGCGGGACGATAGCCATGGCTGGTTCATTGTCGGCGCCGGGGTCGCTGTCGAAGGTGCGGACTACGGTCTGGCCGGCGTTCTCCAATTGCCAATGGCTGACGCGAAGCCTCAACGCGTCCAGCGACCGATCGGCTGCCAGCCGGTTGGCCAGCATGAAAAGATCGGTCAGGCCGAGCACGGCTGCTTCCTGCACGCCCGGGTACAGGACAAGGCCGATCTCGACCGATTTACGTGCGACGCTCATTTGTCAGTTTTGCCATGCCCGATGTCCGTTTTGCCAATCCCCATAATGACCGTGCTTCAATATTTGTCCAGCCGAAGGACCAAAACCTCCAACGGCAACTCCAATTTTCGGATCAAGGACTACGAAAATGAGCACATTCACCACCCATGACGGCACCGAGATTTTCTACAAGGATTGGGGCAAAGGCCAGCCGATCGTGTTCCATCACGGCTGGCCGCTGAGCGCCGATGATTGGGACAACCAGATGCTGTTCTTCCTCGAAAAGGGGTACCGCGTCATTGCCCATGACCGCCGCGGCCACGGCCGCTCGTCGCAGACCGCGACCGGCAACGAGATGGACACTTACGCCGCCGACGTCGCGGCGCTGGTGGCGCACCTCGATCTCAGGGACGCGATCCACATCGGCCACTCGACCGGTGGCGGCGAGGTGGCGCGTTACGTCGCGCATTACGGCGGCGGAGGCCGTGTTGCCAAGGCGGTGCTGATCGGCGCGGTGCCGCCGATCATGGTCGAGTCCGACAGCAACCCCGGCGGCTTGCCGATCGAAGTCTTCGACGGCTTTCGCGCGGCTCTGGCCGCTAACCGCGCCCAGTTCTACAGGGATGTGCCGGCCGGCCCGTTCTATGGCTTCAACCGCGAGGGCGCCAAGGTCTCGCAAGGCGCCGTCGACAATTGGTGGCGCCAGGGCATGATGGGCGGAGCCAAGGCCCATTACGACTGCATCAAGGCATTCTCGGAGACCGATTTCACCGACGACCTCAAAAAGATCGAGGTTCCCGTCCTGATCATGCATGGCGACGACGACCAGATCGTACCGATCGCCGATTCCGCGCTGCTTGCGGCCAAGCTGGTGAAGCACGGCACGCTCAAGGTCTACAAGGGCCTGCCGCACGGCATGTGCACCACCCACCCGGAGATCATCAATCCGGATCTGCTGGCCTTCATCCAGGGCTGACGGCTTACATGTCGGACGGGCAGCGCGGGCTCGTGCTGTCCGTCCGTCGCTTAACCATGACCGGCGATGGAGACACGCTAGAGCGCGATCCGCTTGCCCTGCCGACGAGATTTGCTTGATGAATGGTCGGAGTGGAGAGATTCGAACTCCCGACCCTCTGGTCCCAAACCAGATGCGCTACCAGGCTGCGCTACACTCCGAACGGTCTGTTGCCTAGTGATTTCAGCCCGCCAAAGCAAGCGTAAAAAGCCATCGGCCTTGCTGCCGGCGGCATTGCGCAGTAATGACGGGCTAGTGCATGGCCAGAGAACAGTAATCCGGTCTCGGGGTCGTGTGCTTGCAACCAGCAATGAGGTGGTCATGTCAGTCCGCATTTTCAGCCCAGCCAAAACCGCGATGCAGTCCGGCAAGGCCAAGACCGGCTATTGGGTGCTGGAATTCGATCCTGAGCAGCGCAAGAAGATCGATCCGCTGATGGGCTACACCACGTCCGGCGACATGCGAAGCCAGATCAGGCTGACCTTCGACACAAGAGAAGAGGCGGTCGCCTATGCCGAGAAGGAAGGGCTGGCTTTCCGCGTCGAGGAGCCGAAGGAAATCAAGCGCCGCCAGATTTCCTATGCGGAGAATTTCCGCTATGACCGCAGGACGCCCTGGACGCATTGATCCATACCGGCCCTGCCGGCACAATCCGCCGGTCACGCGGCCGGCCAGCGGTCCCGTAGCTCAGCTGGATAGAGCACCGGCCTTCTAAGCCGATGGTCACAGGTTCGAATCCTGTCGGGATCGCCAATATTTCCAGGTCCATTCCGGACAGGTTCACTCGCCAGTCGCACAGGATTTCCGACACATGACAGCGATGGGCGCGGCGGCATTGCTGATCCTGGTCCTGACCTATGCCGGCGTCGCCATCGGCAGGATACCCGGGCTGCGCCTCGACCGGGCAGGCATCGCGCTGCTCGGCGGTGCGGCGATGATCGCCATCGGCGCCCTCGATATGGAAGACGCCTACCGCGCCATCAGCTTCGACACCATCACGCTTCTGCTCGGCATGATGATCGTCGTGGCGCATCTGAAAGTGTCGGGCGCCTTTCGCGCGCTCGGCGGGTTCGCCATCGAGCATGCGCATGCGCCGTTCATGCTGCTGGTGATGGTGACGCTGTTGACCGGCGTCCTGTCGGCATTCCTGGTCAATGATGCCATCTGCCTGGTCATGGCGCCGATCGTCGTCCATGTCACCCGCGTCATCAACCGCAACCCGGTTCCCTACCTGATCGCCACGGCGACCGCATCCAATTGCGGCAGTGTCGCCACCATCACCGGCAATCCGCAGAACATGGTCATCGGCGCCCTGTCGGGGATTTCCTATCCGGCCTTCTCGGCGGCGCTTGCGCCGGTCGCGGCGTTCGGCCTCGTCGCCGTCATCGTTATCATCCGCATCGTCTACCGCACTGAATTTTCACGCAAGGCCGAGCTCAGCCCCGAAGTCTATCGCGGCCGCATGCTGCCGGGGCAGGTGCTGAAGGCGGTGGTCGTCTGTATCGGTTTGGCGATCGCCTTCTTTGCCGGCGTTCCGGTCGCCAAGGCAGCGCTGATCGGCGGCGCGATTCTGTTGCTGACCCGCGCCATCAAGCCTGAGCGCATCTATCGCGAGATCGATGGGCCGCTGCTGTTCATGTTCGCCGGGCTGTTCATCGTGGTCGCCGGGGCGGAGAAGACATTGCTTACGCCCGACATCGTCGCTTCGGCAAAGGACCTTGGGCTGAATGATGTCTGGCGGCTGTCTGGCTTCACCGCAGTGCTTTCCAATATCATGAGCAATGTCCCGGCCGTGCTGGCGCTGAAGCCGTTCGTGCCCGGACTGGAAAACCCCGACCGGGCCTGGCTGGTCGTCGCCATGAGCTCGACGCTGGCCGGCAATTTCACGCTGCTCGGCTCGGTCGCCAACCTGATTGTCGCCGAGCACGCGCGGGTCTCTGGCAAACCGCTGGACTTCATCGCCTTCTTCAAGGTCGGCCTGCCGTTGACGCTGGTCACGCTTCTTGTCGGGACGGCATGGCTGGCGGCCTAAAAGCGCGTCGCATTCGATCGGCCGCATGCGACGCGCTTCAGGCTCTTTTTATACATGTCGTTATGGCAAAACCGCTGCACACTTTGCGCGACATGCAGTAGCCAGTCAGGGCGACGTCACCGTGAGATGGCCTTTCATGTTCGGATGGAAGCGGCAGAAATAATCGACCGATTCCGCGTTCTTCACCGTCAGGCTCGCCGCCTTCTTCGGCGGGATCATCACTTCCCAGCCGCCGTTGACGGTTGCCGTGTGGGCGAACACGTCCTTGTTCACCCACCTGATTGTGTCGCCGACCTTCGCCTCGATCTTTGCCGGCGAAAACACAAGCTTGTCGATCGTCACCTCGATGGTTTCGGCCTTGGCCGGCGCGGCGCCGATGGTCAGCGCCAGCGCAAACCACAGATGCCGCCTCGACATCATTGGCTCAATCCTCACTTCAGCATGCCGGCGACGTGTTCGGCGTGCTGTTCGTGGCCCTGGAATATTTTCAGGCCGGTTTCCAGCAGGCTCTTCAGCTCGGCATTGCTGGCCGACGGGATCAGCAGTGTTTCGAGCGCGCCGTCGACCTGCTTGTGGTAGGCCACTTCATTGGCGACATAGGCCTTGTCGAACGCTGCGCCCTTGAGCTTGGCAAGCTTGGCACGTTCCTCGGCCGCCGCCTTGGTCAGCGCCTTGCTGGTCGGATTGTCCTCAGGCGTGACCTTGAGCTTCTTGACCAGGTCGAGAGCCTGTTTGTTGACCGCTTCGTGATCTCGCACCATGTCCTTGGCGAAATCCACGACCTCCTTGTTCTTCGATTTCTTCAGCGCCTGCTTGGCCGCCTCGACGTCAAGCACGCCGGCTGTGTAGGCGATATGTGCGATCTGCGGATCGGTCGGCTTGTCGGCAGCTTGCGACAAGGGTGCTGCGCTAAGCAGGAAAAATGCGGTCAGTGCCGCGGTCGATCGAATAAACATGATGCTCTCCTTCGCCCCGACGCGGAACGGCATCGGGCTTCGTTTTCAGTGATGCTCATTGGATGCAGGTCGCCGCCAAACGTTCCCGCGAAAATCGGCGCGGCCTATCCGGAAAGACCAAGCCGCTGCATCACGCCATTGGTCAGCCGCTCGCAGCGCCGGCCGGCGAACGGAAAGGCGTCGAGCAGCACCGGGCCGATCTGGTCGTCCAGCGCTTTGCGCACTAGCACACGGGCGCGGTGGAGCCGGGTCTTGATGGTTTCTGGTCGCACGCCAAGCAGTTCAGCGGTCTCCTCGATGCTCAATCCCTCGATGACTCGCGCCACGAACACCATCCGGTAGACATCGGGAAGACTGTCGGTTGCCCGTTCGACAAGCTCAAGGATCTGCCGTTGCGCCATCGTCCGCTCCGGATCGTCGCTCGGGTTGAGGGGAAACCGGATGATTTCGGCTTGCGGGTTTTCGGGCATCGCTACCATTCGCCGCCTTTTGCGCAAGCGGCCGAGCGCTTCGTTGATGACGATACGCGACAGCCACGTGGCGAGTGAGGCATCGCCGCGAAAGGACTCGAGATGGGCAAAGGCGCTGACATAGGCCTCCTGGACGATGTCCTCGGCCTCGCTGTCGTTACGCACGACGCCGCGGGCGATGCGGTAGAGCCTTTGGTTGTGCGTCTTGATGATGGTACGGAATGCATCGCCATCACGTGCCAGCGCGCGGCCGACAAGCTGCATGTCGCCAGAAGCGGCGGGCGTTGCCGTCAACGCAGCAGGCATGGCCGATCTCCTGATAGGCTTCTCATCGCGACATTGGATGCATCAGCCGACAAAAGGTTCCCGACCGATTCCGCGGCCAGCCTCAATCAGTGTCAAGGACTGGCATAGGCTATTCTACCGCCTTCACCGCACCGCCGCCTCTATTTTGTAGACACCGTTTTCATCGGCTGATCGGTCGCATGACATCGCTCAGGATCGCAAGTTTTCCAGGCTGTTACGTCGATTTCCTGACTCAGCCTGGAAAGGTGCTGGCTCAGGCCTCAGCGGCCGCCGCCAGCCCGCGCGCCAGGTCGGCTTTCAAATCCTCGACATCCTCGAGCCCGATCTGCAGACGCACTAGCGGCCCGTCATACGGGCCTTTGGCGACAGTGCGGTCGCCCAGGAATACCGGCACGGCAAGGCTCTCATAGCCGCCCCAGGAATAGCCGAGGCCGAAAAACTTCAACGCGTCGAGGAAGGCGTGCTGCTGCTTCTGTCCGCCGCCTGCAAGAACGATAGAGAAGATGCCGCTCGATCCGCAGAAATCGCGCTTCCACATGGCGTGGTCGGGATGGCTGGGCAGCCCCGGATGCAGCACTTGCGCTACGCCCGGCTGACCCTCCAGCCAGCCGGCGAGGGCAAGCGCGCTCTTTTGATGGCGCTCCAGCCGCACACCCATCGTGCGCAGGCCGCGCAGCACCTGGTAGACGTCGTCAGGCCCGGCGCAGCAGCCCATCGTGTTGAACGTCTCGAAAAGCTGCTTCCAGCAGTCCGCATTGGCCGACACCGTGCCGAGCAGCACGTCGGAATGGCCGGCCGGGTATTTCGTCGCCGCGTGGATTGAGATGTCGACGCCATGGTCGAGGGGGCGAAAGTAGAGCGGCGTCGCCCAGGTATTGTCCATCATGACGATGGCGCCGGCGGCATGCGCTGCCTTGGCGATGGCCGGTATGTCCTGCACCTCGAAAGTGTTGGAGGCCGGCGATTCGGTGAACACCACCCTGGTGTTGGGCTTGATCAGCGCCGCGATGCCGGCGCCGATGCGCGGTTCGTAATACTCGACCTCGATGCCCAGCCGCTTCAGCATCGTGTCGGCGAGGTTACGGGTCGGATGATAGACGGAATCGACGATCAGCAGATGATCGCCGGCCGACAGGAAGGCGAGCAGCGGCAACGTCACCGCCGCCAGGCCGGACGGCACCGCGACCGTGCCGGCGGAGCCTTCCAGCGCATCGATCGCGCTATTCAGCGCATCGGTGGTCGGCGTGCCGCGCGTGCCGTAGGTGTATTTCTGGCTGCGTGAAGCCATCGTCGCTGCGTTGGGATAGAGCACGGTCGAGGCATGCACCACCGGCGGATTGACGAAGCCGAAATAGTCATGCGGGTTGTTGCCGGAATGGGCGAGCCGCGTGTTGATGCCCATCTCGCTGCCGTCTTTTGCCATTGCTTTTCGTCCCATGGGTTGGTCGTTAGCCATAGTGCGGCGGCATTGGCCGCGCAACCGCAGCGCACTCGCCAGGCCAAGCTCTTGAATATGCCAATTCAGCAATGCGCCGTAGTTCTTCTGGACGGCTGCCAGCTGTGCTTGGCAAGTCACGGTCGGACTTTGCCGGCTTTATTGGCGCGCTGACCAATTTGCGGGCGCGTTTGTCTGCAATTTCAGGCATTTCAGGCGGTTGGTTTTCAAAGTCTTTCGAATTCGGTCATTTCCCTTGACCTCACAGGAATAATCGCCTTCGATGTTGTTCGTGAATGGGAGGCAGCGCGTCGATTACGATGCGGGATTCCGGTAATGGGCCGGGATACATAGCTGCGTTCACACGGGAAAAGTCAGGTTCGCCTGGAAAAAACAGAAAAGGGTCTGTGGGTCATGAAACACATTGCAATCGGCGTTTTGGGCGCCGCCGCGTTTGGATTCGCGGCTTCGGCGGCTTCGGCGGCCACGCTCGACGATGTCAAGGCGAAGGGCTTCATCCAATGCGGCGTCTCGACCGGTCTGGCCGGCTTCTCGGCGCCGGACGACAAGGGTGAGTGGCAAGGCATCGACGCGGACTTCTGTCGCGCTGTGGCGGCCGCCGTGTTCGGCGATGGCACCAAGGTGAAGTTTACGCCGCTCAGCGCCAAGGAGCGGTTTACCGCTCTGCAGTCGGGCGAGATCGACATCCTGTCGCGCAACACCACCTGGACCATCAATCGCGACACCGCACTCGGCCTGAACTTCATCGGCACGACTTATTATGACGGCCAGGGCTTCATGATCAACGCCAAGAAGCTTCCGGGCGTGAACTCGGCGCTGCAGCTTTCGGGCGCGGCGGTGTGCGTGCAGAGCGGCACCACGACCGAGCTCAACCTTGCCGACTATTTCAAGTCGAACAAGATGGAGTACAACCCGGTCGTCTTCGAAAAGCTGGAAGAGGTCAACGCCGCCTATGATGCCGGCCGCTGCGACGTCTACACCACCGACCAGTCGGGCCTCTATGGTATCCGCCTGACCCTCGGCGCGCCGGCCGACCATGTCGTGTTGCCTGAGATCATCTCCAAGGAACCGCTTGGGCCGGCCGTGCGCCAGGGCGACGACCAGTGGTACCACATCGTCAAGTGGACCTATTTCGCGCTGCTCGACGCCGAGGAGCTCGGCATCACCAAGGCCAATGTCGACGAGATGAAGAACTCGGACAGTCCCGAGATCAAGCGCGTGCTCGGCCAGGAAGCCGACACTAAGATCGGCACCGATCTCGGTGTCTCCAATGACTGGGTCGTTAACATCGTCAAGGCCGTCGGCAATTACGGCGAGATGTTCGAGCGCAATGTCGGCTCCGGCAGCCCGCTGAAGATCGCGCGCGGCATCAACGCGCTGTGGACCAAGGGTGGCCTGCAATACGCTCCGCCGATCCGCTGATCGACAATGGATACGGAAGGCAGATCGTCTGCCTTCCGGTCTCTCTTTCCAGGGGACTGTCGAATGGCATCGCAGGAAGTTCTTCGCGAGGAGCCAAGCCGCGGTTCCTTCATCAATGATCCTCGGGTCCGCGGTATATTCTTTCAGGCAGTGGTCCTCGTCCTGCTGGTAGCGGGAGTCTGGTGGGTTACCCACAACGTCATCGTCAATCTGACACGCTTGCACATCGCCTCCGGCTTCGGCTTTCTCAAGGGCCGCGCCGGTTTCGACATCAGCGAAAGTGCCATCGCTTATTCGTCAGATTCGACTTATTTCCGAGCCATCCTGGTCGGCTTCATCAACACCGTGATCGTGGCCGTCGTCGGCATCATCACCGCCACCATCATCGGTTTCATCGTCGGCATCGGCCGACTGTCGCGCAACTGGCTGATCAGGAAGATCTGCACGGTCTATGTCGAGGTGTTTCGCAACATCCCGCCGCTGCTGGTCATCTTCTTCTGGTATTCCGGCGTGCTTGCGGTGCTGCCGCCGCCGCGCGAGAGCATCAATTTGCTGTTCGGCTCCTTTCTCAACCAGCGCGGCTTCTATTTTCCGCGCGCTATCTGGGGCGACGGCTCCTGGCTGATCCTGGTCGCTCTGCTCCTCGGCATCGCTATGGCCTGGTTCGTTGCCCGCAAGGCGCGACAGCGGCAGATGGCGACGGGTCAGCCGTTCCCGGTGCTCTGGACATCCATAGCGTTGATCGTCGGCCTGCCGCTGCTGGCCTACGCGCTGAGCGGCTTTCCGTTGAGCTTCGAATTCCCGAAACAATCGACCTTCAACCTGGTCGGCGGCTTTCAGGTCAGGCCGGAGTTCCTGTCACTTTATCTGGCGTTGTCCTGCTATACGGCCGCCTTCATCGCCGAGATTGTGCGCGCCGGCATCAGGGGCGTCAGCACGGGCCAGACCGAGGCGGCCGCGGCACTCGGGCTGCGCTCGGGATCGATCCTCAGGCTTGTCGTCGTGCCGCAGGCGATGCGCATCGTTATCCCGCCGCTGACCAGCCAGTATCTCAACCTAACCAAGAACTCTTCGCTCGCCATCGCCATCGGCTATCCGGACCTGACGGCGACCGCTGGCACTGTCTTGAACCAGACCGGGCAGGCGGTCGAAGGCGTGGTGATCATGATGGCTGTCTATCTCGCGCTCAGCCTGATCACGTCGGCGATCATGAACGTCGTCAATGCCAGGATGGCGCTGGTGGAGAGGTAGGGCCATGCAGGAACACGACATGTCCTGGGTGCGGACGGAGATGGTGCTGGCGCAGCCGGCGCCGTCGAGCGAGCGTGGCCTCACCGCCTGGATCCGCAAGAACCTGATTGCCACCACGGGCGACACCATCCTCACGATCGTCGGCATCGCGCTGGTCGCTATGATCCTGCCGCAAATCATCAATTGGGCCTTCATCAACGCCCAGTGGACCGGACCGGACCGCTCGGTCTGCGCCACCGTGGCGCAAGGAGGCATCCAGCCGGATGGCTGGACTGGTGCTTGCTGGGCATTCGTCAACGCCAAGTTCGGCCAGTTCATGTTCGGCACCTATCCTATCGAGGAGCGTTGGCGGCCGATCGTGGTGGCCATCCTGTTCGTGGCACTGCTGGTGCCTTTGCTCATCCCGCGCGTACCGCGCAAAGGGCTGAACGCCATTCTTCTCTTCCTGGCGCTGCCGGTCGTCGCCTTCGTTCTGCTGGTCGGCGACATGTTCGGCCTGCCGCATGTCGAGACGTCGCGTTGGGGTGGGCTGCTGGTGACGCTCAGCCTGTCCTTCGTCGGCATAGCCGTGTCGCTGCCGATCGGCATCGTGCTGGCGCTCGGCCGGCGCTCGAACATGCCGATCGTCAAGCTGCTGTGCGTGGTCTTCATCGAGACGGTACGCGGCATCCCGCTGATTACCGTGCTGTTCTTTGCCAGCGTGATGCTGCCGCTGTTCCTGCCGGCCGGCGTCAGCTTCGACAAGTTCCTGCGCGCGCTGATCGGCGTGTCGCTGTTTGCCGCCGCCTACATGGCCGAAGTGGTGCGCGGCGGCCTGCAGGCGATCCCCAAAGGTCAGTATGAGGGCGCCGATTCGCTCGGCCTCAGCTACTGGCAGAAGATGGGTCTGGTCGTCATGCCGCAGGCGCTGAAGCTGGTCATTCCCGGCATCGTCAACACCTTCATCGGCATGTTCAAGGACACCAGCCTGGTCATCGTCATCTCGATGTTCGACCTCCTCGGCATCGTCAAGCAGAACTTCTCCGACGCCAATTGGGCGACGCCGCAGACGGCCAGATCCGGCCTGGTGTTCGCGGCCTTCATCTTCTGGCTGTTCTGCTTCGGCATGTCGCGTTATTCAATGTACACGGAACGCCGTCTCGACACCGGCCACAAACGCTAAAAAGGGGACCTTGTCATGGTCATAGAAAACGCCGTCAGCGCGGAAGAGATCAAGGTCAATGCCGCCAAGATGCACATTTCCACCACCGATGTCGCCATCGACATCATTGCCATGCACAAATGGTACGGCGAATTCCATGTGCTGAAGGACATCAATCTAAAGGTGATGCGCGGCGAGCGGATCGTCATCTGCGGCCCGTCGGGCTCCGGCAAATCGACGATGATCCGCTGCATCAACCGGCTGGAGGAACACCAGAAGGGCAAGATCATAGTCGACGGCAAGGAACTGACCAACGATCTGAAGAAGATCGACGAGGTGCGCCGCGAGGTCGGCATGGTGTTCCAGCACTTCAACCTGTTCCCGCATCTGACCATTCTGGAAAATTGCACGCTGGCGCCGATCTGGGTGCGCAAGATGCCGCGGAAGCAGGCCGAGGAAATCGCCATGCATTTCCTCAAGCGCGTCAAGATCCCGGAACAGGCCAACAAATATCCCGGCCAGCTTTCCGGCGGCCAGCAACAGCGCGTGGCGATCGCCCGCTCGCTGTGCATGAACCCGCGCATCATGCTTTTCGACGAGCCGACCTCGGCTCTCGATCCGGAAATGATCAAGGAAGTGCTGGAGACGATGGTCGGGCTGGCCGAGGAAGGCATGACCATGCTCTGCGTCACCCACGAAATGGGCTTTGCGCGCAAAGTCGCCAACCGGGTGATCTTCATGGATCAGGGTCAGATCGTCGAGCAGAACACGCCGGCCGAGTTCTTCGACCACCCGCGCCATGAGCGCACGAAGCTGTTCCTGTCGCAGATCCTGCACTGATCCTGTACGCCGGTTCGGGACAAGACCGGCGGACGGCCTCTCTGCCTTGCTTGGCTCCGCGCGTATTCGACGAGTGGTGATGCTCGGGGGATCTGCCCTTTGGTCGATGGCGAGCATCGGGCACTATCTTAGCACCCACAATCCCCCTGCGACGATCACCGCATATCGTGCAGCCTTGCCCAATGCGACAAGCATCACGAATACGCCGAGATGGATGCGGGCCGCGCCTGCCGCGACGGTGAACGCGTCCCCGACGACCGGCAACCAGGCGAACAGGAGCAAGCACGCGCCAAAGCGGCGAAAGGTCCGGCTCGCCCGCTCGTATCGTTCACGAGTGACGGGAAACCATCGCCTGGACTGGAGCATGTCGATGCCACGCCCCAGCATCCAGTTCACCACCGAGCCGAGCGTGTTGCCGATCGTGGCGATCGCACAAAGCAGCACCGGATCGCCACGGCCGCCGGCGATCAAGCCGGCGAGCACAACTTCCGACGAGAACGGCAAGATCGTTGCGGCGAGGAATGCGCTGGTGAACAGGACGCCATAGATTGCCAGTGCAGCCACGTCGAACGACCGACTAGGCCTGCACGTCGACGATGCCCATCATGCCGAGCTGCTCGTGCTCCAGGATGTGGCAATGATACATCCTCCGCCCGGGGCGATCCTGGCGCAGCAAAAGCCGCACCGTTTCGCCGCGTGCCACGTTGACCGTGTCCTTCCAGGCGAGATAGGCCGGTTTCGAGACCTGCCCACCACGTTCGTGCTCGACCACCTGGAACTGCGTCCCGTGCACATGGAACGGATGGTCCATGTCGGCCTTGTTGACGATTTCCCAGAGCTCGACCTGTCCTGTTTTTGACACCACGTCGACGCGGCCCATGTCGAACGCCGCGCCGTTGATCAGGAATCCCATCTGCATGTCCGTCGCGCTCATCGTCATCGTCTCGGTGAACACGAAACGCCGGCTGACGGCAGGGGTGCCAAGTTGTGCAATTGGTCGAAGCCTTTCCGGCAGCGGAGGAAACGTCTCTGCAGGCGTGTCCGAAACATTAACCGTAAGCAATGTCAGGCCTGCATCGGCGGGGCGGCCTGCGCCCATCCAGCCGCGATCGTAGTCGAGCGTGTTCAGGGTGACGGGGCCGGGCTTCTCAAACGAGACGATCAGTTCAAGGCGTTCCGCCGGGCTGAGCAGGACGTCCTTGGCTGCCACCGGCGCCGCCAGCAGACCGCCATCGGTGCCAATGATCGTCATGGGTGCGCCGTCGAAGGAGAGCCGCAAAAAGCGCGCGTTGGTCGCGTTGTAGAACCGAAATCGCCGCTTTGTTCCAAACGGGACCGATAGCGCGGGATTTTTCTGTCCGTTGACCAGCACGTGATCGCCGACGCGCCCGTTCATCAAATCGACCATGGTGTTGTCCGGCATGGTGCCGTCGGCGGCAAGGCGAAGGTCTGTGAACACCAGCACAGTGTCGCCATACTCGGCCGGGATCGGGTCGGCCCTCGGCTTGACCACGAACGCGCCGGCAAGTCCGCGGTAGACCTGCTCGGCCGTCTTGCCGTGCGGATGCGGATGATACCAGTACGAGCCCGCGCTTCCTTCGGGCAGTTCGAAGCTGTAGTTGCGCTCCGTGCCCGTCGCAACGGCGTCCATCGGATTGCCATCCTGGTCAGCCGGAACCGGCATGCCATGCCAATGGACGGTGCTCGTCTCTTCAGGAATTCGGTTCGTGAATGCAATTTCGACACGGTCGCCTTCAGTCACCTCGATCAATGGCCCCGGGCTCATGCCATTGTACCCAAGGATTGGCGTGTCGAGCCCTTCTGCAAAGCGAACCATGGCGGGTTCAGCCGTGAGGTTCGCTCTGAACAGGCGGGGTGTATCGGCTTCATTGGCTAGCAGCGGCAACTCGCGCAACGCCTGGCCCTCAGGCAGCATGGCTGCGCTTTTTGGCGCTGCGCCCATGTCGTGGCCCGCGTGCCCCATATCCATGCCGGGCATCTCGTCCATCTTCATCTGGGCGATGGCGCGCGGACTAGCGAGAACCGTGGCAGCGCCTGCCGCCAGAAAACTGCGTCGATTCATGTGTTGTCTCCGAGATTAAGGTCACGCGCGTCGGCACGCGGTATAGCTCAGGTGGCACGCTCCGTAGCCAGATTGACATTGGCCTCGGTCACGTCATGCCACCCGTCTTCAGCGCCTTTTCGGGCGGGCGACACAGGAGGCGCAAGGTCATGCCCCTCGGTGCCAATCTGAATCGCGGGAGCGGAAACAGGCTCGTCTGGGATTCGAGGAGTGACGGCAGTCATGGGTTTGCAACTCCAACCGGGCAGTTGCCACACGACATAAAGGTTCCCATCATGGGAAGGTCAAGAGGCAAATTTCGATGTACTGCCTCGGCACAGCAGCGATGATTTGAGCTGGCTCAAAAGCCCTTGACCTTCCTGTGATGGGAAGCGTAGTGCGGCGGCAGGTCAAGGGCTCATCCTGATGCTTATCCAACCGATCGATTATTTCCTCGTCGTCTGGTTCGCGCTGGCGCTGGCTTCGACGCTTTATGTCGGCTTCGACCAATATCGCAACAATCCCGAGCCGGTGGTGATGAAATGGGGCTTCATCCTGGTCACCCTCTATATGGGTCCGCTCGGCTTGCTGCTCTACGTGCTCGCCGACAAGGAGCCCCGGCCGGGCGAGCATGAACTCTTCACCCGGCCGCTCTGGAAGCAGGGCGTCGGCTCCACCATCCACTGCGTCGCAGGCGATGCCACCGGCATCATTCTTGCCGCCGCCATCACGGCGGCGCTTGGCCTGCCGATGTGGATCGACCTGATCGTCGAATATCTCGCCGGCTTTGCCTTCGGCCTGTTCATCTTCCAGTCGCTGTTCATGAAATCGATGATGGGCGGCACCTATCGGGAGAACGTACGCAAGAGCTTCCTGCCCGAGTTCATCTCGATGAACTTCATGATGGCCGGCATGGCGCCGGTCATGAGTTTTCTGATGATGGGCCGCGACATGCGCGCGATGGAACCGACGGAGCTGTTGTTCTGGGGCGTGATGTCGATCGGCGTCATCGCCGGCTTTGCGCTTGCCTACCCGGCCAATGTCTGGCTGGTCGCCCGCGGCTTGAAGCATGGGTTGATGACACAGCGCGCGCAGGCAGCCGGCATCGATGGTCGAGAGCAGCCTGGAACGAGGCAACATGCGCAGATGCAAATGCAGCAGGCCGACGCCAGTGGCCATCGCGGACAGCGCCACAATATGGCTTCCCACAAAGGCAAAGGCGGCGGCCATCACATGGAGACAGATGCCACGACGCCGCAGGTCGCTGCCCTGGGTGCCGTCTCCCTGCTGGCGCTCGCCATCGGCATGGTCGCGCCTGCGAACTGGCTGAACCTGACGCTGTCGGCACGCGACGTCGGCGGGGTGATCATGCCGCAAGGCATGATCATGGATCGCGACACGCCGGCCGATACGATGCGCGACATGGCCGCTACCGATCCACGCCTCGTGGCCGCCTCTTATGGCCTGACGGCAAGGGGCGACCAGGAACTGCCTTTTCGGATGGAGAACGGCATCAAGGTGTTCGAGCTCAGGCCTTCAGTGGTCCGCTGGCAGATCCTGCCGGACGTCGCGGTCGACGCCTATGCCTATAATGGCCAGATTCCCGGTCCGCGAATTCACATTCGTCAGGGCGATCGGGTCAGGATCAACGTTACCAACGGCCTGCCCGAGGAAACGACGGTGCATTGGCATGGCTTGATCTTGCCGAACCAGATGGATGGGCCGGCCGAAATCACGCAGGCGCCGATCGAAACCGGCCAATCCTATTCATACGAATTCACTGCAACCCAGCACGGAACCTATTTCTACCACCCCCATGCGAAGCCCGACCGGACCCAGGCACTCGGCCTCTACGGTGCGCTGATCATCGATCCCGCCAATCCCGCCGACGAGGTCGCGGCCGACCATGACTACGTCATCGAGCTTCAGGAATGGCTGGTGCGGGAAGGGCTGACCTACCCGTCGATGCCGATGGACGGCGGCATGCCGAATTTCTTCACCATCAACGGCAAGGCCTATCCCTCGACCGAGACGATCCCGATGAAGGTCGGCGAGACGCTCAAGGTGCGGTTCATCGGCACCAACAACGGCTTCATCCATCCGATGCATATCCATGGCGGACCGTTCGAGGTCGTTGCCCGCGACGGCGAAACGATTCCTGCGTCCGGTCGTTTCCTTGCCGATACGATCAACGTCGGGCCTGGTCAGCGCTACGACGTGATCTGGAAGGCGCAGCGTCCGGGCAAATGGCTGATCCATTGCCACATCCCGCATCACACCACGAACAACAATGTCGAGGAAAAGGGCGGCGGCGGGCTGATGGTCGTCATCGATGTGACATGACCGACGTCGCCTGGGCTCGTTCCAACCGCTGCACCGGCCCGGACGCCATGCAGTGGCTGAAACCATATTTTCTCTCAGGTTGATGTGATCTGCCAGACAGCGACGCCGGCAAGGGCGAGACCGGCGGCGCCCTCGATGGTCCGGGAGATGGTTTCGAACAGCCGTGGCTGGCGCGCGAAAAACTGTACAAGCCGTTCCCGAAACAGGATCGACAACACCGCGACGCAGGACAGCGTCAGCGCCACGCCGACCATCATGGTGATGGCAAACAGGACGCCCGCGACCGGAACACCCCTGGAGATCGCGAAAGTCATCGCGAAAAGCGTCAACGGGCATGGGATCAGGCCTGCCATGACGCCGACAGCCTCGCCCTCGTGCCTGTGGTGATGGCTGTGGCTCAAAGCGCGCCAGAGCATCCAGACGCCAATGAGGCCCAGCAATCCGCGACTGATATGCTCCAGAAGCGGAGCGCGGCCGACGCTGCCCAATGCTATGGAAACCAGTGGCAGCGAGAGAGCCGCAATCAGAACGGCAATCGTCACATGCGTGAACGATAGCGTGATAGATACGAGCAGGCCGCGCGAGACCTTCGCATCCGAACCGGCAAGATAAGTCGCCAGCACGGCCTTGCTGTGACCCGGCGTCAGCGCATGGGCAGCCCCGAACACGACACCCATCGGCAGGAAGGCCACGAACGCCAGCCAATTGCCTCCTGCCGAAAGCAGCTTGATCTGTTCGCCGAGCGTCAGATAGATCGTGCGCTGAAATTCGACGAGCGTCTGGAACATCGGACGAGACTAGATGTTTGATCCCAGGCTTTGATGGTTCATCATTGTCGTCCGAATCAAAGGATGCACTATGGGCCAGGTTCTGCATGGGAGC